>NZ_JBVAXR010000240.1:0-218 GCF_055419445.1 Mycobacterium sp. IDUB_19 | reverse complement strand
GACTTTCACCGCCAGGTGTCGATTGCTACCGGTTCCAAGCTCGTGTTCATGGCCGGGCAGGTCGCCTGGGACGCCGACGGAACGTTGGTCGGCGAGGGCGACGTCGCCGCTCAAGTCGAGCAGTGCTATCTCAACGTCGGCGCCGCACTCGCCGAGATTGCGGCTCCTTCGACGACATCGCCAAATTAACCATCTACGTGGCCGATTGGACTCTGGAC
>NZ_JBVAXR010000239.1:0-238 GCF_055419445.1 Mycobacterium sp. IDUB_19 | reverse complement strand
GGACCGATTGGGCGCGCTGCCGTTCCGGCAGGGCGCGCATGGAGGTCTCGAACCTGGCCAGCCAGCTCGGGTAGTCGCCGATCTTCTCGACGGGGTGCACATCGTCGGCGTAGAGTCGCTCGCGCCGGCGTGCCAGCCGTTCTCACTGGTCCTGCTGCGCACCGGGATCCTTTACGTCACTGCGGCCGACGAACGCCATGTCTCACCACTTCCCTGTAATCCGCCTGTCAGTCCGGAT
>NZ_JBVAXR010000238.1:0-243 GCF_055419445.1 Mycobacterium sp. IDUB_19 | reverse complement strand
GCACGTGCCGTGGCTTTCGCGCTGCGCGGCCCGGCGTCATCGTCGAACCATACCCACTGACTTGTGGCGGTGGGCAAGGGATTTGAAACCTCACCCATTCGCGGCGATCTGCGAGGGCAGCCCAACGGCCCCGCTATTCTGTTCGCTCAGGTCAATCAAAGGACAAGCGACTTCGCCGCTGATCCGGGCCGGGGCAAGCAGGCTCAGGCCACGACCGGGTGGTGGCGGATTTGATTTCCCCCA
>NZ_JBVAXR010000237.1:0-253 GCF_055419445.1 Mycobacterium sp. IDUB_19 | reverse complement strand
GACAAGCGCGGTCCGCTGACCGTCCCGATCTGGTACCAGTACACCCCGGGAGGGGAACCCTGGGTGCAGACCGGCCTGGGTTCCCGCAAGCACCGGTTGATCGAGGCTGCCGGGCATTTCTCGTTGATGGTCGAGCGTCTGGAGCCGTCGGTGCGCTACGTGGCGGTCGACGGTGCGGTGAGCCGCATCGAACCGTCCACCGACGATCAGCTCGTCGAAATGGTGAAACGCTATCTGCCGCCGGAGAAGGTGG
>NZ_JBVAXR010000236.1:0-253 GCF_055419445.1 Mycobacterium sp. IDUB_19 | reverse complement strand
TTCGGCGTCGGCCTTGGTCAGTCGCGTGAAGGTTCCCAGTGGGTCGGCCTTGCCATTGGCCGTAGCTTCGTCGGCAGCCTTCGTCGCCGCGTCACGCGCCGCACTCAGTTTGTCGGCCTGCGGTGTACCGGATTGCCCCAGAAGCGAATTCGCCTGGTCGATACCGGCCTGAATATCGGTGATCGCCGCGGGCAGACCGGCCAGGGCCCGGTTGATGTCGGTCGCCGCGCTGTCGACCGCGTCGAGGAGGGTC
>NZ_JBVAXR010000235.1:0-254 GCF_055419445.1 Mycobacterium sp. IDUB_19 | reverse complement strand
GCGCTGCACGCCGGCGTCGGCTTCATCCCGTTTGTCATCGGCATGGGTATCGGCCTCGGGGCGTCCTCCCAGATCGTCCGGTTCTTCCAACCGCGCCTCGTGGTCATCGCGGGCGGCGTCCTGGTGCTCGGCGCGATGCTCTACGGCTCGACACTGCACGCCGGCATCCCGTACTTCCCGAATCTGGTGGTGCCCATCACCATCGGCGGTATCGGCATCGGCATGATCGTGGTCCCGCTGACGCTGGCGGCGAT
>NZ_JBVAXR010000234.1:0-258 GCF_055419445.1 Mycobacterium sp. IDUB_19 | reverse complement strand
GAGACCCCAGCTCACCCCTATGAGGTTGATGTGGGCTCCGCTGAACACGTCGAGCACCAGGATGATGCCGGCGATCGCGACGGCTACTCCGCCGAATGTCATGACGCTGGGGCGCCGACGGGTGGTGGCCCACACCCAGCCGACAACCAGGATCGGCGCGGTGTACTCCAGCAGCAGCGCCACGCCGACCGACAGGTGTGCGACGGCGTTGTAGTAGCAGAGCTGGGCGCCGGCGATCGGGATCAGGCCGTAGCCGAC
>NZ_JBVAXR010000233.1:0-260 GCF_055419445.1 Mycobacterium sp. IDUB_19 | reverse complement strand
CCGCATACAGCAGAACGACGATCCAGCCGATCCGCGAATGCGACAGCATGGTGCCATAGATGATGAAGGCCGGTGCGACGCCGAAATTCACCGCATCGGCCAGCGAGTCGATCTCCTCGCCCATCTTCGAGGTGGCGTTGAGCATCCGCGCCACCCGGCCGTCGAGCGCGTCGAGGATCGCCGCGACCGCCAGGAAGGCCATCGACTCGGTGGGCCGGTCGTCGAGTGCCATCTTGACGGCCGACAAGCCCAGACAGATG
>NZ_JBVAXR010000232.1:0-260 GCF_055419445.1 Mycobacterium sp. IDUB_19 | reverse complement strand
CAGCGTCACCACGCACGGGCCCAGAAAGTGACTGCAGCCCTTGGCCACCAACTTCTGGTGGGCATCCGAGCTGATCAGGCCAGGCCGGTGAGCCCGGCGCTGCACATTGCGTTCTGACGCGCATTTCCGCCCGCTCATCGGGATTTCCTTTGGGACGGGCGGGGACTGCGGTAGACCATTACTTAGCCCACACACGTAAGGACAACGATATGAGCGACCGGGTACTCGACCGGGTAGTGGCCATGGCGGACCAATTGCGC
>NZ_JBVAXR010000231.1:0-262 GCF_055419445.1 Mycobacterium sp. IDUB_19 | reverse complement strand
CGAACGCAATCGTCGCGCACATCACCATGTCTTCGGACGCGACGAAATCAGCCTGGTTGCGCGCGCGCAGCCCCGGCTCGAGTCCGGCATGATAGGGCCGCACCGCGCGGCCCATCGCCGCGAGTTGCCCTGCCAGGCGCTCGGTCGCGGCGCGCGTCGGGCAATAGACGATGCCCGGCCCCAGCGTCTCGCGCACCAGCGCGCCGATTTGCCGCGCGGTGTTGTCGCGCGGGGAGATGGCGTAACGGATGTTGGGCCGATC
>NZ_JBVAXR010000230.1:0-264 GCF_055419445.1 Mycobacterium sp. IDUB_19 | reverse complement strand
TGTCGAGCAGAAAGGGGTGACCGGTGGCCGAACGTGCTTACCGCACCGCACCGTCTGCTCTGGCTGCCCTCGAGCCCTTCTGGCCGTCGCGCCGGTTGATGGCTTTCGACGAGTGGTGTCGCGCGGGTCGGTAGACACGCGCCCAACCTTCCGTCGGGTCACCCGGGGCGGTGACCACAATCGAAAGCAGCCGAACCCACGCGTTCGCTTCTGATCTTCACGCTCGTCGGCCTGGGGGCCCAGTTGGTCGACGGTGCGCTCGGG
>NZ_JBVAXR010000229.1:0-265 GCF_055419445.1 Mycobacterium sp. IDUB_19 | reverse complement strand
TGTTATAAAAACATTAGCGCCTATCTTAGAAAGAAAAGCGCTAATTAAAGTACAGGTGGGTGATTTACCTAGTGGGTTGTATATTTTACAAATCAGTAGTGGTGATACGAATCAATCACTCCAATTCTTCAAACAATAACATTAAATCTTATACATCCAGCCATGGGTATCGGGCACCAAACCATATCTGATATCATTCAATCGCTTTTTAAGTTCGGGCGCGGTAGTCCACTTATCGGTATCGAAATGAATAATATGGTCTTTG
>NZ_JBVAXR010000228.1:0-267 GCF_055419445.1 Mycobacterium sp. IDUB_19 | reverse complement strand
CCGCTGCGCAACCCCGTCCGCTGAGGCACCACTCGACGCTGATGCTGCCCGAACCCGCGCCGACGTCCCATAACCGCTCGCCGGGGCGCGGCGCCAGGGCAGCGAGCGTCACCGCGCGGATCCCCTGTTTAGTGATTTGGCCGTCGTGGGTGAACGCGTCGTCGGGCAGGGGCGAGACGCGTTCGTCGGGCAGGTAGCGCACAGCGATCACGTTGAGGTCGTCGATGTCTCGGGGCGCGCCGTCGGCCCAGTCGCGGGCGGTGCCGT
>NZ_JBVAXR010000227.1:0-268 GCF_055419445.1 Mycobacterium sp. IDUB_19 | reverse complement strand
AAGTGGAGAGCCATGCGTACAAATGGCGTGGCCGAAAAATACTGTACAGGTTCGGCTTCTGATAAAGAAAAATTTGAGCAATGGGCTGCAACAGTTCCTTTTACCTTGCGTAATCCATTATATCATTGGACCCATCTAGAGTTACATAGATATTTTGGAATATCGGCATTATTATCTCCTGATACATCATCAGCTATTTATAAGGAAGCAAGTACGCAAATAAGTGATCCTTCTATGAGTACACGAAACCTTATCCGGAAAATGAATG
>NZ_JBVAXR010000226.1:0-269 GCF_055419445.1 Mycobacterium sp. IDUB_19 | reverse complement strand
GCCGGTACCCGGCTACCGATCAGCGACGTCATCCGCCTTTCCCGCCACGCCCACCACTACCTGGCGATCTTCGACAAGAGCAAGCCCGTCGCGCTGTATCACACCAAACGCCTCGCCTCACCGGGCCAGCGAATTGTCCTGTACGCCAAAGACCTCGGCTGCTCAGCACCCGGCTGTGATGTCGGTGGCTACTACTGCGAAGTCCACCACATCACCGACTACGCCCAATGCCACACCACCGACATCGACAACCTCACGTGGGCCTGCGG
>NZ_JBVAXR010000225.1:0-270 GCF_055419445.1 Mycobacterium sp. IDUB_19 | reverse complement strand
ACCATCAATCCCGGGCAGCGCATCATCACACTGCTGGCTTCGGCGGCTAGGGACGAACGCGAGTACGAGAATCCGGACGACTTCGTATGGGATCGGCGCATCGAACGGTTGTTGTCGTTCGGACACGGACAGCACTTCTGCCTGGGAGTGCACGTGGCTCGCCTGGAGATCACCATCATGATCCAGGAGTTCCTCAAACGCGTGCCCGATTATCACATCGACGAGACCGCGGCATCGCGGCCGCCGTCCAGCTTCCAGTGGGGCTGGAAC
>NZ_JBVAXR010000224.1:0-271 GCF_055419445.1 Mycobacterium sp. IDUB_19 | reverse complement strand
ATACCAATTGTCCGAAACTTTGTTCTATAGTATCCTATAAGCATCCTTTGCGTTAATTTCATTTTCATAAATCAAAGATATGCAGGTTGTAATCATCGGTTCCGGTAATCTTGCTTGGGTATTAGCAAAATCATTAGTATTAGCAAAATTTCAAATTAAGCAAGTATACAGTAGAAATCTATCAGCTGCAGAAGCGCTCGTAAAGGAGGTAGGTGGAGAGGCGGTTGATACGATTAAGGCGGTACAAAAAGATGCGGATATTTATTTTATT
>NZ_JBVAXR010000223.1:0-274 GCF_055419445.1 Mycobacterium sp. IDUB_19 | reverse complement strand
GTGCCACGCTGCTCGCCGGTCTCCACCATGATGAGCCGCCGCTTGCTGCGCGCGTACTGGCTGCGGATGTCGATCATCAGGCAATGTCCGCAATCCGCCTGCTTCAGGTCGATCAGCAGGGCTTCCGGCCGGGTCAGGCCAAACAGCATGGCCAGTTCGATGCGGGCCGCCAGGAAGGGATGGGCATTGACCTGCTCGCGGCTCATCTGTGCGCGGGCCTGCACGGCCCAGGCGGCAGATTGCGGACGATCCGCCACCTTGTCGAGCAAGGCTT
>NZ_JBVAXR010000222.1:0-277 GCF_055419445.1 Mycobacterium sp. IDUB_19 | reverse complement strand
TCTTCGTCTTCGACCCGACGACGAAGAGGTGAGCGCGACCGCTGGTGACCAGGGAGCGCAGAGCACTCTCGGTGAAGACCGGAGCGGAGCCCGAATACCCGCCGTCCGTGAGCACGCTGTCGCCCGTCGCGACGATGACCGGTGCCGACAGCGCCCACGAATCGCTCACGAACAGCGGACGTCCGTCGACCCCGCCGCCGTCCTTCCGGGCGGTCTGGACGAGGTGCGTCAGCGCGGGGGACATCGACGGTTCCCCGCCCCACGGCGACCACGCCGA
>NZ_JBVAXR010000221.1:0-279 GCF_055419445.1 Mycobacterium sp. IDUB_19 | reverse complement strand
CCACGCGGGTGACAGTGCCTTTCTCGCGGTCGAAGTTGAGCGTGCCGTGCTGGAAGTTCTGCACGATCCACTGAGGTTCGGGGATTTCGGCACTGGTCGGCAGGCCGAGCACTCCGCGCTCGAAGCCGAGCGTTCCCCACGCCTCGTAGATGGCACCGGTGACGGGCTGTGCGCCGCTGTCCGGCGACCAGTACACAGCGCCGCGCTCGAAGGTGGCGTAGCGCGCGTTTCCTTCACCGGCGGTCTCGGGTGAGGTCGGGTTGCCCAGCATTCCGGCCG
>NZ_JBVAXR010000220.1:0-281 GCF_055419445.1 Mycobacterium sp. IDUB_19 | reverse complement strand
CCTCAGATCAGCCGTGGCGGTTGACCGTGTAGTCCACGAGTGTGGCCAGCGCGTCGCGTCCCGGGCCCGCCGGAAGACTGGCCAGCTCGTCACGTGCCTGCGCGGCGTATTCGGCCACTGTCTTCTTGGCCTGCGCCATGCCGGCCGACCTTCGCAACAGGGCGAGCGCCTCGGCTACGTCCTCGTCCCGCTCGACAGGCTTGGCCAGCAACTCGCGCAGCCGGTCGGAATCGGGCCCCGTCTCGCGCAGCGCGTACAACACCGGCAGGGTGTGCACGCCC
>NZ_JBVAXR010000219.1:0-282 GCF_055419445.1 Mycobacterium sp. IDUB_19 | reverse complement strand
GGTTGACCATGCCGCAGCCGCCCCACTCGACCCAGCCCGGGCCGCCCTTTTTCCCGGGGAACCAGATGTCCACCTCGGCCGACGGCTCGGTGAACGGGAAGAAGTGCGGACGGAACCGGGTGCGTCCCTCCGGGCCGAACTGGGCCCGCGCGAACGCGTCCAGCGTGCCGCGCAGATGTGCCATGGTCAGGCCCTTGTCCACCGCGAGACCCTCCACCTGGTGGAACACCGGGGTATGGGTGGAATCGAGCTCGTCGGTACGGAAGGTCCGGCCGATCGAAA
>NZ_JBVAXR010000218.1:0-282 GCF_055419445.1 Mycobacterium sp. IDUB_19 | reverse complement strand
AACATGTGCGCGGCCAGCGGACGGGTGAAGGCGTACTGGGTGTCGGTGTCGACGTTCATCTTCACCACGCCGTACTTGAGGGAATCCTCGATCTCGGACTTCAGCGAACCCGACCCGCCGTGGAAGACGAAATCGAAAGGCTTTGCGTCACCGGGCAACCCGAGCTTCGCGGCGGCCACCCGCTGCCCCTCGGCGAGCACCTCGGGCTTGAGCACCACGTTGCCGGGCTTGTAGACACCGTGCACGTTGCCGAACGTCGCGGCCAGCAGGTAAGCGCCATGT
>NZ_JBVAXR010000217.1:0-284 GCF_055419445.1 Mycobacterium sp. IDUB_19 | reverse complement strand
CATTCGGCGTCGCCGAGCAAGACACCCGCCTGCTTGGTGTCGACCAACCGGCCAACCAGCCGCGCCGAATCCAACGAACCCTACAACAGCGCGCCAACGAGGTACTCACCGCGCGAGTCCCCGCAGTTCGCCAATTCGCCGAACTCATCGACTCCATCGATCCACGCCTGCGCAACGACAGCTTCTGGCCGCAACTGGCCGATCACCTGGCTGCGGCCGCACCCAGCCGCCCCGACCTGCCCGAACTAGTGCGCCAAGCCGCCGCGCTACGCCCACTGCCCGAT
>NZ_JBVAXR010000216.1:0-284 GCF_055419445.1 Mycobacterium sp. IDUB_19 | reverse complement strand
AGCTATCCACGCGACGTCGCGACGGCGATGGCTTCGGAGGTGCTGACGACTACTCGTCCGACTCAGAAAGTAGTCGCCCTGGGTGGTGGAAGGTGTTGGTGCGGGGTTGGCCGCGCTCTAGGTGTGGGGGTGGGATCCATTCGGTGGTGCCGTTGGAGTGTTTTCGGGTGGTCCAGCCGCGGGGGTTGCAGCAGTCGGTGGTGGGGGCCGCAGGTGAGGGTGAGGTTGTCGATGCCGGTGGTGTGGCATTGGGCGTAGTCGGTGATGTGGTGGACTTCGCAGTA
>NZ_JBVAXR010000215.1:0-288 GCF_055419445.1 Mycobacterium sp. IDUB_19 | reverse complement strand
GCCGAACCACAGATAGGTGAAGCCGAACAGGTAACTCGGCCAGGTCGCGTTGATGATGCCGGGATCGCCGTCCGACTGCACGAGAACCAGCGTCGGCAGCACCACCTGGGCCGCACCGACAAACAGATTGATCGGGGCGGCGCCGCGCCCGCTGACCAGACCGACCGAGACGAGTCCGTTGACGAACAGCGCCACGCCCACCAGAAGTAGCCCGACGTTTCCCATCAGCGGCTGACCCACTCCACGAACTGGTCCGACGTGATGACCGGCGCGAAGAAGTTGTTGATC
>NZ_JBVAXR010000214.1:0-288 GCF_055419445.1 Mycobacterium sp. IDUB_19 | reverse complement strand
TTACCGCTTTTATTTACTTATTCCAGAAATATTGCTATCGATACTTTACGCAAAAACGCAAAATATGTATGGGTAGATGATGTAAGTATTTATTCAAAACAGATAGGCTTTGAAAATAATGGAGAAAGTGCTATTCAGCATAAAGAAAATTCATTTGAAATTAATGAGGTTTTGCAGGTATTGCCTCCAAAAAGGCGGCAGGTTTTTAAACTGATTAAACTATATGGATATTCCTACAAGGAAGCAGCTCTTCATCTAAATATCAGTATAAACACAGTAGAAAAACAC
>NZ_JBVAXR010000213.1:0-288 GCF_055419445.1 Mycobacterium sp. IDUB_19 | reverse complement strand
TCGGGCGGTGTTTCGGCCTGCACCGAGCCTTGCGCTGGTTGAGAACCAGCAAACCCTCTGATAATGATAATCATCTTCAATTAATCGGTGGCTCGTGTCGCTCGGCGACAGGAGGAGGGTTTCATGTCCGGGGTGTGGATGGCCTCGCCACCTGAGACGCATTCGACATTGCTGAGCAGCGGCCCGGGCCCCGGTCCGATGCTGGCCGCCGCCGGTGCGTGGTCGTCGCTGAGTGTCGAATATTCCACGGTGGCAACAGAACTCGCTGCGGTACTGGGGGCGGTGCAA
>NZ_JBVAXR010000212.1:0-289 GCF_055419445.1 Mycobacterium sp. IDUB_19 | reverse complement strand
CCAATGCGGCCCACTCGCGGGCGCCGAAGTACTTCCAATAGCGCTCGACCACTTGGCTTGCCGCGTTTTCCAGTCGCCCCGCCTGTGGATGCAGTTCATCAAACCGCGCGAGCGCGGTGTCGAGGTTTGCTTCGTCGAAGATTTCGCAGCGGTTGCACAAATCGCCTTCGACCGTGAAGAGCGTGATCTGCCGCCACTCAGCTTCAAAGTCGTCTTGCGAGGTCCCGCGCGACGCGTGCGTAACGACCACTCCGACGTCGTCTAGCCGATGTACAGACTCGATGAACAT
>NZ_JBVAXR010000211.1:0-290 GCF_055419445.1 Mycobacterium sp. IDUB_19 | reverse complement strand
AAGGGTGACCTGTCGGGCTTGTCGAAGCCGGGCGAGGCAGGCGAGAAGACCGAGCAGCGGGCCAAGGACACCGGCGACGATTGGGCGCCGACGGGGTTCCCGGTGGAGTTCCTGTCGCTGGGCACCGAAGGGATCGGGGTACCGGTCCGGGCCACCATCACCAGCTTCGGCCCGATCCTGCTGTCGAAGGTGTTGGGCCTCAACGCGACTCAGGAGTCCACGCTCGGGCTGATCTTCCACTGGGCCGATCAGAAGGGCCTGCCGCTGCTGGACATCAAGGACCTGAGGTC
>NZ_JBVAXR010000210.1:0-295 GCF_055419445.1 Mycobacterium sp. IDUB_19 | reverse complement strand
CGCACGCTGCCCGAGGCGCTCAAAGCGACGCCGGAAGTGATTGTTACGGCAGGCGATTTCCGTCTCGTCGGCTCTCCGATCCACGTTTCCGGGTATCAGCCCGACTATCGGCCGCCGCCACAGCTTCCCGAGGGATAGGCCCCTTGCCGCCGAGCGTGAAGCTAATTTCACGCTCGGGTTCGACAGTGAAGTTAGTTTCACGTTCGAGGCATTCGGCCCCCTACCGCGCGGCGAGTTGCTTCTTCTCGTAGAGCCGCGCCCACTCAGCCCGTGGCCGTATCGACACGTCGACGTC
>NZ_JBVAXR010000209.1:0-303 GCF_055419445.1 Mycobacterium sp. IDUB_19 | reverse complement strand
ACGACAACCGGCCCGCCCGACCGGCCACGCCACACCGACAGCACGATCGGGACACTCGCCGAGGTGATCGTCACCTCGGCGTATCGCTCGGGGTGCTCCACCTCATTGCGCAGCCGCTGATCTCTATCGCGCATGCCCATCACCTCGCACACACCACAGCGTGTCGCGAAAGCGGCGCTGGCACCAGGGTCACAAGTCCCGCCCATACGCACGTCACGGCGCGAGCTGGACATGGCCTCCCGGCGGACGTTGGGGAGGAGGCGCCGGCTGTGGAGGTGGAGGTGCAGGCTCTTGCGGGGCGGG
>NZ_JBVAXR010000208.1:0-305 GCF_055419445.1 Mycobacterium sp. IDUB_19 | reverse complement strand
CCTGCGGCTGCCGCTGTATAGGGCTGCTTGGCTGCCAGCGCCGGGTCGGCGGCCGCCTGCTCGGCCAATCGGCGCACGAGGAAGTCCAGTTGGATGTAGGCGGGCTTCTCACACCACAGCGTGCCGTCGTTGTCGAACACGGCGACGCGCTGCTCTGGAGGCACCTGCTCGTCGGCCCGGCCCACGAAGTCGATGATCGCCGACTTCGTGGGCCCGTCTTTCCAGGACTGCAGTACGTCCAACTCAGCCGCCGATCGACTCGAGGTGTTTGGTCAGCTTTTCCACGGCAGGATTCAAGCCGAGCT
>NZ_JBVAXR010000207.1:0-305 GCF_055419445.1 Mycobacterium sp. IDUB_19 | reverse complement strand
TACGCCGACGGCGACTTCGCCTGCCCACTACCCGCCGAACTCTCCGCAGTACCTGGCGCACTGCAGATTCTGCGCCCCGCCCGGTGACGATCCGGCCGTTAGATGGTCTGGTGGCGTCCAAAGAATTCGTGGTCTTCGTTGTAACCACCGTAACCGCTACCGAGCTCGGAGTAGTGCGCCACAAACTCAATGCCCTTGAGCCACTTCACATGCCGGAAGCCGTGCTGTAATTCATTGCGCAGCCGCAGCGGCGCCCCGTGGCCGTAGCTCACCGGCTCGCCGTTCATGTCGTAGGCCAGCATGGT
>NZ_JBVAXR010000206.1:0-338 GCF_055419445.1 Mycobacterium sp. IDUB_19 | reverse complement strand
CTGCGCGACGATTGGCCACAGGCATTGCGGGACAGCGGGTTCGACCCCGCCATGCCGTCTGCGTGGATCGCCGAGGGTCTGCTGATCTATCTGCCGGCCGCCGCCCAGGAGCAGCTGTTCAGCGGCATCGACGGCCTGGCCGGACATGGCAGCCATGTCGCCGTCGAGGACGGCGCGCCGCTGCAAGCCGACGAGTTCGAGGCCGCCGTCGAAGAAGAACGTGCGGCCGCCGCCCGGGGTGACAAGCGGCTGTTTTTCCAGTTGGTCTACAACGAGCAACACGCCCCGGCCACCGAATGGTTCGGCCGGCACGGCTGGAACGCGGTCGGCACCCCCTT
>NZ_JBVAXR010000205.1:0-353 GCF_055419445.1 Mycobacterium sp. IDUB_19 | reverse complement strand
CACGCCCATAGCGGTCCGAGAAGCCGAGCAACTAGGGTCATGGCCATGAGTCGGCTCGAACGCGGCCTGGCACGGTTACGGGACATGCGCTTTGACTTGTACGCGCAGCCCATGCGGCAGGTGAGCCTGGAGCTCAAGATCGTGTTCTTCGCGATCCACCTGCCGATCGCCGGCGGTAAGACGCTGAAGGTCCCGATGATCGCGACGGTTGGGCCGATGCCGGAGAAGTCCAAGGAGAGCGACGCCGCCGACGGCGACGCCTAGCGCTTCAAGAGAGCGCGCCCGAAGGGATTCGAACCCCCAACCTTCTGATCCGTAGTCAGATGCTCTATCCGTTGAGCTACGGGCGCCGG
>NZ_JBVAXR010000204.1:0-356 GCF_055419445.1 Mycobacterium sp. IDUB_19 | reverse complement strand
GCCGCGCCGCAACCAGGAGCGGGCGGTGCGGGACCGGCGGGTGTTCGCCCGTATGTCACCTGAGCACAAGGTGCAGGTGGTGCAGACGCTCGAACGCAGCGGTCTGGTGTGTGCGATGGTCGGCGACGGCGCCAACGATGCCGCGGCGATCCGCGCGGCCACGGTCGGCATCGGCGTGGCCGCCCGCGGCAGCGATCCGGCGCGAAGCTCGGCCGACGTGCTGCTCCTCGACGGACAGATCGGTTCGCTGACCGACGCGCTGGACGAAGGTCGTCAACTGTGGCGCCGGGTGCAGGCCGCGGTCGCGGTGCTGCTGGGCGGAAACGCCGGTGAGGTGGTGTTCTCCATCGTGGGCA
>NZ_JBVAXR010000203.1:0-363 GCF_055419445.1 Mycobacterium sp. IDUB_19 | reverse complement strand
GAGGTTTGGCTCTGCCTGAGCGGTGGCCGCGGCCAAGCCCACTGAACTAAGCGCGAAGGTAGCTGCTACGACTCCCTCAATGACTGTGCGGTACATGGCTGCTCCCCGTCAATGCCACGCCCACCGCGCGGCTATTGCAGCAATTTCAGGCCCTGGGCGTCGCTACCGATCACAACTTCTCGGTGAGGACAGAGGTGCACTAGCTCTCGCGGACCAGCTCGATCGCCCGGCCCAGCGTCGCCAGCTTGGCCTCCAGGGTGTCGCCGGCGGGATAGAGCCGCACCGTGTTGACGCCGGCGTCGCGCCAGACCGCGAGCCGCTCGCGGACCATCTGCTCGGTCCCGATCAGCGTGGTGCCCAGCA
>NZ_JBVAXR010000202.1:0-407 GCF_055419445.1 Mycobacterium sp. IDUB_19 | reverse complement strand
TCCTGCAAGCCCTCCAGCGCACGGGCCGCGCTGGCGTTGGCGGCCACGGATTCCAGGTCAACGCGAACGGCGGGGTCGGCGCTGATCGACTCATCCGACTCAGAGGATGTCATCGCCACACCTCCTAGATCGCCGTGCCGCCCGGTGGCCGGTGTTGCGGCCGCCATCAACCCTATCCGGCAGATGCGGTGGGCAGGTTGACGCCTCTGGCATCGGGTGGGGTCACGACGGCAGGATCGTCGCCGGCCATCCCGGGGCGGCCCGACAGTGCCGCCATCAGCTCACGACCAGATCGCCAAATTCGTTGACATGGCGCCGGTGTAGTTGTCATGCGCCGTCGCGCCCGCGGTCCGCAATTGGCCCAATGCCTCGCGCATCATCGCCTCACCGCGAGCCCAGTGCTGATG
>NZ_JBVAXR010000201.1:0-482 GCF_055419445.1 Mycobacterium sp. IDUB_19 | reverse complement strand
ATGCACGCGCAGACGGTGTCGGATGAGGCTCGCAAGATGTGGTCGTCGTCGATGAACATCGCCGGCGCTGGCTGGAGCGGTCAGGCTCAGGCCACTTCGTACGACACCATGGGTCAGATGAACCAGGCGTTCACCAACATTGTCAACATGCTCCACGGCGTGCGTGACGGCTTGATCCGTGACGCCAACAACTACGAGACGCAAGAGCAGTCCTCGCAGCAGATGCTCAGCCACTAGACCGCGAAAATCGCAGCTCCCCAACACTTTTAACTCAGGAGGACGTACACAATGTCGATCAATTACCAGTTCGGAGATGTGGACGCGCACGGTGCGCTGATCCGCGCACAGGCGGCTTCGCTGGAGGCCGAGCACCAGGCCATCGTTCGCGATGTGCTTGCTGCCGGGGACTTTTGGGGCGGCGCCGGTTCGGTGTCTTGCCAGGAGTTCATCACCCAGTTGGGTCGTAACTTCCAGGTGATCTA
>NZ_JBVAXR010000200.1:0-491 GCF_055419445.1 Mycobacterium sp. IDUB_19 | reverse complement strand
CGTGATCGCTCAGAGGCCTCCCATGCCCCTGGCCATGAGTGACAGCCCCACCACGGCGAGGATGGCCGCAACGAACTTTCGGCGGTGGGTGTGTGCCCATTCGTGCAACCGCCGGAGTACCGCCTGGGTTCTCGCAGGTGCGACGACGTTGCTGATGAGGATGAACTCCTCCACGAGCAGTACGCCGAAGACGAAGGCGATCAGAGCGATCAACTGAACTTCGAACGAAGCACCTGAGGCGACAACGATGGCGAGCGCGAACAGAATCCCATCGAGCGGAGGGACCACGATGATCCCGATGACGAACGGGATCCAGGGAGAGCCGTTCTGCCAGGCCTCGCGGAAGCGCCCGATCAACCGCCGTGATTTCGAATCGGCATCGGAATCGGCTGGGGTGGAGTACAACAGCCGGGTGATGGCCGGGGGTGCGCCCGAGTCATCCACGAGCGTCGAGGTGGCGCCCGCTCCGTCTCCCGCCATCCTCCGATGAC
>NZ_JBVAXR010000199.1:0-565 GCF_055419445.1 Mycobacterium sp. IDUB_19 | reverse complement strand
CTACGCCGTCGACTGGCATCGCCCGTACCGTCGGATCGACACCGCTGGTGTGGCCGTAGTAGGCCACCTGGGCGTTGGCGATGGGGCGGTAGCGCTGCACGTGTGACCACATCTCATAGGTCAGCGGCAACGCGGTGCGATCCGGGCCCTCGGCGGCATCTCCATCGTCTTCGACGGTGTAGCCCGCCGCCCGCAGCCCATTGACCAACTCCACCAGCTCGGCCATCTCGGGAGCCTCACGACCCTCAGGGTTGTCGACCTGTTCAACCGCGCGACGCAACCACTCCCGGTTTCGGGGATCAAACACCAACACCTCACCGGCCACCTCAACCAACACCACCAGATGGTCCTCGCCCTCGCCGGCGGTGCCCAGGGCCAGCATCGCCAACGCCCGCCCCGCCCCCGACTGACCGGCCTCACCACGATCGGCCACCATCGGCGCAATCGCCGCGTGCGCAACCGATCCCACCTCACCACCGCCCACCGGCACCGGCTGCCACACCGCCCCGACCCGCTTGGCCAGCACACGCCGAGTGCTCTTACCCCGCACCGACCACGAGCGCCC
>NZ_JBVAXR010000198.1:0-624 GCF_055419445.1 Mycobacterium sp. IDUB_19 | reverse complement strand
TCCACGATTGGCGTGCGCCGTTCGAGAGCTTCGCGCACCTGCCCAACGTCGCCCTGCTGCGTGAGCAGATCGACGTGTTGGCCGAAATGCTGGCCAACACCACCCCAGATGCGGTTCAGCAGAAGGACATTGACTTCGCCTTCGGGGTGGGCCAGCTGTTCGCCACGGTGCCCTACGCCCAGCTGATCCTGGAGGAAGCCCCGCTGTCCGGGGTGGACGAGGCGTTGATCGACGAGATCTTCGCCGTGCTGGTGCGCGACTTCAACAGCTACGCGGTCGAATTGTGCGACAAGCACGCCACGACCGACGCGCAGGCCCGGTTCGCGATGCGGATGATCCGTCGTCCGGTGTTCGACCAGGCGCGCTACGACCAGGTGTGGAAGGAACACATCCAGCCGATCAACGGTGCCTACCAGATGCGGCCCTAACCCAGCCCCGCGACCGTGAAGTTAGTTTCACGTTCGGGCTAGCGGGCCGCTACCCCTTGACTGTGACGTAGCTCACCGTAGAATGACCAGTGGTCATTGAAGCGAGGTGAGTCATGCCAACGGTCACGTGGGCGCGGGTCGATCCGGCTCGTCGCGCGGCAATCATCGAAGCCGCCGAGGCCGAGTTCGGGGCGCA
>NZ_JBVAXR010000197.1:0-629 GCF_055419445.1 Mycobacterium sp. IDUB_19 | reverse complement strand
CCGGCGTTGTCCTGACTCACCGCGACGGCGTCCTGTAGCTGATGAACAATCTTCACGTCGGCATCGTCGTTGGGATCGACCAGGGCGCGGATGAGGACGAGGACATACCGCGTGCCGATGTCATCGCGGGTAAGGGTGTGTTCGCCCTGCCCGTAGAAGACCCCGGGCACGTAGTGGTCTTCGTTGATCACCTGCATCGACATGAACCGGCCGGCGGGGTCGGGCAGCACAATCGTGACCGGCCCGGCGTCGAGGTCGAAGACGCCCGCCGAATATAAGGTGTCGCGGTTCGAGCGCACCACCAACTGCTTGTTCAGTGGCGTCAGCTCCCGGATGTGGCCGAATTTGCCGAACCCGCCGTCCCTGACGACATTGCCGAAATACAAATCGCTTTCGGCCCTGGCGAAATTGTCCGGTGAAACGAGCACCGTGCTATCGGATGTCGTCGGTTCTGCCACCACTCGGACCATACGCGCAGGGCCGGCTGCTGGTTATCAATCCATGTCGAACTCGATGGGCAGGCTTGTCGGCCCGCTCAAGCTCACCATCGGCTTCCATGGCACCGGTCCGGCGATGCGCGGGTTCACCAGCCGCTGGGACAGAACGGTCAGCGCCTCGGCGAGTTCGCG
>NZ_JBVAXR010000196.1:0-779 GCF_055419445.1 Mycobacterium sp. IDUB_19 | reverse complement strand
GGTCAGCCCGCGGTGTTCGTCGGGGACATCACGCACAGCCCGTTGCAAGTGCGCCGGCCCGCCGACCCGTGCGCCTTTGACGTAAATGCCACCGCCGCCGCCACCACGCGGCGCCGGATCTTCACCGAAGCCGCACAGGCTCACGCCACCGTGATCCCCGCGCACTACCCCGGCCACGGCGGTGCGACGATCCGCGCCGTCGCGGATCAGTTCGAAGTCGACGAGTGGCTGGACATCGAATCCCTATGACTTATCGGGTAGTCCAGTGGTCAACGGGCAACATCGGCAGCCGAGCACTCGGAATTCTGCTCGACCGCGACGACTTCGAGGTAGTCGGTGTGCACGCCTTCGGATCCGACAAAGTGGGACGTGACGCGGGCGCGCTGGCCGACGGGGAGCCGACCGGCTCCCAGATCAATGTTGCCGCGACCGACGATGTCGACGCGCTGATCGACCTCGGGCCGGATTGCGTGAACTACATGCCTCGCGTGATCGACTTCGAGCTGGTGGCCAGGATGCTGCGGGCCGGGATCAACGTGGTGACGACGGGCGATTTCCTCACCGGCACTCACCACCCGGCCGAACGGGCCGCGCTCGAGGCGGCGGCGCAACAGGGCGGAGCCACCTTCCTGGGAACGGGATTCGAGCCGGGCTTCATCAATGTCGTCGCCGGCTTCCTCACCGGCGCGTGCCGAAAGGTCTACAGCGTCAAGCTCGTCGAGACGTTGGACTGCACCACCTACCCGGTGCGGGAAGTCTGGGCAGTGCTCGGATTCGGC
>NZ_JBVAXR010000195.1:0-795 GCF_055419445.1 Mycobacterium sp. IDUB_19 | reverse complement strand
GCCTGAATTCACTGCCATTGCCCGGTGCGGTCGGACGGGGGCCGGGGGCCAACATCTACCACGTCGAGCTCCCGAATGTCGGGACGATGGAGTCGAATTCGCCGGTGATGATCGACGATGTCGTGGTCGGCAGTGTCGGCACGATGCGGGTGCAGGGCTGGCATGCCGACGTCGAGATCTCGGTCAAGCGTGATGTCGTCGTCCCGGCCAACGTGGTAGCCACCGTCGGTCAGACCAGCCTGCTGGGCTCGATGCATGTGGAGCTCAATACGCCGCTCGGGCAGTCGGGAAGCGGACGGCTGCAGCCGGGCGCCACCATCCCGCTGAGCCGGTCAAGCGCCTACCCGTCGACCGAGCAGACGCTGTCGTCGCTGGGCGCGGTTGTCAACGGCGGGGGATTGGGACAGATCGGGGAGGTCATCCACAATTTCTCCGCCGCCCTGTCCGGGCACGAGGGCGCCGCGCGTGATCTGCTGACTCGCCTCGACACGTTCGTGGGGACGCTGGACGATCAGCGGGACAACCTCGTCGCTTCTATCAAGGCGCTGAATCGGCTTACCGGCACGTTCGCCGAGCAACGCGATGTTCTCACCGAGGCGCTGCGCAAGATACCGCCTGCCCTCGATGTGCTGATCAAGGAGCGCCCGCGGCTGACGGCGGCTCTGGATCACCTTCGCGTGTTCAGCAACACCGCCACCAGGCTGGTCAACGACGCTCAGGACGACCTGGTCAAGAATCTCAAAAACCTGGAGCCGGCCATCAAAGCGCTCGCCGATGTGGGACCGGAGTTCGGCA
>NZ_JBVAXR010000194.1:0-813 GCF_055419445.1 Mycobacterium sp. IDUB_19 | reverse complement strand
TGTCTACCGAGCCCGAGGCTAACGCGACGGGAATCGTCAGGCTAACACGGGTATGCACCGACACCACAGCTCAGAAGCGGCGAAAGTCCGGCACTGCAAACGTATTCTCGCCAAGGTGGGCAACTCGGCGCCGCGTCGAGATAAAGTACCGCCGATGGCACTCGGGTACCCGATGCGAGCTGTGTGGCTTGCTCTCGCCACTGCAGTCGTCGCCGCACCGGCAGCCGGCGCCGACCGGCCGCAACCGGTGCCGCTCTTCGGGTGGTACAACACCTTCCTCGATCACTCGAAGCAGACATTCAACGGCCAACCGCGGGCCTCGGACCCGTCGACGCAGGCCGCCAGCTTCACCACCACGTGCGATGCGTCCGGCTGCGTCGCGCACTGGCTACTGGTGGACAGGTTGGCGGACAACCCCAACGCGCCCAGCTTGTTCGACTACCGGTGGGTCAACGACAGGTGGGTATCGAGCTCGGACTATCCGTTCCACTGCGACGACGGCAGCAAGGTCGACACCAGACGGTCCGATTTCCTGATTCCCAACGGCGACGGAAGTTTCTATGGGGAGCGAACTTTCACCGTCGGCGCACCGGGATGCCCCGGGGACGGCCAGGGTGTCTACTGGCTGCCGTTTACTTTGACACCCAGCTGAGCCTTCTCCAGCAGGATCGCTACGGCTACATTGATGTCGTCGACCGCAGGAAAGACATGATCAACTCGGGTGCAGAGAACATCTACGGCGCCGTCGAGTCCTACGACGCGGGGCCCGTCGATACTCCCCTGCTGGACGAGACGATCGGGGCGAATTTCGAG
>NZ_JBVAXR010000193.1:0-829 GCF_055419445.1 Mycobacterium sp. IDUB_19 | reverse complement strand
CTCTCGACAGCTTGGACATCATGGCACACGCGCGCGCTCAGCAGTTCTGGTCAGGCTGTTTGCAGCGGGGTGGTGCAGCGGGGTCAGAACGGCGGGTCGTCGTCGCTCACCTGTCCGTCGGGCAGCGTCCACATCACTGTCCCGTCTGGCAACTGTCGGTCGCTCCAGGCCCAATAAGCCACGCTCGGCGCACCTGCGTCTTGCCGATGCCCTTTGGCTTCATGTAATGGCGGGGCTAGCACCGCCACGCTGCTGCTCCGATGCCAAGTACTCCACCATCTGGCAAAGGTTGACGACAGCCGCGCCCAACTTGTAGATGGTGGCGTCCCGATCTTCCACGCACGACTGCCAATCCGGGAACTCGTGCGGCAATTTCTGGTTGTCGGCGTTAGCGTGGATTTTCTGCTGGATTTGGTCGCACACATCCGCGAGGGTCAACTCTCCCGGCGCACCGATGTCGGAGAACCATTTTTCAGTCATGTCAGATCGTCTCCTCTCGGGAGAACAAAGCTCCCGAATCTCGCCAGGCTATCGGGTCCCTATCACGAGGTTTCCGCGGGGCCGCTGCGACCGACTGATGGCTGTGGGTCCGAGCGCCGGTGCTGTGTCGGATCGGGACCGAAGGAGCAACAGCCGACGCGCGCCGACTGGCGCTTTAGGGTGTATCTCAGACGAATGCCCGTTCCGTCGGGTAGCTGCTGATCGCGCCGGCCTCCTGATCACCGAGGGCTCAAGAAACTTCAGAGCACTTTGCTATACGTCCGGGCGATCTGCTTAGTGGCACCGCGCGAATCGGTTTTCGCAAAACATGCCAACAGCATCCGAGCCC
>NZ_JBVAXR010000192.1:0-830 GCF_055419445.1 Mycobacterium sp. IDUB_19 | reverse complement strand
ACGAGCAATCCCAGAGCGGACGGGATGCCCAGCGCCTTGAAATACGACAGCCGCGCCAAGTGGAGGCAGAAGGTGGCGCCGGCGATGGTCAACCCCGAGCCCAGGATGATGTGAGAGGTCCCGCGGAACATCGTGTACCAGGCCGTTTCTCGATCCTGACCGGCCTGGCGCGCCTCCTGGTACCGACCGATGAGGAAGATCGCGTAATCAGTTCCCGCCGCAATCGCCAGCGACGACAGCATGGCGACGACGAACGTCGAAAATCCCAACAGCTCGTTGTTCCCGAGCAGCGCGACAAGCCCTCGAGCCGTGCCCATCTCGAAACCGACCATGACGAGGACGAGAAGCACCGTGCTGATGGAACGATAGGCGATAAAAAGCATGATCATGATGACCACACCCGTCACGCCCATCATCTTGAACATGCTCTTGTCAGCAGCCTCATTCATGTCCGTCGTCAACGGCGCCGGGCCGGTGACGTAGACCTTGAGCCCTTGGGGCGGCGCTGACTTGTCGACGGACTTCCTTACCGCGTCGACGGATTCATTGCCCAGGGTGCTGCCCTGGTTGCCGGCCAGGTTGAGTTGCACATAGGCGGCTTTGCCGTCGCGGCTCTGGACGCCAGCGGCGGTGAGCGGGTCTCCCCAGACGTTCTGGACATGCTGCACGTGCTTGGGGTCTGCCTGCAGTTTTTTCACCAAGCCGTCGTAATAGCGGTGCGCCTCGTCGCCGAGTTGTTGATCGCTCTCGAGGACGATCATCGCGATGCTGTCGGAATCCGACTCGTGGAATGTTGCGCCAATGCGCTTGGCCGCGATCATCGCGGGAGC
>NZ_JBVAXR010000191.1:0-833 GCF_055419445.1 Mycobacterium sp. IDUB_19 | reverse complement strand
ACCGCCGAGCCTGCTGCCAGAAGCACTGGCCTGCGGCCACCCAATAGCCCTTCGCGCCAAGCGATTCCGAGCTGATAAAGCGCCCCCCAGCACAGAAAGTAATTCAGCCAGCCGACGTAGGGCAGGTGGCCCACGATCGTGGCAACGTCGAGTACCGCGACGCCCACCGCCAACACGGCCGGCACCCAAAGGCCCCAACGGGCTTGTGCGGCAATCGCAATCGGGGTCAGCGACACCACCACCACATAGACGGCCAGGAACCACAGGTGCATTGCCACCGCCCAACCCGCGTATTCAAGCACGGAGCCGGGCACGCCGTAGGCCACCAGAATTGCCACCACTACCGACACCAGCGCGATGTAAACCGCTGTTGGTCCAAGCACCCGTGCTAATCGATGCCGAAGCCAGACCTCACGCGAGAAGCCCCCGGTGGCCCGTCGGTGGGTCCAGGACACTGCGCCGGCGTAACCGGCCGCCAAGAAGAACACCGGAACGGCCTGGAAAATCCAGGTCAGCCACTGCGTCCAAGGAATGTCGACGAGCGGGTTTTCCCGCCCGAAATGCCCATCGTGGTACGTCACGGATCCGGCCAGCCAGTGTCCCAGCACGATAAGCACCACGCCCGATGCGCGGTAGAAATCCACCGCCAGATTGCGAACGGGTCGCTCGGTGTTGAGGTGGTCCATCAGATCGCGAGGAGCTCGACGCGGTGCACAGCGTCACGGTACCGTCCGCGGTCAAGTCGCACCGATGGTGAGATCAGTCAGCCGAACCGGCCGGAAATGTAGTCCTGCTTGGGCTCAGCGATCAATTCCTCGATAGCCGGCGTCGAG
>NZ_JBVAXR010000190.1:0-833 GCF_055419445.1 Mycobacterium sp. IDUB_19 | reverse complement strand
CTCAGCCGGCGCCGGATCTACCACAGCTTCAACCCGCAGGGCGTGAATATCGTTGGCGCCTCGCTGTTGTCGTTCGGCAGTGACGAGCAGAAGCGGCGCTGGGCGGTGCCGATTCTGCGCGCCGAGATCACCGCGTCGCTCGGAATGAGCGAACCCAGCGCGGGCTCCGATCTCGCGTCGTTGCGCACCCGCGCGGTGCTCGACGGCGATCACTTCGTGGTCAACGGACAGAAGGTGTGGACCTCGGGCGCCCACGATGCCGACGTCTTGCTGACTTTCGTCCGGACGAATCCAGATGCGCCGAAGCACAAGGGAATCAGCGTGCTGATCGTCCCGACCGACACGCCTGGTCTGGTGCGCCGGCCGTTCCCGTCGATCTGCGGTGTCGACGATCTGGATTTCAACGAGGTCTTCTTCACCGACGTGCGGGTGCCCGCGGAGAATCTGGTCGGTGAGATCGACCAGGGATGGCGGGTAGCTAACGGATCGCTGGGTCATGAACGCACGATGATGTGGCTGGGTTTCGCCGATCGACTCGACAACATGATCGACGACTTCCACGCCGGCACCGAGGTCGAGCGCGACCAGTACGCCTCCACGATCATGGACAAGCAGGCGCTGCGCCTGTTGGGTTCGGTGGCCTTGGCACGCGCGTCGCGCGGCGAAGACGATGTGGCCGCGATCTCGGTGCTCAAGCTGCTCGGGTCCGAAGCCGAGTTGCGTGGCATGGAACTCGCGCTGACGTCCGCGGGATCCGACGGGCTCGTGCACCCGGGTCTGACCGGGCCGTACGCGCACATGAATCTCGACCACTACTTCGCCAGCTGGTTCGA
>NZ_JBVAXR010000189.1:0-833 GCF_055419445.1 Mycobacterium sp. IDUB_19 | reverse complement strand
ACCGCCGAGCCTGCTGCCAGAAGCACTGGCCTGCGGCCACCCAATAGCCCTTCGCGCCAAGCGATTCCGAGCTGATACAGCGCTCCCCAGCACAGAAAGTAATTCAGCCAGCCGACGTAAGGCAGGTGGCCCACGATCGTGGCAACGTCGAGGACCGCGACGCCCACCGCCAACACGGCCGGCACCCAAAGACCCCAACGGGCCTGTGCGGCAATCGCAACCGGGGTCAGCGACACCACCACCACATAGACGGCGAGGAACCACAGGTGCATCGCCACCGCCCAACCCGCGTATTCCAGCACTGAGCCGGGCACGCCATAGGCCACCAGAACCGCCACGACTACCGATACCAGTGCGATGTACACCGCTGTCGGTCCGAGTACCCGGGCCAGTCGATGCCGAAGCCAGACCTCACGCGAGAAGCCCCCGGTGGCGCGTCGATGGGTCCAGGACACCGCGCCGGCGTAGCCGGCCGCCAGGAAGAACACCGGAACGGCCTGGAAAATCCAGGTCAGCCACTGCGTCCACGGAATGTCGACGAGCGGGTTTTCCCGCCCGAAATGCCCATCGTGATACGTCACGGATCCGGCCAGCCAGTGCCCCAGCACGATAAGCACCACGCCAGATGCGCGGTAGAAATCCACCGCCAGATTGCGAACGGGTCGCGCGGTGTTGAGGTGGTCCATCAGATCGCGAGAAGCTCGACGCGGTGCACAGCGTCACGGTACCGTCCGCGGTCAAGTCGCACCGATGGTCAGATCAGTCAGCCGAACCGGCCGGAAATGTAGTCCTGCTTGGGCTCAGCGATCAATTCCTCGATAGCCGGCGTCGAG
>NZ_JBVAXR010000188.1:0-845 GCF_055419445.1 Mycobacterium sp. IDUB_19 | reverse complement strand
CCTATTTCCTCTTTCATCCGGGAGACAAGGAGCAAGTTGTAGTCAGAGCCCACGGCCAACAGGACGATCACCGACATCGAAAGGACTGTCCAGTGTATTTGCAGTCCAAGTAAATATTGCCAAACCAGAATGGAGAGCCCGAAGGACGCGCCCAAGGACATCAATACGGTGCCCACGATCACCAGCGCGGCGAGAAAACTTCGCGTCATGATCAGCATGATGATGAAAATAAGGCAGAGCGCGGCAACTCCCGCGATCAAGAGATCGTATTTGGCGCCTTCGACCAAGTCCTTCACCACCGCCGCGGTCCCGGTGAGGTAAATCTTGGAGTCTTCCAGCGGAGTGCCCTTCAGCGACTCCTCGGCGGCCGTCCTAATCGGTTCGACTCGCGAGAGGCCCTCGGGCGTTGCCGGATCGCCCTTTTGCGAAATGAGCATGCGGGCGTTCTTCCCGTCCGGCGACAGGAAGATCTTCATGACACGTTTGAAGGCGTCCGAGGTTTCGATGATGCCCGGTGGCAGGTAGAAAGAATCGTCGTTTTTGGAGCTGTCGTATGCCTGGCCCATGGCATTCGGATTTTGGCCGCCATTCACCTCCATCTGACCAATGGTCCCCGCCATGGTGCTATGCATCGTCAGCATCATGGTGCGCATGCTCTGCATGGTTTCGATCATTTGGGGGATTTGTATAAGAATCTGCGGCAACAGCAGATCCAATTTATCGAGGTCGGCCACCAACTCGGTGAACTTGTCGTTGACCTCGTCAACGCCATCGATTGCGTCGAACACGGATCGTATCGCGAAACAGGCGGGAATATCGTAGCAATGCTTTTCCCAGTAAAAATA
>NZ_JBVAXR010000187.1:0-845 GCF_055419445.1 Mycobacterium sp. IDUB_19 | reverse complement strand
TATTTTTACTGGGAAAAGCATTGCTACGATATTCCCGCCTGTTTCGCGATACGATCCGTGTTCGACGCAATCGATGGTGTTGACGAGGTCAATGACAAGTTCACCGAGTTGGTGGCGGACCTCGATAAGATAGATCTGATCCTGCCGCAGTTGCTCATACAAATCCCGCAGTTGATCGAAACCATGCAGAGCATGCGGACCATGATGCTGACGATGCACAGCACCATGGAAGGGACCATCGGCCAGATGGAGGTCAATGGCGGCCAAAATCCGAACGCCATGGGCCAGGCATACGACAGCTCGAAAAACGACGATTCTTTCTATCTGCCGCCGGGCATCATCGAAACCTCGGATGCTTTCAAACGTGTCATGAAGATCTTCCTGTCGCCGGACGGGAAGAACGCCCGCTTGCTCATTGCGCAAAAGGGCGATCCGGCAACGCCCGAGGGCCTCTCGCGGGTCGAGCCAATCAGGACGGCCGCCGAGGAGTCGCTGAAGGGCACTCCGCTGGAAGACTCCAAGATTTACCTCACCGGAACCGCGGCGGTGGTGAAGGACTTGGTCGAAGGCGCCAAATACGATCTCTTGATCGCGGGAGTCGCCGCGCTCTGCCTTATTTTCATCATCATGCTGATCATGACGCGGAGTTTTCTCGCCGCGCTGGTGATCGTCGGTACGGTACTGATGTCCTTGGGCGCCTCTTTCGGGCTCTCCATTCTGGTTTGGCAGTATTTACTTGGGCTGCAGATACACTGGACCGTCCTTTCCATGTCGGTGATCGTCCTGTTGGCCGTGGGCTCTGACTACAACTTGCTCCTTGTCTCCCGGATGAAAGAGGAAATAGG
>NZ_JBVAXR010000186.1:0-846 GCF_055419445.1 Mycobacterium sp. IDUB_19 | reverse complement strand
GCATTGCTCGGGCGCTGGTTCTGGTGGCCACAACGCGTGCGGCCGCGCCCGGCAAGTGAGATGCTGCGACCTTTCGGGCCCCGCCGGTTGGTTCGCTCTCTCCTTCTGGGCGAGGACGCGGATGCGGGCAAGTGTCAGAGACCTGTTGGGTCGGAGGTGCCACCGGCGCCGGTGATGGCGGGTGCTTCGCCGCGCGCGTAGACGCGACTGTGGGAATACCCCGATGGGTATTAGAGTTGGAGGAAATATGAGCGATCACAACCACTATCGTGACGTACTTGACGACCTCAACCCGCAGCATCGCGCGCTGCGGAAGATGATCCCGGACGTATACCGGGGATTTGGCGAGATGAGCAAGGCGGCACTGACTTCCGGTGCTCTGGATGGAAAGACCAAGGAGCTCATTGCGTTGGTAATCGGGGTGGTGGCCGAGTGCGACGGCTGCATCGCCTCACATGCGCAGGGGGCCGTTCGTGCCGGAGCTTCCAAAGCGGAAGCCGCAGAAGCCATTGGTGTCAGCATTCTCATGCACGGCGGGCCAGCCACGATCTACGGCGCTCGCGCTTACGACGCATTCTGCGAATTCGCGGACGCGCCGAGTGTGAGCTGACGGCGATCTCGTCCGGCGTGTTGCCGCCGCCACTTCACACTCGACGAGCGGTGTAACCGCTCAGGCGTTGGCGAGTGCCGGGGGACTGCTCGCCGAGGTCAGGTCGTCAGGATCGTCGCCGCGGCGGTGCCGGGGGCGCCGTACAGCTGGGTGAACCCAACCTTCGGGCTCCCGGGCACCTGGCGATCGCCGGCTTCACCGCGCAGTTGGCGAACGATTTCGTGGATCTGCCGCAG
>NZ_JBVAXR010000185.1:0-884 GCF_055419445.1 Mycobacterium sp. IDUB_19 | reverse complement strand
GACTCGCGGTCTGCGTACCTCGATCTGCTCCGTCGTGACCTCACTCGATACGGCCAGGACGAGCTGGTGCCGGTCGGTTGGTACCGGCTCGGGCGCCCGTTGTTCAATGCCCGGAACTTCATGCTCGTCCGTAAATACCCATTCAACGAATATGCGCGGGACCGAGGCCTGGATTGGCCGGCGGACGCGTTGACGATGATTGGGATGCAGCGGCTGACCAGTTTGCAGCAGTGCGTCGAGACAGTGCTCGCTGACGAAGTTCCGGGTGATCTGGTCGAGTGCGGCGTGTGGCGTGGCGGCGCTTCGATATTGATGCGTGCGGTTCTTTCCGCTTACGGAGATCGGACGCGACGGGTGTGGCTGGCCGATTCGTTCGCCGGAGTACCACCCCCGGATACGGCGAATTACCAAGCCGACAAAGGAATTAAGCTACACCGGCATGCGAGCATACTGGGCGTCTCGCAGGAACAGGTCCAGGCGAATTTCGAGCGTTACGGATTGCTCGATGATCAGGTTCGTTTTATCCCCGGCTGGTTCAGGGACACGTTGGCTGATGCTCCGGTTGAGCAGATTGCTGTGTTGAGGCTCGATGGTGATCTGTATGAATCGACGATTCAGGCTCTCGATGCGCTTTACCCGCGCTTGTCGTCGGGGGGCTTTTGCATTATCGACGACTACCACGCGCTGAAAGCGTGCGAGCAGGCTGTGGCCGATTACCGCGAGAAGCACGGAATATCTGCCGAGATCGTGGAAATCGACGGCACAGGTGTGTTGTGGCGTAAGCCATGACCATCGCACAGCAGTAGAGCCTGGATCCGGTTGCCAATAGCACGGACGGCAAATGCCGTTCGCTGGAAACCCATGTCTACGAACGTGTTTGCTTT
>NZ_JBVAXR010000184.1:0-885 GCF_055419445.1 Mycobacterium sp. IDUB_19 | reverse complement strand
AAAGCAAACACGTTCGTAGACATGGGTTTCCAGCGAACGGCATTTGCCGTCCGTGCTATTGGCAACCGGATCCAGGCCCTTGCGTCTGTGTAGTGGTTATGGCTTGCGCCACAGCACGCCGGTGCCATCAATTTCCACGATCTCGGCGGATATCTCGTGCTTCTCGCGGTAGTCGGTGACAGCCTGCTCACATGCTTTGAGTGCGTAATAGTCGTCGATGATGCAATAACCGCCGGACGACAACCGTGGATAAAGCGCATCAAGGGCCTGAATCGTCGATTCATAGAGATCACCATCTAGCCTCAACACCGAGATCCGATCAATCGGCGCTTCAGCCAGCGTGTCCTTGAACCAACCCGGCAGAAAACGAACCTGGTCATCCAGCAGCCCATAACGCTCAAAATTCGCCCGAACTTCAGCCTCGGAAATCCCCAGCACGTTCGCGTGCCGATGCAGCTTAATCCCTTTATCAGCTTGGTAATTCACCGTATCCGGGGGTGGCACACCCGCAAACGAATCGGCAAGCCAGACACGCCGCGTCTGATCCCCGTACGCGGACAAAACGGCGCGCATCAAAATCGAAGCGCCTCCCCGCCATACCCCACATTCGACCAGATCACCCGGAACTTCGTCAGCGAGCACCGTCTCGACGCACTGCTGCAAACTGGTCAGCCGCTGCATCCCAATCATCGTCAACGCATCCGCGGGCCAATCGAGGCCGCGATCCCGCGCATATTCGTTGAACGGCCGCTTACGCACGAGCATGAAATTCCGGGCATTGAACAACGGCCGCCCTAGCCGATACCACCCGACCGGCACCAGCTCGTCCTGGCCGTATCGAGTGAGGTCACGACGGAGCAGATCGAGGTACGCAGACCGCGAGTC
>NZ_JBVAXR010000183.1:0-892 GCF_055419445.1 Mycobacterium sp. IDUB_19 | reverse complement strand
GAGTAGGAGGTCGCGGTGGATTGCAGTTCGGTGGACAGGTTCTCCCAGGCAGTGGCGGCCGCCACCAACGACTCCGCGCCGGGACCGGCGTACATCCGGCCCGAGTTGAACTCCGGCGGAAAGGCTGCATAAAACATCTCTGTCCCCTTACCTGGCGCCGAGCGCTTGGATGGACCGTGCTGAATTGCTGCGCGTCGTGTTCATCGCGGTCAGTCCTCCAGGGCCGGTATGACGATGATGGTGGCGGCGGCTGGGTCGGCTTCGGCGACGATGCCGCCCAATGTGGCTGCCGTCGCGGCACCGCCGCTGACCGAATGGGTTGCGGTGGCGGCCACGGCGCGGCCGGCCAGGCTGGACAACGCCATCTGGCTGAAAGCGCCTTCCTCGCCGACCATGGCAGCCGGGGCGGCCGCCAAGTTGGTGGGCAGCGCCTGCGCGAGCATCCTGATGTTCGGCGCCGCTTCCGTCCACCCCTGTGGCACCGACATGCTTCCGACCAGGGACGCCTTGCCCATCGACCCGGTGACCGGGCCGCCACCAACCGCGGAGCTCAGCATCGGATGGATCCCGCTGGCTGCCCTGGTCAACGGCTCCAACTGACCTTTGATGAACTTCGGCCCGGCCAGATAGGCCTGGGCCGACTGCCCGTTTTGGGCCCACGCGTACGTCTGCCCGAATGACAGGAACGGGCCACCGGGGATGGTGCTCCATGACTGGGGCGAGTAGACGCCGGTGATGGCCGACCAAATGGTGTTCCAGTTGGTCACGGCGGGCGGCACCGTCAGTCCTGTCGACGGGGCGGCGGCAGCCGTCGACGACAGGGTCTGCGCAGCCGGCGCCGTCGTGGTCGCCAGTTGCGATAGGTGGGTCGCGGTGTTGGTCCCCGACGTGG
>NZ_JBVAXR010000182.1:0-895 GCF_055419445.1 Mycobacterium sp. IDUB_19 | reverse complement strand
TTGACGACCCGCTGGTGGGACGCCTGGATCCGGGCCCGGCCGGCCCGGCCAGCCGTGGACTGTTTCTGGTCAACGCCCTCTCGGACCTGGTGCGCACCCACACCGCCAGCACCGGAACGACGATTCAGGCATATCTCCGGCTGGATTCCTCCGCCGGCCCGATCAGCTGACAACGAAGGCGGCCCACCAGGAACCGAAGTTCCCGGCAGGCCGCTTTCCCCCGTCGGTTAGGCGCATCCCACAATAGGAAGCGGAATACAGCCGGTGACGCCGACCACGGGTGCACCGGTGCCGCCCGCGGCTGTCGAACAGCCCGGTAAGAGCATCACCGCGGCCACGCCCGCGGCGGCTGCAACGGCTTTAACGGCTTTCTTGCTGCTGTTTCGCTTCATGATCGTTCCTTCCAGGCACTATTCGACACATGTTGAGTAATAAATAGGCAGGCGGTGCCACGACCAGTAGTTCCGGTACGGATGTTGGTCGCGGGGGCCATCCCGCAGCGAGAGCGCGCTTGTCCCGTTTGGCTAGATGCAAACGAGGGAGCAGCCCGTGCCACCGGCGGCTGTGGAGCATCCCGTCGGTACCAGCAACACGGCGATCACGCTCGTCGCTGCTGCAACTGCTCGAATGGTCTTCTTGGCGTTCTTCGACTTCATCGTCTTGCCTTTCCGAGAGGTGACAAATAGCCGTTGCGGTAAATGACACCTCCGCATACCCCGCTGTTGCACACGCGTAAACAAGATTTTGCTGATGTTTTTGCGCCGCATCTTTTGTCATATCTGCACTGGCGCAACGTAATAGAGAACGTGCAGGCTGAGGATCTGAATCGGTGCAGTTAATTCACGAAGCCACGCGGCGGCGATCTTCCTCTGCTGCCGCTACCCGCTCCCACGCG
>NZ_JBVAXR010000181.1:0-915 GCF_055419445.1 Mycobacterium sp. IDUB_19 | reverse complement strand
ACGAGTTCTCCGCGGGCGACCACCAGACCGTCCTCGTCGGGCAGTTGCGGAATGTCGCTGAACGGCTCCTCGGTTTTGCCGTTGTCGCGTTTCATCGGCGCTTCGGCGAGATAGGTCATCCGGTACGGCGTCCACAACCGCTGCAGGTGGTCACGCTCGCCGACACCTCTGTCGAGAATGGTGTCGTCGCGATCGGCGCTGTCCTGCTCACTCACCGCCGGCCACCTTCACCAGTTCTGCTGTGGGAGCGGCATTCTCGCGGTCGGCGATCCACTTCACAATCGTATCGATCGCGGCATCGAGCGTCACGCCGTTGATCTGGGTGCGGTCGCCGAAGCGGAAGCTGACCGCCCCGGCTTCGACGTCGCGGTCGCCGGCCAGCAACATGAACGGCACCTTCTGGGCGGTGTGGTTCACGATCTTCTTGGCCATCCGATCGTCGCTGGCGTCCACCTCCACCCGCACGCCCCGTGACCTCAATTGCGCGGCAACATCTTCCAGGTAGGCGACGTGCTCGTCGGCGACCGGGATGCCGACCACCTGCACGGGCGACAGCCACGCCGGAAACGCGCCCGCGTAGTGCTCGGTGAGAATGCCGAAGAACCGCTCGATCGACCCGAACAGCGCCCGGTGAATGAGCACCGGCCGCTGCCGCGACCCGTCGGCCGCGGTGTATTCCAGCTCGAATCTGTCCGGCATGTTGAAGTCGAGCTGGATGGTCGACATCTGCCAGCTGCGGCCCAACGCGTCCTTGACCTGCACCGAGATCTTCGGACCGTAGAACGCCGCGCCACCGGGGTCAGGAACAAAATGCAACCCGGAAGCCTCCGCGACCTCCCGCAGGACGTCAGTGGCCTCGTCCCACATCTCGTCGGAGCCGGAGTATTTCTCCGGGTCTTTGGTGGACAGCTCCAG
>NZ_JBVAXR010000180.1:0-915 GCF_055419445.1 Mycobacterium sp. IDUB_19 | reverse complement strand
ACGAGTTCTCCGCGGGCGACCACCAGACCGTCCTCGTCGGGCAGTTGCGGAATGTCGCTGAACGGCTCCTCGGTTTTACCGTTGTCGCGCTTCATCGGCGCTTCGGCCAGATAGGTCATCCGGTACGGCGTCCACAACCGCTGCAGGTGGTCACGCTCGCCGACACCTCTGTCCAGGATGGTGTCGTCGCGATCGGCGCTGTCCTGCTCACTCACCGCCGGCAACCTTCACCAGTTCTTGTGTGGGAGCAGCATTCTCGCGGTCGGCGATCCACTTCACGATGGCATCGATCGCGGCGTCGAGCGGCACGCCGTTGATCTGGCTGCGGTCACCGAAGCGGAAGCTGACCGCCCCGCCCTCGACGTCGCGGTCGCCGGCCAGCAACATGAACGGGACGCGCTGGTTGGTATGGTTCACGATCTTCTTGGCCATCCGGTCGTCGCTGGTGTCCACCTCAACCCGGACGCCTCGCGACCTCAGTTGCGCGGCAACATCTTCCAGGTAAGCCGCGTGCTCGTCGGCGACCGGGATGCCGACCACCTGAACCGGCGCCAGCCACGCCGGGAAGGCCCCGGCATAGTGCTCGGTGAGAATGCCGAAGAACCGCTCGATGGACCCGAACAACGCCCGGTGAATCAGCACCGGCCGCTGCCGGGTGCCGTCGGACGCGGTGTATTCCAACTCGAATCGGTCCGGCATGTTGAAGTCGAGCTGAATCGTCGACATCTGCCAGCTGCGCCCCAGCGCATCCTTGACCTGCACCGAGATCTTGGGACCGTAGAACGCCGCGCCACCGGGGTCAGGAACGAAGTGCAACCCGGAAGCCAGCGCCACCTCTCGCAGGACGTCAGTGGCCTCGTCCCACATCTCGTCGGAGCCGGAGTATTTCTCCGGGTCTTTGGTGGACAGCTCCAG
>NZ_JBVAXR010000179.1:0-919 GCF_055419445.1 Mycobacterium sp. IDUB_19 | reverse complement strand
GGCATGGTGTGCGCGGCATCGCCGAGCAAGGTCACCGGACCCGCGTTCAACGTGGCGGGAATCGGATGGCGGAAATGAGGGTAGGGCGACTGGGCCAGATCTTCGTCGGTCAATTTCGCCAGTACCAGATCGACCGAGTCGGACCAGCCGGCGAAGTTAGACCGGATCACCTCGACGGGGCGGTGGGGCCGGATGAAATCGCGGGACCAGGGCAGGTCGAACCACCACTGCACGTTTGACCCCCCGGCCGGCCAAAGACCCGTGTTTCCGTGCTCGCCGATGACGATGTAGGCGATCTCCCGGTCAACGATCTCCGGCAGGCTGACGAGACCCTGCCAGCTGCACCATCCGGTGGGCTGGGCGGGCTGTGCGCCGACCACATCCCGGATCACCGAATGCAGACCGTCGGCACCGATCAGCAGGTCGCCTTCGACCACGCTGCCGTCTTCGAACCCGACCGCCACGCCGTGGGGCATCGTGATGACCCGGGCCGCGCGCGCGTTGCACCGGATGCGATCGGCCGGGAAATCTGCCAGCAGTCGTTCCAGCAGCACCCGGCGCGGGACCATCCGAACGGCTGCGCCCAGTCGCTTCACCATCGTGGAGAGGTCCAACGTGGCGACTCGGTGCCCCTTGGACGTCAACACCCGGACGCTGGACAGCAGTTGACCGGCCCCCTCCATGTCGACACCGAGCTGCCGCAGAACTGTCTCGCCGTTGGACCAGATGGTCACGGCGCCGCCGCCTGCGCGCGTATCCGTGCGCTGATCGAAGACGGTGACGTCGTGTCCGTCCCGCAGCAATCCGCGGGCAACCGAAATACCGCTTACCCCTGCACCGACCACCAGGACCCGAAGCGGTCGCCTGGACCGCGCCTCCGGTGATGGTAGACAGCTGATATGACTGCTGACGCCCGCGC
>NZ_JBVAXR010000178.1:0-934 GCF_055419445.1 Mycobacterium sp. IDUB_19 | reverse complement strand
ACCGACGTCGCCGCCGATATCAAACGAGCCAACAAAGGCAAGGGCGTCGACGTCGTGTACGACGCGGTCGGCGGCGTCACCACGGCGGCCGCGCTGGCCGCACTGGCCCATCGCGGCAGGCTGGTGGTCATTAGCGCCGTCGGCCCGTCAAAGGTCGACATCGATCTAAAAGACTTGTACCACAATGAAACCCGGATCTTCGGCGCCGACAGCGGCAAACTCACCATCATCGACTCCGCGCAAATACTTCAGAAAATGTTGCCCTACTTCGAATCCGGAGAGTTCCGGCCACTTCCCATCGTCGCCCGCTACCCCCTCGACGAGAGCGCAGCCGCCTACCGCGCGGTCGCCGGGCACATCGCCGGCCGCGTCGTGATCAACCCCTGAAAGGCACAGCCATGTCAACCAACCTGACCGAACAAACGATCACCGAAGTCGTGCAAAAAACCTTTGACACGTCCACCGACGAACGCTTCCGTCAACTGTTCGTCAGCCTGGTGCAGCACCTGCACGATTTCGCGCGCGAGGTGCGGCTGACCGGCGCCGAATGGTTCACCGCGATGGACTTCATCGAACGGCTCGGCAAGATCTCCAGCCCGACGCGTCAAGAGGTGGTGCTGCTCTCCGACATCCTTGGTCTGTCGATGCTGTTGGACAAGATCAACGAGCCCACTGGGGGATCGGCCACCGACTCGGCGCTGCTGGGACCGTTCTATGTCGAGGGCCGTCCGACCGCGCCTAACGGCGCCGACATCGCCAACGGCGTTGCGGGTACACCGATGTTCGTGACCGCTCGGGTGGTCGACGAAGACGGCAGGCCGATCGCCGGCGCGCATGTCGACACCTGGCACAGCGATGGCACCGGGTTCTACGACGTGCAGATGACCGAGCCGCTGCACGGCGAGTTCGCCATGCGCGCGCTGCTGACCACCGA
>NZ_JBVAXR010000177.1:0-949 GCF_055419445.1 Mycobacterium sp. IDUB_19 | reverse complement strand
TGCGTCTGGGGCGGCTGGTCCGATTCAGAAGCGTCCGAGATACTGTGCGTCCTTGAAATCAACGCCGAAAACCAGATCGCGGCACGCGTTCTGTTCGACGCCGGCGACATCGACGCCGCATTCGCGGAACTCGATGCCCGCTACCTCGCCGGAGAGGCAGCCCCTCACGCGCACATATGGACGGCCATTACGAAGGTCCAAGCCGCTTACAACCGACACGAAGTACCCCCGACGACGGCGGACTGTGTGAACATCGACCACCGTCCGGGAATAGCGTTCGCGCCTGGTGACGCGACCGCATACATAGGTGCTACTTATGACGTCGCCCCGAACGTCAAGGGGCACCTCGAAGCTGTGCACCGGCTGGGCAACCTTGGGGTGGTCGTCACAGAAGCAGTTGCTGGGACCTCACACGAGGGCTTCGCTTTCGAATGGCGCGAGGTCGCCCTTTTCGCATTTGAAGGCGACATGGTCTCCCGGTTCGAAATCTTCGACGAGGCGGATCTCGACGCCGCCCTCGCACGGTTCGACGAACTCGAAAGTTAGTGCAGCGCTGTCAATCCTGGTGAGGTCGTGGCTCCTCAGGAGTCCAGGCCGGCGGCTGGCCGGGCTGGCCCGGAAAGAGGAAGTCGATGAATGCAGAGGCTGTGGGTTGCGGTTCGTGGTTGGCCAGCCCCGGCCGTTCGTTGGCTTCGATGAATGCGTAGTCGTCGCCGGTGATGTCGGGCACGAGCAAATCGATGCCCGTCACCGGAATGCCGATCGCATCCGCCGCCGCGACCGCTACCCGACAGAGATCCTGATGGACCTGGGCGGTGACGTCGTGAATCGTGGCGCCCTGATGCAGATTGGCGGTGCGGCGAACGCGGAGCCGAATTCCTTCGGGCAGCACATCATCCAGCTTCCAACCCGCATCACGGACTGTCGCCTCGGTGAGGTCGTCGAGCGG
>NZ_JBVAXR010000176.1:0-949 GCF_055419445.1 Mycobacterium sp. IDUB_19 | reverse complement strand
TGCGTCTGGGGCGGCTGGTCCGATTCAGAAGCGTCCGAGATACTGTGCGTCCTTGAAATCAACGCCGAAAACCAGATAGTGGCACGCGTTCTGTTCGATGCCGACGACATCGACGCTGCCTTCGAGGAACTCGAAACCCGCTATCTTGCAGGCGAAGCGGCCGCCCACTCACGCACGTGGTCGGTTGTCGCCGCGGGATACGCCTCACTCAACCGGTACGAAGTCCCCGAATCGGCGCCGGACTACGTGAACATCGACCGCCGGCTACGTGCGACGTTCGAGGCGAGTGAATTGGCCAAAAATCTGCGTGCTGCTTGGGATCTCACACCAGATCTAAATGGCTACATCGAGACCGCACACCGCCTGAGCGACCTAGGAGCTGTCGTCACGCATGCTGCGCATGGGACCTCACATGAAGGCTTGAAGGCCGAGTGGCGCGGGGTTCACCTATTAACGCTAGACGCCGGCATGGTCAACCGGTGTGAGATGTTCGACGAGGCAGACCTCGACCTAGCGCTCGCGCGGTTCGACGAACTCGAAAGTTAGTGCAGCGCTGTCAATCGCGGTGAAGTGGTGGCTCCTCAGGAGTCCAGGCGGGCGGCTGGCCCGGTTGCCCAGGAAATAGGAAGTCGATGAAAGCAGACGCTGTGGGTTGCGGTTCGTGGTTGGCGAGCCCTGGCCGTTCGTTGGCTTCGATGAATGCGTAGTCAACGCCGGTGATATCGGGAACGAGTAAATCGATGCCCGTCACCGGAATGCCGATCGCCTCCGCCGCCGCGACCGCTACCCGACAAAGATCCGGATGCACCTGGGCGGTGACGTCGTGGATCGTGGCGCCCTGATGCAGATTGGCGGTGCGGCGAACGCGGAGTCGAATTCCTTCGGGCAGCACATCATCCAGCTTCCAACCCGCATCACGGACTGTCGCCTCGGTGAGGTCGTCGAGCGG
>NZ_JBVAXR010000175.1:0-956 GCF_055419445.1 Mycobacterium sp. IDUB_19 | reverse complement strand
TGATGCCGGATCGACTGCACACCTGGGCATTGACCAAGTTCGTGCGATCGACCAGCCACGCCCGGATCACCGCGCAGATCGATCGCGATCTCGCGGCGGCAACTCCTCTTGCGTCGTACGCACGGTGACCAGCACCAGAATCGTCGAGAGCGAATCGGCCCACACGCCGCTCGATCCCGTGCGAGTACGAGGCGATTTCGACGCGCCGTCGCGCTGGCTGTGGCTCGTCAAGTGGTGCGTGCTGGCCGTGCCGCACTATCCGATCCTGATACTTCTTTATCTGGTGTATCCGTTTCTGACTGTCGCGGCCGGCGCCGCGATCCTGTTCACCGGCCGGTATCCGCGCCCGCTCTTCGATTTCAATGTCGGCGTGCTGCGCTGGTCCTGGCGAGTCATGAATTACCGGTTTCCGATGAACAGCACCGACAAATACCCCCCCTTCACGCTGGCCGCCCGGCCCGACTATCCGGGCGACCTCGACGTCGAATACCCCGAGCGCCTTACGAATTGGGCCGTACTGGTGAAGTCGTGGCTGTTGGCAGCCCCGCAGATACTCCTGTGCTGGGCGCTGGAGCCACTACTGCAGGTGCTCACCGTGATCGCGGCGGTCGCGTTGTTGTGCACCGGGGCGATCCCGCAGGGGATGTTCGATCTTCTGATGGGCATCGTGCGCTGGCGCTACCGGGTGGCGGTGTATGTATCGTTGATGCGTGATGAGTACCCGCCGTTCCGCATGGACCTAGGCAGCAGATAACGCCCGGAAATCCGTTATTTCCCTACATATATCGCCTCGGCCAGCCGTTCTTCGACAGCCTGTTCTACAACCGGTATCGCCGAGACGCGATCGCTCACGCGACCGGCCGGCTGCTGATGTTGGGTCTCGGACCGGGAACCGACTTGAAGTTCGTCCCTCCCGCGGTGACCTCGATCTCCGCGGTGGAGCCGGTGGCCACATT
>NZ_JBVAXR010000174.1:0-956 GCF_055419445.1 Mycobacterium sp. IDUB_19 | reverse complement strand
GCAGACGGCATGGCGGGGTCGAACCCGCTGTCCCGCAATGCCTGTGGCCAATCGTCGCGCAGATCGACGGCGATCTCCCGGCGCTCGGCGCGCGGCTGGTCGCCGTGGCCGGCGAGCACCTCACGCTTGAAATCGAGGACCTGCGGGCGGTCCAACTCGAAGATCGTCGTCGCGGCGGGCCAATTCAGACGATAGGCGCGCGAGTCGAGTCCGGCCGCCAGGATGACGACCTGGCGCACGCCGGCTTCCGCGGCCCGCAGGAAGTATTCGTCGAAGTACTTGGTGCGAGCAGCCTGGAAGTTGACGAAATGGTCGCCGAAGTCGGCGCTCTTGAGCGGGTGGTCGGGTTCCTTGCCGTCGAGAACGTCGGCCGACGAACCGCCGACGGCACGACAGAAGACCTCCGCGTACTGGTCGACGACCAGCGGGTTGGGCTTTTGCGCCTCAAGCGCCCGCGCGGTCGCTACGAATAACGCCGTCGAACCGACACTTGTTGTGATGTCCCAGGTATCACCTTCACTACGCACCCCACCGACATTACGCCGCCACGCCGACACACGTTTCTCCCTGGGGTGCAACGGGTATTGGGCAAAGTTCAGGCCGCGCTGCTATCGGTCAAAAGCGCGGCGCACTGTCGCCGGTGGCAGCATTCATTCCCTCGCCGGGGTGGGGGGCGGCGGGCTAACATGGTCTGTGGTCGCACCAGTAGCGCGCGAGTCACACCTCGGTACGGGCGGTGAGAAAACAATGACCGGTACGCTCCACAACGAGCATCTCGAACACGATCATGCGCACGGCGAAGGATGCGGTCACGTCGCGGTCCCCCATGGGGATCACATCGACTATGTGCATGACGGCCACCTTCATCGGCAGCACGAAGGTCACTACGACGAATGTGAGCCCTCCGGCCACGCCGTACATGAGCCTCATGACCATCTGCACGGTCCGGGATGTGG
>NZ_JBVAXR010000173.1:0-958 GCF_055419445.1 Mycobacterium sp. IDUB_19 | reverse complement strand
CCGCACCCCGAGCAACAGCTGCCCCGCCTCGGTGGCCAGGCGCGCGGCCAGTGCGTGGTCATTCATCGGTTACTCCTAACCTGGCGGGCGTCTCAATACTTCCCTATGTTGGTAGCGTTGACCAAATTTACCGTGCGACGATGTTCGGCGACTCGTCGCCCCGCGTAGAACTTCTGACATAACCTGGAGAACGTGAGCGGCGACGTCTCTTCATTGAGCGGGCTGCGGCGGGGGCGCCTAACGGTGATCGTCATCGTCGTGGCCCTTCTGGTGGTCGGCGCGCTGATCTTCGCAGGCGTGAAACTGACCGGCGGTCAGCACAGCACGCCGGCCCAGTCCAACCAATTACCGCTGCCACCGGACAGCTACGCCATTCCGGGCTGCTACAACCCGGCGGTCCTACCGAGCGCGCGTCCAAGAAAGCTCAATGTCCTGGGCTGCGCCAGCGTTGCCGTTGCGCTGCAAGACATGTCGTGGAGTTCGTGGGGACCACAGGGTGCCGATGGAACCGGCACCGCCGTTTTCAAGTTGTGCGATCCGAATTGCGCCACCGGCTCCCAACTCACGGAACCCGTCGTTGTTCACGCGTGGAATGCGCAGAAGCCACGCACGGATGCCATCTGTCAGCTCGGCCTCAAGATCTTCGGCGACATGATCTTGGCCTTCCCCAAAGACGTCCCGCCGCCCAACGCGCAACAGATCGACGCCCAGTACAACGGGATGCCGGCGGTGCACTACGTCAACTACTCGCCCAGTAACCCCCGCGAAACCGAATTCATCGGCTACACGTTCTGCAACTGAGATGCGCCGAACGTGCTCTCAGGGCGAAAAAATCGCTGAAATCCCGCCGTGAGAGCACGTTCGGCGTGACGAAACTCGTCAGACCTCGACGACGACGGCGCCACCCTGGCCACCGCCGGCACACATTGCCGCAACGCCGATACCGCCACCGCGGCGG
>NZ_JBVAXR010000172.1:0-961 GCF_055419445.1 Mycobacterium sp. IDUB_19 | reverse complement strand
TGGATCTTTCGTCCTTGACCTCCCCGTTGACAGTGATGCGGCACCCGATGTTGTCGCTATTGCCCTGTGCCACCACGTTGGCGATCACGGCCGGCACCGTCGTGGTGATCGTGTAAGTCCAGGGCAAGCTGGTGAAGTTCGCTTGTTCCGGCTCGGCGCTCTTGTTCAAGTAGCTCACGCTTCCTGCCGTGTCACTGGGCCCGAAAACCTCGTACGTCACCCGCTTGATGTGCGACGGCTCGAGCGGCTCGGCGCTGCTGCCGGTTGCCGTGAAGATCGAATCCGAGCCAAAAACGCCGCGCAACCGGGTGACAGCGATAGCACCAAGGGCAACTGCCACCACGACCACGAGCAGCACCCAGGTTCGTTTGAGAAAGGTCAACATCGGTGATTTCCCTTTCGTTGCCTCGTGTTGTCAGTTTCGCGTCGGGTCAGCGGCCCGAACAGGGCCGTTCGGCCCTGTTCGGATGGCCTTTCGGGTCACGCAACCGCGACTGCCTGGGCTTTTGCCGTGACAGCGAGGCGACATCGCCGCACGCGCGCGAGAAGGAGGAAATTGAGACTCCCGGCCGGTTGCACGTCAACCTCCTTGCTTGCCCCTGGGCGCAGATAGGCGCCTCGCCATATACCCTACCGGGTAGGGTATGGGACAGTGTGAACGGGGCGCCGTCAACGCATCGATGGATGGACTTTGCGCAGGCTGGCGCGCTACACGAAGCCGTGTGACGTGCTGTCAGGCCAGCGCGAGGAAGAGCTTCTCCAGCTCGTCTTCCGTCAGCGGCTTCTTGCCCTTCGCAGCTTTTCCGGTTGTGCATTCGCGCATACCGGTGGCGACGATCTTGAATCCGGCACGATCAAGTGCACGTGAAACCGCGGCGAGCTGTGTGACCACGTCCTTGCAGTCGCGGCCCTGCTCGATCATCGAGATCACGCCGGCCAGCTGGCCTTGCGCACGGCGCAA
>NZ_JBVAXR010000171.1:0-962 GCF_055419445.1 Mycobacterium sp. IDUB_19 | reverse complement strand
CCGCACCCCGAGCAACAGCTGCCCCGCCTCGGTGGCCAGGCGCGCGGCCAGTGCGTGGTCATTCATCGGTTACTCCTTAACCCGTCGCGAGAGCCTCGATACTTCCCTATGTTGGTAGCGTTGACCAAATTTACCGCTCGAAGATGTTCAGCGACCCGGCACCCCGCATACGACTTCTGGCATAACCTGGAGAACATGAGCGGCGACGTCTCCTCAAGGAGCGGGCTGCGGCGGGGGCGCCTAACAGAGATCGTCATCGTCGTGGCCCTTCTGGTGGTCGGTGCGCTGATCTTCGCCGCCGTGAAACTGACCGGCGGTCAGCACAGCACGCCGGCCCAGTCCACCCAACCACCGCTGCCACCGGACAGCTACGCCATTCCGGGCTGCTACAACCCGGCGGTCCAACCGAGCCCGCGTCCAAAAAAGCTCAATGTCCTTGGCTGCGCGAGCGTTGCCGTTGCGCTGCAAGACATGTCATGGAGTTCGTGGGGACCGCAGGGTGCCGATGGCACCGGCACCGCTGTTTTCAAGTTGTGCGATCCGAATTGCGCCACCGGCTCCCAACTCACGGAGCCGGTGGTTGTTCATGCGTGGAACGCGCAGAAGCCGCGCACGGATGCCATCTGCCAGCGCGGCCTCAAGATCTTCGGCGACATGATCTTGGCCTTCCCCAAAGACGTCCCACCGCCCAACGCGCAACAGATCGACACCCAGTACAACGGGATGCCGGCGGTGCACTACGTCAACTACTCGCCCAGCAACACCCGCGAAACCGAATTCATCGGCTACACGTTCTGCAACTGAGATGCGCCGAACGTCCTCTCAGGGCGAAAAAATCGCTGAAATCCCGCCGTGAGAGCACGTTCGGCGTGACGAAAACTCGTTAGACCTCGACGACGACGGCGCCACCCTGGCCACCGCCGGCACACATTGCCGCAACGCCGATACCGCCACCGCGGCGG
>NZ_JBVAXR010000170.1:0-963 GCF_055419445.1 Mycobacterium sp. IDUB_19 | reverse complement strand
TGTTGCGCGCGGTCAAGGCGACACTGGATCCGGCGGGAATCCTCAATCCCGGCAAGCTGATTCCGTGATGCAGCAGTTGCGCCGGCGCGAGATCGGCAAGGTGACCGCGCTGACCAATCCCCTTTCGGGGCACGGGACCGCCGTGCAAGCGGCGCAGGCCGCCATCACCAGGCTGCACGCTCGCGGTGTCGAGGTCGTCGAGATCATCGGCGACGACGCCGAAGACGCCCGCCATCTCGCAGCCGCGGCCATCGAGCGGGGCACCGACGCGCTGGTGGCCACCGGCGGCGACGGCGTCATCTCCAACGCTCTACAAGTGTTGGCGGGCACCGACATTCCGCTCGGCATCATCCCGGCGGGCACCGGCAACGATCACGCCCGTGAATTCGGTATTCCCACAAAGGATCCCGAGGCCGCCGCGGACATCGTCGCCGACGGCTGGACCCAAACCATCGACCTGGGCCGCATCCGCGATACGAAAGGTGTCGATAAGTGGTTCGGCACCGTGGCGGCCACCGGATTCGATTCCCTGGTGACCGACCGCGCCAACCGGATGAGCTGGCCGCATGGACGGCTGCGCTACTACGTCGCGATGCTCGCCGAGCTTTCGCAACTGCGGATGTTGCCGTTCCGCCTGGTGCTCGACGGCACCAAGGAGATCAACGCCGATATCACGCTGGCGGCATTCGGAAATACCCGAAGCTACGGCGGCGGGCTATTGATCTGTCCGAACGCCGATTACACCGACGGCCTGCTCGACATCACCATGGCCCACACCGCATCCCGGACGAAACTGGTCCGCCTCTTCCCCACCGTGATCAAAGGCACCCACGTCGAACTCGACGAGGTGACCACCGCGCGGGCGAAAACGATCCACGTCGAATGTCCCGGCATCAACGTCTACGCCGACGGCGACTTCGCCTGCCCACTACCCGCCGAACTCTCCGCAGTACCTGGCGCACT
>NZ_JBVAXR010000169.1:0-983 GCF_055419445.1 Mycobacterium sp. IDUB_19 | reverse complement strand
CAGGGACTGACGGTCAACTACGGAGACCTGGAAATGATTGGCCTGCAAGATAATCCGCCGTTCGTCATGCAGGATCCACCGGTGCACACCGAGTTTCGCAAGCTGGTGTCGCGCGGGTTCACCCCCCGGCAGGTCGAGGCGGTGGAACCCAAGGTGCGCGAGTTCGTCGTGGAGCGCATCGAGAAGCTGCGCGCCGACGGCGGCGGCGACATCGTCGCCGACCTGTTCAAGCCGCTGCCGTCGATGGTGGTCGCGCATTACCTCGGTGTGCCCGAGGAGGATTGGGCCCAATTCGACGGCTGGACCCAGGCCATCGTCGCGGCCAACACGGCCGACGGCGGCGTCGCGGGCGCGCTGGAAACCGTCGGCGACGCGGTCGGATCGATGATGGCCTACTTCACCGGGCTGATCGAGCGCCGCCGGACCGAGCCGGAGGACGACACCATCTCCCACCTGGTCGCCGCCGGAGTGGGCGCCGACGGCGACATCGCCGGGACGCTGTCGATTCTGGCGTTCACCTTCACGATGGTCACCGGCGGCAACGACACCGTCACCGGGATGCTGGGTGGCTCAATGCCGTTGCTGCACCAACGCCCCGACCAGCGCCGGCTGCTGGTCGACGACCCGGACCACATCCCCGACGCGGTTGAGGAACTGCTGCGGCTGACCTCGCCGGCACAGGGGTTGGCGCGCACGGTCACCCGTGACGTGACCATCGGCGACACCACCATCCCGGCCGGTCGCCGGGTGCTGCTGCTGTACGGGTCTGCCAACCGCGACGAACGCCAATACGGGCCGGACGCCGGCGAGCTCGACGTGACCCGCTGCCCGCGCAACATCCTGACCTTCAGTCACGGCGCCCACCACTGCCTGGGTGCCGCGGCGGCGCGGATGCAATCGCGGGTCGCGCTGACCGAACTGTTGGCCCGTTGCCCGGATTTCGACGTCGACGAGAATTCGATCGTGTGGGCGGGCGGTAGCTA
>NZ_JBVAXR010000168.1:0-983 GCF_055419445.1 Mycobacterium sp. IDUB_19 | reverse complement strand
CAGGGACTGACGGTCAACTACGGAGACCTGGAAATGATTGGGCTGCAAGATAATCCGCCGTTCGTCATGCAGGATCCGCCGGTGCACACCGAGTTTCGCAAGCTGGTGTCGCGCGGGTTCACCCCCCGGCAGGTCGAGGCGGTGGAGCCCAAGGTGCGCGAGTTCGTCGTGGAGCGCATTGAGAAGTTGCGCGCCGACGGCGGCGGCGACATCGTCGCCGACCTGTTCAAACCGCTGCCGTCGATGGTGGTCGCGCATTATCTCGGTGTGCCCGAGGAGGATTGGGCCCAATTCGACGGCTGGACCCAGGCCATCGTCGCGGCCAACACCGCCGACGGCGGCGTCGCGGGCGCGCTGGAAACCGTCGGCGACGCGGTCGGCTCGATGATGGCCTACTTCACCGGACTGATCGAGCGCCGCCGGACCGAGCCGGAGGACGACACGATCTCCCACCTGGTCGCCGCCGGGGTAGGCGCCGACGGCGACATCTCCGGTACGTTGTCGATTCTGGCGTTCACCTTCACGATGGTCACCGGCGGCAACGACACCGTCACCGGGATGCTTGGTGGCTCAATGCCGTTGCTGCACCAGCGCCCCGACCAGCGCCGGCTGCTGGTCGACGACCCGGACCGCATCCCCGACGCGGTTGAGGAACTGCTGCGGCTGACCTCGCCGGCACAGGGATTGGCGCGCACGGTTACCCGTGACGTGAACATCGGCGACACGACCGTCCCGGCCGATCGCCGGGTGCTGCTGCTGTACGGGTCGGCCAACCGCGACGAACGCCAATACGGGCCGGACGCCGGCGAACTCGACGTGACCCGCTGCCCGCGCAACATCCTGACCTTCAGCCACGGCGCCCACCACTGCCTGGGTGCCGCGGCGGCGCGGATGCAATCGCGCGTTGCGCTGACCGAACTGTTGGCCCGTTGCCCGGATTTCGACGTCGACGAGAATTCGATCGTGTGGGCGGGCGGTAGCTA
>NZ_JBVAXR010000167.1:0-985 GCF_055419445.1 Mycobacterium sp. IDUB_19 | reverse complement strand
GTGCCGGCGGCCATTGCCTCGACCAGGACGATGCCGAAACTCTCGCCGCCGATGTTGGGCGCGCAGTAGACGTCGGCGCTGCGCATCGCCGACGCTTTCCCGGCGTCGTCGACCTGACCGAGGAAGCGCAGATGCTCCGCCAATGCGCCTGCCTGCGTGCGTAATTCGTCCTCACCGCCATGGCCGACGACCAGCACCTGCAAGTCCGGAAAGCGTTTCACCACCCGCGGCAGCGCCTCGAGCAGCACCGCCATGCCCTTGCGCGACTCGTCATAGCGGCCCAGGAAAAGCACCGTCTTGCCCGGCCACGGATACCCGTCCAGCCGCGGCGCCGAGGCGAGTGAGGCGACGTTGACCCCGTTGGGGATCTCCACCGCGTCGGACCCCAGCGCCTCCATCTGCCATCGGCGGGCCAGTTCGGACACCGCGATCCGGCCGACGATCTTCTCGTGCATCGGCCGCAGGATGCTTTGGACGACGGACAGGGTCAGCGATTTGGTGGTCGAGGTGTGAAACGTCGCCACGATCGGGCCCTCGGCGATGTTCAGGGCCAGCATCGACAGGCTGGGCGCATTGGGCTCGTGCAGGTGCAGCACGTCGAAATCACCTTCGGCCAGCCACTTCTTGACCTTGCGGTGGGTCGCCGGGCCGAACCGCAGCCGGGCCACCGAGCCGTTGTAGGGAATGGGGACGGCCTTGCCGGCCGAGACCACGTAGTCGGGCAGCGCGGCATGCGGCGAAACCGGCGCCAGCACGCTGACCTCATGCCCCCGGGCGCGCATCACCTCGGCCAGCTGCAAAACATGCGACTGCACCCCGCCCGGCACGTCGAACGAGTACGGGCAGACCATCCCGATCCTCATTCAGGCCTCCCGCAGCCGGGCACGCCGGGCCTCTGACAGATCGGCCAGCCACTGGGGCTGCAGCATGTGCCAGTCTTCGGGGTGGGCGGCGATGTTGGTGGCGAATTGGTCGGCCAGCGCCT
>NZ_JBVAXR010000166.1:0-985 GCF_055419445.1 Mycobacterium sp. IDUB_19 | reverse complement strand
GTGCCGGCGGCCATTGCCTCGACCAGGACGATGCCGAAACTCTCGCCGCCGATGTTGGGCGCGCAGTAGACGTCGGCACTGCGCATCGCCGACGCTTTCCCAGCGTCGTCGACCAGACCGAGGAAGCGCAGGTGCTCGGCCAATGCGCCTGCCTGCGTGCGCAATTCGTCCTCATCGCCATGGCCGACGACCAGCACCTGCAGGTCCGGAAAGCGTTCCACCACCCGCGGCAGCGCCTCGAGCAGCACCGCCATGCCCTTGCGCGACTCGTCGTAGCGGCCCAGGAACAGCACCGTCTTGCCCGGCCGCGGATACCCGTCCCGCCGCGGCGCCGAGGCGAGTGAGGCGACGTCGACGCCGTTGGGGATCTCCACCGCGTCGGACCCGAGCGCCTCCATCTGCCAGCGGCGGGCCAGCTCGGACACCGCGATCCGGCCGACGATCTTCTCGTGCATGGGCCGCAGGATGCTTTGGACGACGGACAGGGTCAGCGATTTGGTGGTCGAGGTGTGAAAGGTGGCCACGATCGGCCCCTCGGCGATGTTCAGGGCCAGCATCGACAGGCTGGGCGCATTGGGCTCGTGCAGGTGCAGCACGTCGAAATCCCCTTCGGCAAGCCACTTTTTGACCTTGCGGTGGGTTGCCGGGCCGAACCGCAGCCGGGCCACCGAGCCGTTGTAGGGAATGGGGACGGCCTTGCCGGCCGAGACGACGTACTCGGGCAGCGCGGCGTGCGGCGAAACCGGCGCCAGCACACTGACCTCGTGACCGCGGGCGCGCATCACCTCGGCCAGCTGCAAAACATGCGACTGCACCCCGCCCGGCACGTCGAACGAGTAGGGACAGACCATCCCGATCCTCATTCAGGCCTCCCGTAGCCGGGCACGCCGGGCCTCTGACAGATCGGTCAGCCACTGGGGCTGCAGCATGTGCCAGTCTTCGGGGTGGGCGGCGATGTTGGTGGCGAATTGGTCGGCCAGCGCCT
>NZ_JBVAXR010000165.1:0-1010 GCF_055419445.1 Mycobacterium sp. IDUB_19 | reverse complement strand
TCGTCGCTTGCGATGGCGGCCTCGGCCGCGCCCTACGTGGCCTGGATGCAACAAACCGCCACCCAGGCCGCCCAAACGGCGGTGCAAGCGACCGAGGCGGCTGCCGCCTATGAAACGGCGTTCGCCGCGCACGTGCCGCCGCCGGTGATCGTGGCCAACCGCGAACTGCTGGCGCAGCTGATGGCGACCAACACGTTCGGGCAGAACACCGCGGCGATCGCAGCGACCGAGGCGCAATACAGCGAAATGTGGGCCCAAGACGGGGAGGCGATGGACACCTACTTCGCGTCCTCGGCTACGGCCTCCAACAACTTGACGGAGTTCAGCCCGGCGCCGAAGACCACCAACGACGCGGGCACGGGGATGCAGGCGGCCGCGCTCACCTCGTCCTCCAACACCGCGGCCGGCCACGCGGCAAGTACGGTGGCCGCCGCGGCCACGACGCCCAGTGGCTACACCGGGCCACTGGCGGGGCTCGCACAGCTCGCCACGGACTACCAGACCTTCTGGACAAACCTGCTGAACACCGTTCCGGGCGGGGCAACCTTTTACACGAGCTTTTACAACGCCCTGAAGATCCCGCTGGGCCTCACCACGCAGTACAACGACATCGGGCTGCTGATCAACTTCCCGGTGTCCCAGTGGCTCAAGTTCGCCCCGCCCGCCGCGTACGGCGCACTCCCGAAAGACGCGCTGGGGGCCGGCCTCGGCGCACTGGGCTTCAGCCGGGGCACGCTGTTCGACGCGATCAGCCCGACGGCCGGTTTTGCCCGTGGCACCTTGGTTGGGTCGCTGACAGTCCCACCGAGCTGGGCCTCGGCCACTCCCGCCATCAGGACGGTAGCCGCCGCCCTGACAGCCGCCGGGCCCGAGGCCATTCCCGCTGCCGCCCTAGGCGAGGGAAGCCTGTTCAGTTCGTTGGGGATGGCGGGAATGCTGGGCAGTGCCATGGGCTCCGGAGGCCCCACCGTGGTACGTGCCGGGATCCGCAATCGCATGACCCCGATCAA
>NZ_JBVAXR010000164.1:0-1032 GCF_055419445.1 Mycobacterium sp. IDUB_19 | reverse complement strand
GGTATCGGCACCGTGCACTTCCTTGCCCCCAAACCGTTCGACGACATCGTCCCCGCCGAGCTGCCCGGCACCCCGCGGTTCTACACCTACGCATCGGGCGTCGCCGAGATAGCCACCGGTGCCTTGCTGGTGCCGCGACGCACTCGGCGGACAGCCGCGCTGGCGGCCGTCGTGCTGTTCCTCGGGGTGTTCCCGGCGAACGTCAACATGTGCCGGTTGTGGTGGAGCAAGCCATGGCCGATGCGCATCGCCGCTTTCGCGCGGCTACCACTTCAGATTCCGATGATCACCACCGCATTGAAAATCAGGCGCGACAGCTAGCCCTGCCTGTCGACTGAGCGCCCGAGATAAGCCATCAGCCGGGCGGTCGGCGTCGAGTCCGCCGGCGCGGAGTGGGCCGGCCCGAAGCCGCCCGGCCGCCGCAGCATCTCCTCCGGCACCGACTCCACAAGTCCACGGCACAGCGCCAGCAGATCTGACGGCAGCTCGATCAGCCGGCCTTGTGAGCAATGTACGTCCCAGCTGTGCAATGCCAGGTCCGAGACGGGATAGGTCAGCGCCCGGTGCAGCGGAACCTCACCCTCCGGCGACACCCGCATCGCGTCCAGGTCGGCGCCGGGCAAGGCAACCTGCAACCGCGCGGCAAGCTCGCGAAGTCGTGCCGCCGGATCGTCGCATACCCAGTCGGCCGGCTGCGAGGGGAGTTCCCAGACTTTTCCGTCTTCGACGAGCGTCACGATCTTCGCCGCGCTACCGGTGGCGTGCCCCACCAAATCGCGCAAGCTCCAGCCCTCGAGGTTAGACGGCTGGTCCCAGCCCTCCGGCGGAATCTGGTCCACGGCGGCGATGAGTAAGTCGATCGCCGCAGTGACCAAAATGCCGATCGGTGCGGTCGCGCCATTCATTGAGTGCATCGTAGCGCGCTGCGACTTAGCCCTTTTCGCCGAGATACGCGAGCCCGGACCGACTTAGGGCCGCAAAGTCCTTGATTACCGACTAATTTGGCTTACCGACACCAGTTGCGAGGTCTTG
>NZ_JBVAXR010000163.1:0-1033 GCF_055419445.1 Mycobacterium sp. IDUB_19 | reverse complement strand
GGTATCGGCACCGTGCACTTCCTTGCCCCCAAACCGTTCGACGACATCGTCCCCGCCGAGCTGCCCGGCACCCCGCGCTTCTACACCTACGCATCGGGTGTCGCCGAGATAGCCACCGGTGCCTTGCTGGTGCCGCGACGCACTCGGCGGACAGCCGCGCTGGCGGCCGTCGTACTGTTCCTCGGGGTGTTCCCGGCGAACGTCAACATGTGCCGGTTGTGGTGGAGTAAGCCGTGGCCGATGCGCATCGCCGCTTTCGCCCGGCTACCACTTCAGATTCCGATGATCACCACCGCATTGAAGATCAGGCGCGACAGCTAGCCCTGTCGGTCGACTGAGCGCCCGAGATAAGCCATCAGCCGGGCAGTCGGCGTCGAGTCCGCCGGCGCGGAGTGGGCCGGCCCGAAGCCGCCCGGCCGCCGCAGCATCGCCTCCGGCACCGACTCCACAAGTCCACGGCTCAGCGCCAGCAGGTCTGACGGCAGCTCGATCAGCCGGCCTTGTGAGCAATGTACGTCCCAGCTGTGCAACGCCAGGTCCGAGACGGGATAGGTCAGCGCCCGGCGCAGCGGAACCTCGCCCTCCGGCGACACCCGCATCGCGTCCAGGTCGGCGCCGGGCAAGCCAACCTGCAACCGCGCGGCCAGCTCGCGAAGTCGTGCCGCCGGGTCGTCGCATACCCAGTCGGCCGGCTGCGAAGGGAGTTCCCAGACCTTTCCGTCTTCGACGAGCGTCACGATCTTCGCCGCGCTGCCGGTGGCGTGCCCCACCAAATCGCGCAAGCTCCAGCCCTCGAGGTTAGACGGCTGGTCCCAGCCCTCCGGTGGAATCTGGTCCACGGCGGCGATGAGTAAGTCGATCGCCTCGGTGACCAAAATGCCGATCGGTGCGGTCTCGCCATTCATTGAGTGCATCGTAGCGCGCTGCGACTTAGCCCTTTTCGGCGAGATTACGCAAGCCCGGACCGACTTAGGGCCGCAAAGTCCTTGATTACCGACTAATTTGGCTTACCGACACCAGTTGCGAGGTCTTG
>NZ_JBVAXR010000162.1:0-1059 GCF_055419445.1 Mycobacterium sp. IDUB_19 | reverse complement strand
GGCCGGCTCTACGCGGTCAACCCCGAGTTCGGTTTCTTCGGCGTCGCGCCGGGCACCAACTGGAAGTCCAACCCGAATGCCATGCGCACCATCGCCGCAGGCAACACCGTGTTCACCAACGTCGCGCTCACCGACGACGACGAGGTGTGGTGGGAAGGCCTGGAAGGCGAGCCCGATCACCTGATCGACTGGAAGGGCCAGGACTGGTACATCCGCGACACGGAAACCAAAGCCGCGCACCCGAATTCGCGATACTGCACTCCGATGTCGCAGTGCCCGATCCTGGCGCCGGAGTGGGACGACCCGCAGGGCGTGCCGATCTCGGGCATCCTGTTCGGCGCCCGCCGCAAGACGACGGTGCCGCTGGTGACCGAGGCCCGCGATTGGCAGCACGGCGTGTTCATGGGCGCCACCATGGGCAGCGAGCAGACCGCCGCGGCCGAGGGCAAGGTCGGCACCGTGCGCCGCGACCCGATGGCCATGCTGCCGTTCCTGGGCTACCACGTCGGTGACTACTTCCAGCACTGGTTGGACCTGGGCAAGAACTCCGACGAGTCCAAGCTGCCAAAGGTGTTCTTCGTCAACTGGTTCCGCCGCGACGAAGACGGCGGCTTCCTGTGGCCGGGCTTCGGCGAGAACAGCCGGGTGCTGAAGTGGATCGTCGACCGCATCGAACATCAGGCCGGTGGCCAGGACACCGCGATCGGTATCGTGCCGACGGCCGGGGACCTTGACCTGGACGGGCTCGACATCGAAGGCGCCGACGTGACCAAGGCGCTGGCGGTCAACGCGGCCGAGTGGCGCGCGGAACTGCCCCTGATCGAGGAGTGGTTCGAGTTCGTCGGCGACAAGCTGCCCACCGGCGTCAAGGACGAGTTCGAGGCGCTCAAGCAGCGGCTGTCCGAGGCGGACTAACACCGCACGCAACGTTGAATCGGGCTGGCGCGCAGGACGCGTCAGCCCGATTTATTTTCGGCGGGCTTCGACGGCAAACGTGACTTCTGCATTCCAGCGGGTTGTTTGGAACCCCACGTTTCGGTGTATAGATAGCTAACACCG
>NZ_JBVAXR010000161.1:0-1061 GCF_055419445.1 Mycobacterium sp. IDUB_19 | reverse complement strand
CGGTGTTAGCTATCTATACACCGAAACGTGGGGTTCCAAACAACCCGCTGGAATGCAGAAGTCACGTTTGCCGTCGACGAAGCCTATCGAAAAGAAATCGGGCTGACGCGTCCTGCGCGCCAGCCCGATCAACGTTGCGTGCGGTGTTAGTCCGCCTCGGAAAGCCGCTGCTTGAGCGCCTCGAACTCGTCCTTGACGCCGGTGGGCAGCTTGTCGCCAACAAACTCGAACCACTCCTCGATCAGCGGCAGTTCCGCACGCCACTCGGCCGCGTTGACCGCCAGCGCCTTGGTCACGTCGGCGCCTTCGATGTCGAGCCCGTCGAGGTCCAGGTCCTCGGCCGTCGGCACGATACCGATCGCGGTGTCCTGGCCACCGGCCTGGTGTTCGATGCGGTCGACGATCCACTTCAGCACCCGGCTGTTCTCGCCGAAGCCCGGCCACAGGAAGCCGCCGTCCTCGTCGCGGCGGAACCAGTTGACGAAGAACACCTTTGGCAGCTTGGACTCGTCGGAGTTCTTGCCCAGGTCGATCCAGTGCTGGAAGTAGTCACCGACGTGATAGCCCAGGAAAGGCAGCATGGCCATCGGGTCGCGGCGCACGGTGCCGACCTTGCCCTCGGCGGCGGCGGTCTGCTCGCTGCCCATGGTGGCGCCCATGAAGACCCCGTGCTGCCAGTCGCGGGCCTGCGTCACCAGCGGCACCGTCGTCTTGCGGCGCGCGCCGAACAGGATGCCGGAAATCGGCACACCCTGCGGGTCGTCCCACTCGGGCGCCAGGATCGGGCACTGCGACATCGGGGTGCAGTAGCGCGAATTCGGGTGCGCCGCTTTGGTATCCGATTCACGCAGGATCCAGTCGTTGCCCTTCCAGTCGATCAGGTGGTCGGGCTCGCCTTCCAGACCTTCCCACCACACGTCGTTGTCGTCGGTCAGCGCCACGTTGGTGAAGACGGTGTTGCCCGCCTCCATGGTGCGCATCGCGTTCGGGTTGGACTTCCAGTTGGTGCCCGGCGCGACGCCGAAGAAACCGAACTCGGGGTTGACCGCGTAGAGCCGGCC
>NZ_JBVAXR010000160.1:0-1103 GCF_055419445.1 Mycobacterium sp. IDUB_19 | reverse complement strand
TACCGGCGGCTGTCCGAGGCGCTGGCCTCGGAAACCTGGTACCTGTCCACGCTGCGCGACAAGCCGGCGGTGGCCAGGCGGCTGATGCACGTGCTGGGGACTTCCGCCTACGTTCCGGACCTATTGATGCGCGCCCCCACGGTGATTCAGGCTTACGGGGACGGTCCGGCCGGCCCGAAACTGCTCGAGACCCAGCCCGCCGTGGTGGCCCGCGCGCTGATCGCCTCGGCGGCCCGTCATTCCGACCCGGTGCGGGCCATCGCCGGCGCCCGCACGCTGCGCCGCCGCGAGTTGGCCCGCATCGGTTCCGCGGATCTGCTCGGCATGCTCGACGTACGGGACGTGTGCAGCGCGCTCACGTCGGTGTGGGTGGCTGTGCTGCAGTCCGCGCTGGACACGCTCATCCGGGCCAACCTCCCTCCAGACGGCCACGCGCCTGCGGCCATCGCGGTCATCGGCATGGGCAGGCTGGGTGGTGCCGAACTGGGCTACGGATCCGATGCCGACGTGATGTTCGTCTGCGAATCGGCCGCTGGCGTCGAGGATTCGGCCGCGGTCAAATGGGCGACAACGATCGCCGAGCAGGTGCGCACCCTGCTGGGCACGCCCAGCGTCGACCCGCCTTTGGAGGTCGACGCCAACCTGCGGCCGGAGGGTCGCAGCGGCGCACTGGTCCGCACCCTGGGCTCCTATGCCGCTTACTACGCCCAGTGGGCACAGCCGTGGGAGATCCAAGCGCTGCTGCGGGCCCACGCCGTCGCCGGTGACCAGGAACTGGGTCAGCGGTTCTTGCTGATGGCCGACAAGACGCGGTATCCAGCCGACGGGGTATCCGCCGAGGCGGTGCACGAGATTCGCCGCATGAAGGCCCGGGTGGAATCCGAACGGTTGCCTCGCGGCGCCGACCCCAACACCCACACCAAGCTGGGTCGTGGGGGCTTGGCCGACATCGAATGGACGGTACAGCTGCTGCAACTGCAGCACGCGCACGAGATCCCGGCGCTGCACAATACGTCCACGCTGCAATCGCTCGACGTGATCGCCGAGACGGGGCTAGTCCCCGCGGACGAGGTGGAGCTGCTGCGTCTCGCGTGGCTGACGGC
>NZ_JBVAXR010000159.1:0-1103 GCF_055419445.1 Mycobacterium sp. IDUB_19 | reverse complement strand
GCCGTCAGCCACGCGAGACGCAGCAGCTCCACCTCGTCCGCGGGGACTAGCCCCGTCTCGGCGATCACGTCGAGCGACTCCAGCGTGGAGGTGTTGTGCAGGGCCGGGATCTCGTGCGCGTGCTGCAGTTGCAGCAACTGCACCGTCCATTCGATGTCGGCCAGTCCCCCGCGCCCCAGTTTGGTGTGGGTGTTGGGGTCGGCGCCGCGCGGCAACCGTTCGGATTCGACGCGCGCTTTCATCCGGCGGATCTCGTGCACCGTCTCGGCGGACACACCGTCGCGTGGATACCGCGTCTTGTCGGCCATCAGCAGGAACCGCTGACCCAAGTCCTCGTCACCGGCGACCGCGTGCGCGCGCAGCAGCGCCTGAATCTCCCACGGATGCGCCCACTGGTCGTAGTAGGCGGTGTAGGACCCCAGGGTGCGGACCAGCGCGCCGCTGCGGCCCTCGGGTCGCAGGTTCGCGTCGACTTCCAGTGGCGGGTCGACGCTTGGCGTGCCCAGCAGCGTGCGAACTTGCTCGGCGATCGGCGTCGACCATTTGACCGCGGCCGAATCGTCGACTCCGCTGGCCGGTTCGCAGACGAACATCACGTCGGCGTCGGACCCGTAGCCCAGTTCGGCGCCGCCCAACCTGCCCATACCGATGACCGCGATGGCCGCGGGCGCTTTGCCGTCCTCGGGCAGATGGGCTCGGGTCAGGGCGTCCAGCGCCGACTGCAGCACGGCGACCCACACCGACGTGAGTGCCTTGCACACGTCCCGTACCTCGAGCATGCCGAGCAGGTCCGCGGAACCGATGCGGGCCAGCTCTCGGCGCCGCAGCGTACGGGCGGCGGCGATGGCGCGCACCGGGTCGGCATGACGGGCCGCCGAGGCAATGAGCGCGCGAGCCACCACGGCGGGTTCGGTCTCGACCAGTTTCGGGCCGGCCGGCCCGTCGCCGTAATCCTGAATCACCCTGGGCGCCCGCATCAGTAGATCCGGCACATACGCGGACGTCCCCAGCACGCTCATCAGGCGTCTGGCCACCGCCGGCTTGTCGCGCAGCGTGGACAGGTACCAGGTTTCCGAGGCCAGCGCCTCGGACAGCCGCCGGTA
>NZ_JBVAXR010000158.1:0-1144 GCF_055419445.1 Mycobacterium sp. IDUB_19 | reverse complement strand
GGGCTCGGATGCTGTTGGCATGTTTTGCGAAAACCGATTCGCGCGGTGCCACTAAGCAGATCGCCCGGACGTATAGCGAAGTGCTCTGAAGTTTCTTGAACCATCGGTGACCAGGAGTCGCTAGGTGCTCGGATGCTCGATTTCTATGAGCTTCTGGGCAACGTGGGCCAGTCGGGTGTTCGACTGCTGCGACAACGTCGTCAACAGGCCGAACGCCGAAGCCGCGTCGATATCGAAGCGTTCCATGAGCATGCCCTTGGCCTGGCCGATGATGTCGCGGGTTTCAAGTGCACGGCGAAGGTGCTCGTTCTCCCGAGCCATCGCCTGCGCGTAGCGCTGGTCCGCGCGTACGGAGGCGACCAGGGCAGACAGCACGTGGAGTTGCTCGGCGGCACCAAGCGTTGCGCCGCCTGCGATGTTCTGCGACAACGCAGACAACGCCTCCTCAAGTGATGTGATCTCGGCTACCCGGAGAAGCGCTCCGATCTGCTCGTCGCCATCGTCGACCGAGGTGCTGCTGCACGTCCACACCTTCGGAACAAAGACGTCCGGATTCTGCGGGTCGGCGATGTCGTACCTGAAGATCGGCATGGTGTCGGTTCCGCGCGTGCGCAACGCAGACTCGACGGACAGGAGAAGCACGGACGAACCGTTGGCCTGCGGATCACGAGGGTCGTCGGGAAACACGTCGAAAACGAAGTTACCGAGCAGCTCATCACGCTGCCGCATGGAAACAGCCTCATAGGTCGGGTTCGCGCCACGAATACGAAGATCGCGGTCCAGCAACATCACGCCAACGTGGAAGTACTCGGATGTCACTGAGGCCGCAAGCGCATCGAAGCGATGCTGGTCAAGCATGCGCGACATCCGCGGCTTCGAGGACATGCGATATTTTTACCCGCGCTCACTAGGTTAAACAACTTAACTATTCAATTTATTAACATAGTTAATCTAACCGAGCTTGAGCCTCGGGGGCGAAGGCTTCCTGCGGTTCCGGATCGGCGCAAAGCGATCCAAGCCGTCCACGCCTGTCCGGCACCACATCCTGACCGCCGTTCTAACTCGGTTGCACCACCCCGCGGCAAACAGCCTGACCAGAACTGCTGAGCGCGCCCGTGTGCCATGATGTCCAAGCTGTCGAGAG
>NZ_JBVAXR010000157.1:0-1145 GCF_055419445.1 Mycobacterium sp. IDUB_19 | reverse complement strand
TCCTTCACGCTGTTCGCCGGGTTGAACGATTCCAGCTTGGCGACAACGTCTGCGCCCGCGCCGTCGGTGACCCGGTTGAGCCGGACCAGCGGCGTGCCTCCGACGAGCTGTGTGATGTCCTCGGCGATGCTCATGAGAATTCCTCCACGATATCGATACAAGACTCATCGGCCGACCAGGTGATGTCGAATATGCTGGGCATCAACGGGATTGGCACTGGAAATGTTCCTATGAGTCCGGATTCGGCGGTTGCATGGTGGGCGATGGTCGGGGTCGTCGGTGATGGCAAGGTATTTGCGTACCGAGATTTCTAGTGGGACAGAATGCGCCAAGAAATCAACGACAGCAGCAACAACAACATTCCACGGCGAGGCGGCGCGTGAGGACAAAGCGCGGCTGTATGGCCTGGTGCATAGCCCCACTATAGGGCACCGCCCATTGCCGCCTGCTCAGCTCACTTGTGCCTCATGATTTCGGTTGTACTGCCGCATGTTCGTTTGCCAACCCGGTAACCGGCATTGCTCTACCGGCAGCGCGTTGCCCTAGCCGCTGCATGGCGCGCGGCTGACATGGTCAACAACCGGAACATTAACGATGACAGGGGATCTGGCGGATCGGACAACAGCCTGGACCGCACCGTCGTGGTCGCCGGGTACGGTCGGCCGTCGGCATGGGGTGGGAGCTGAAGCGAGGCTTAGCCCGCCTCGGCATCCACCGGCTGGTATGCCGCGGCGGCGTCGCGCTCGCGTGCCCGTGCGCGTAATGCGCGCCAGCGCTGGCGAGTGAGGTGTTGCACGTAGACCTTGTCGCGTTGCGCCTGGGAGAACGCAAAATCCAGGTTGATGGGCAATCCCGCCCAAGCGACTTGCTCGATCGGCGATTCCTGGTCGCCCGGGTGGTCGTCACTTGCCATGCGGACACCCCTTCATCGAGTACGCACCGGTTGTTGAGCACATGGTGCGACAGCGATGTTTCAGCCGCGGGTGTCCCGCGTTTCCGCCGTATTACGGGTTGAGTGGGGCGGACTAGTAGACGTCGCGGTGGTAGCGCTTGTCCGCGCTCAGCGACTGGACGTAGGCCGTGGCCGCGTCCGGGTCGAGGTTGCCGTGCTCGGCCGCGATGTCGCAGAGCGCTCGATCAACGTC
>NZ_JBVAXR010000156.1:0-1147 GCF_055419445.1 Mycobacterium sp. IDUB_19 | reverse complement strand
TAGCTGCGGCGCGCAGGTGCTGGTGCGCAAGAGCGCCTGGAACCAGACCAGCGTGCAGTGGAACGCCGACGCGACGGGCCGGTGCACCGAGCGCGCGGAAGCCCAGAAGGTGTCGGCCCACGCCAACCGTGGGGTGTTCCTGGTTTGTTCGGCGCTGCGCGAGTCGATCCTCGACGCGGTGCGGCACGGGGAGCTGTCTATCGTCGACGAGACGGAGGGCGCTGTGTGGCAAGCACATTCGCCCGATCCGCCATGGCCGAGCCAACATACTCCGGCTCAGTGAGCAGATAGAACCGGCCGTCGGCAGCCTGTTCGAATATCGTCGCCGCGGCCGCCCGTGGATCCATGGCCCCGGCCTTGACGTCCAGCATTGCCGCGCGCTGCGCCTCGGCGACGGTGCCGTCACCGCCGTGGTCGACACCGCCCGCCGACTCGAAGATGTTGGACTTCACCGCGCCCGGCAACACGGCCTGTACGTGAACGTGGTCGGCGTGTCCGGCCGCCTGGACATCGAGATACAGGCACTCGGTCAACGCCAGCACCGCATGCTTGCTCACGATGTAGGGCGCCTGCAACGGAATTGCCACCACGCCGCCGACCGACGACAGGTTCCACACCCAGGCCTGCTCGTCGCTGGCCATCATCTTCGGCAGAAAAGCGCGCACGCCGTGGAACACCCCGCTGATGTTGATGTCCATGACCCGCTGCCAGTTGGCCAGGGGCGTATCCCACAGGTAGCCGAACTGTTCTACGCCGGCGTTGTTCACCAGTAGCCGCACCGCGCCGACATCGCGGTAGGTGCGGTCGGCGAGTTCCTGCACCGCGTCTGGGTTGCGCACGTCGCACGCGACGTCGACCGCCGATCCTCCTGCCGCGCAAAGCTCCTCACGCACAGCCGCGACGGCATCGGCGTCGACGTCGGCGAGCACCACCGTCATCCCGAGCGTGACCGCGTGGCGGGACAGGCCCGCGCCGATGCCCGCGCCGGCTCCGGTGATGACTGCGACGCCGCCGGCGAACGGACTCACGCGTACTGCAACGCGGGGCTTTGACGCACCGGGAGCAGCGGGCGCAGCGGCTGAAGCGTCGGAGCGACCCGCGGCGGGCCGTCTTCGACGTTGCGCCAGATGCCCATCGCCGTCATGCG
>NZ_JBVAXR010000155.1:0-1152 GCF_055419445.1 Mycobacterium sp. IDUB_19 | reverse complement strand
CCGTCGCGTCGGCGTTCCACTGCACGCTGGTCTGGTTCCAGGCGCTCTTGCGCACCAGCACCTGCGCGCCGCAGCTACGGCATGCAACCGGCAGCATGGGCATCTCGTCGAGCCGATTGTCAGTCCGCACAGGCGAATCGAGCGCCATCACACCGAGCCCGCTCCCTGGGACGCCATGTTCGCTTCGACCTCTTTCATCCACGCCTGGTAGGGCCGGGTGGTGTCCAGCTCGAACTCGAAGCGGTCCACCATGTCCGGTTCCACGTCGGCGGCGTCGACGTAGAACTGCTGATACCAGCGACGCAGCTGATAGACCGGGCCGTCCTCCTCGACCAGGAGCGGATTGTCGATGCGCGCCTTGTGCCGCCAGATCTGGACGTCCTGCTCGAAGCCGAGCTTGATGTAGTCGCCGAGCGTGATCGCGGTCCGCATGGCCTCATCGCCGGGCAGCGTCTCTGATTTCTTGACGATGATGCCGTATTGCAGCACAAAGGAATTCGAATCGATCGGATAATGGCAGTTGATCAGAATGGATTGCGCGTCACCGGTTTCGTAGTGGTAGGTCAGGTCGTCGATCATGAAGGACGGCCCGTAGTACGACGCCACCGAGGTGTTGCCCAGCATGCGTGAGCCTTCGGCGCCACCCATGTCGGGTCGGCCCTCGCCGTTCATGTACTGCGTCGCGACGTGTCCCTCGAAGATGTTCTTGAAGTAGGTCGGCAGCGCGCCGTGGATGTAGTAGAAGTGCGCCATATCCACGACGTTGTCGATGATTTCGCGGCAATTGCTGGTGCCCACGACTGTGGTGTACCAGTGCCAGTCGGTCCACTCATCGCTGGTGGCTCCCTCGATGCGCGGGATCGTCACCTCCGGCGGCGGCGGTTTGCGCTCCGGGTCGTTCCAGACGAACAACATGCCGTCCTGCTCCAGCGTGGTCCAGGTTGCCGTGCGGGCCAGCCGGGGTGCGCGTCGGGCGTACGGCACCTTCCTGCATCGCCCGTCGCCGCCCCAACGCCAATCGTGGAACGGGCAGGCGATCTCGTCGCCCTTCACCTCGCCCTGGGACAGGTCGCCGCCCATGTGCCGGCAGTAGCTGTCGAGGACGTTGATCTTGCCGTCCCCGCTTCGGAAGACGACAAGCTTCTGACCGAA
>NZ_JBVAXR010000154.1:0-1163 GCF_055419445.1 Mycobacterium sp. IDUB_19 | reverse complement strand
GCCGCGCAGCAACCGGCCTGGCCCGACGACCAGGCCGCGGCGATGCGCACGGTCCTGGAAAGCGTCCCGCCGGTGACGGTGCCGTCCGAAATCGTGCGGCTGCAGGAGCAACTCGCGCAGGTCGCCAAGGGTGAGGCCTTCCTGCTGCAGGGCGGCGACTGCGCCGAGACGTTCGTCGACAACACCGAACCCCACATCCGTGGCAACGTGCGCACCCTGCTGCAGATGGCGGTCGTGCTGACCTACGGCGCCAGCCTGCCGGTGGTCAAGGTGGCCCGCATTGCCGGTCAGTACGCCAAGCCACGGTCGGCCGACATCGACGCGCTGGGCCTGAAGTCCTACCGCGGCGACATGATCAACGGCTTCGCCCCGGATGGCGCCGCGCGCGAGCATGACCCGTCGCGACTGGTGCGGGCCTACGCCAACGCCAGTGCGGCGATGAACCTGATGCGGGCGCTGACCTCGTCGGGGCTGGCTTCGCTGCACCTGGTCCATGACTGGAACCGGGAATTCGTCCGGACCTCGCCTGCCGGCGCCCGTTATGAGGCGCTGGCCACCGAGATCGACCGCGGGTTGCGGTTCATGAACGCATGCGGGGTGGTCGACCCCAATCTGCAAACCGCCGAGATCTACGCAAGCCACGAGGCCCTAGTGCTCGACTACGAGCGCGCCATGCTGCGGTTGTCGGAAAGCGAGGACGGCGAGCCGCAACTGTACGACCTGTCGGCGCACACCGTGTGGATCGGCGAGCGGACCCGGCAACTCGACGGCGCGCACATCTCGTTCGCCGAGGTGATCGCGAACCCGATCGGCGTCAAGCTCGGCCCGACGATGACGCCCGAGCTGGCGATGGAGTACGTCGAGCGCCTCGACCCGCACAACAAGCCGGGCCGGCTCACGCTGGTCAGCCGGATGGGCAACAACAAGGTTCGCGACCTGCTGCCCCCGATCATCGAGAAGGTGCAAGCCACCGGTCACCAGGTGATCTGGCAGTGCGACCCGATGCACGGCAACACCCACGAGTCGTCCACCGGGTACAAGACCCGCCACTTCGACCGCATCGTCGACGAAGTGCAGGGCTTCTTCGAGGTGCATCGCGCGCTGGGCACGCATCCGGGTGGCATCCACGTCGAGATCACCGGCGAGAACGTCACCGAGTGTTT
>NZ_JBVAXR010000153.1:0-1209 GCF_055419445.1 Mycobacterium sp. IDUB_19 | reverse complement strand
GATACCAGCCATGTCGCAAAGCAACTCGGCATCGAGCCGGCGCACATGTTCGACGCGCTCGCCTAGTCGGCGGGCAAGTCGGCCGCAACTGAAAGTTATTGTGGCACTTAGTATGCCGTTGCCCTAGGCGAAGAGCGCGCGATTGCACGTTGCGCTAGGCGCCGAAACCGATTTAGTCTCATGACCAATGACCTCCGGCACTCCTCACGACGCGCAGACCGGGGCCGCCGCGACCTATGACGCGGCGGCGGACGCGTTCGACGATCCGGCGAACACGTTCTGGGCTCGCTTCGGTCGCGAGACCGTCGAGCGCCTTGCCCTCGCACCCGGCCAGCGCGTTCTGGACGTTTGTTGCGGCAGCGGCGCCTCGGCGATACCGGCGGCACAGATCGTCGGACCGAGCGGGGCGGTGGTCGGCGTCGATCTCGCTGAGCGGCTGCTCGCGCTGGGACGCGCAAAGGCCGAGACATTGGGGGTAGACAATATCGAGTTTCGTTCGGGCGACATGCTCGACCTGCGGCTGCCGCCCAAGGGATTCGACGCGGTCGTGTGCGTTTTCGGTGTCTTCTTCGTGCCCGACATCAGCGCCGCCGTGAGGGCGTTGTGGCACAACGTTCGCCCGGGCGGCAAGCTCGCGATTACCACTTGGGGACCACGCTTTCTCGAACCCGCCAACACGGCTTTCTGGGATTCGATTCGCGAGGTCCGACCCGATCTCTACAAAGGCTTCAATCCGTGGGATCGCATCTGCGATCCGGCGTCGTTGCGTGAAGTGATGCGTGCGGGCGGGGTGGAGGAGGCCGAGGTCGTGGCTGAATTCGGCGCTCATACGATCGCATCGCCCGAAGCCTGGTGGGCAGCGATACTGGGCACAGGTTATCGCGGCACCGTCGAGCAGCTCTCGCCGCACGATCGCGAACGAGTGCACGCGGCGAATCTCAATTACGTTCGCAGCTCCGGCATCACCAGCGCCGAAACCAACGTCGTGTATTCGGTCGCCACCAAGGAAAATGAATAGGACAGTCAACTCTGTTGGACTGCAAGTTATCTGGGGCGCTCTTAGCTCGGCGTGGGCCACCGGGACGTGCACGTCCGCTCTAGTCCGCGAGTCGCATGAACCGTGCAGTCACGGGCACGACCCTATGCGTTGAATGTGTATCCGACTGAGCGACAGGGATTTACGACGTATTGACATCCCACGCCTTCGGA
>NZ_JBVAXR010000152.1:0-1214 GCF_055419445.1 Mycobacterium sp. IDUB_19 | reverse complement strand
AAGTCGCCGCCCGAACGGTCTGGGCCATGGTCGGCCCCCTGCATCGGGTCGTCGCACCACGGTTGATGGAACGTGCCTCTACGATGACCCGATGAGCGAACGCCGGACCGCGCTGCAGGTCGTCGGGGGAATCGACCTGTCCGGCAAGGTCTGTGTGATCACGGGCGCCTCGTCCGGCCTGGGCCGGGAGTCGGCGCGAGCGCTGGCGGCCGCGGGCGCACACGTGATCTTGGCCGCTCGCAACCCGGATGCTCTGGCCGACGCGGCCGCGTGGGTGGCGACCGAGGTGCCGGGCGCTGCGACCTCGACCGTCGAGCTCGACCTGACCGCGCTGTCCAGCGTTCGTGCGGCGGCGGTGAAGATCCGCGACATCACGCCGGCGGTGCATGTGTTGATGAACAACGCGGGAGTGATGTTCACACCTTTCGGCCGTACTCGCGACGGGTTCGAATTGCAAATCGGGACAAACCATTTCGGGCACTTCGAGCTCACCCGGCTGCTTGTCCCGCAGCTGGCCGCCGCCACGGGCGCCCGGGTGGTGATCCTGTCCTCCGGGGGCCATCTGATGGGTGACGTCGACTTCGACGACCTCGACTGGGAGCGTCGCGAATACGACAAGTTCGTCGCATACGGCGCATCCAAGACAGCGAACATCCTGCACGCGGTAGAGGTCGATCGGCGGCTGCGCGACTTGGGAATTCACGCGTATGCCGTCCATCCTGGCACCGTTGCCACCTCGCTCGCCCGTTATATGTCGCGTGAGGACTTCTCCGACCTGCGCAAGCTCGTCGTCGACAACAGCGCGCTGCGTGGCGAATCGACCGACGGCTTCCTTGACTTCTCTACTCCCGAACAGGGCGCGGCCACCCAGGTCTGGGCGGCGGTCAGCCCGGAGCTGGCCGACCGGGGCGCGCTGTACCTGGAAGACTGTGCGGTGAGCGATGCGGTCGCACCATACGCGCGCGATGAGCAACGCGCGGCTGACTTCTGGACACTTTCCGAGGAGCTGTGTGGGCTCAAGGCCTGAGCCGGGCAGCCTCCGGATCGTCGGTGCGCATACTCACGGCTCCAGCAGGGCTTCCCAGTCACGCGACAGCTTCGACCCGAACCGCGGGGGCCGTCGCTCGAAGAACGCGGTGACGCCCTCACTCGCGTCGGCGGTGCCCATCACGCGGTGGTGCAACTGCGTTTCCAGCGAGGCGACTTGGCGCGGC
>NZ_JBVAXR010000151.1:0-1214 GCF_055419445.1 Mycobacterium sp. IDUB_19 | reverse complement strand
TCGTCGCCGATGAAAAACCGCAGCAGATCGCCATCGACGTGGACATCGCAGCGCGCCCCGGCATGGTGGCGCCCGACGCTGACCTGTTGCCAGGCCACGCACACCACCCCATTGGTCGTCACCCGCCGGCTGATCCAGTCCTGACCACCGCGGTCCCCACCAGCAGCGGCCGCCGGCATCGACGGGTGCACTGCGGCCGCGGGGCGGAACCGCTGCGCCGGTGTGGCCATGTCCAGCGACTGATGCGGACGAGCAGTGTTGTAATACTCGACCCACTCGTCCAAAGCCTGCTGGGCAACCTTCAGACTCGCGAAAGCTGAACTGCTGCTGAGGAATTCGGCACGCATACTGCGATGAAACCGCTCAATCTTGCCCGTGGTAGTCGGAGATCTGGGTTGAGTCAGCAGATGCTCGATCCCGTGCTCGCGGCAAATCGCATCAAAGAGCACCTCCACCGGAGGATGGTTGAACCGGCCGGTGAACACCTTGCCGTTATCGGTCAAGATCTGCTCGGGCGCCCCAAAGGTGGCCAGTGCTGCGCGCAACCCGTCACACACCGCCCGGGTGCGCTCGCGGGCCATCAACCGCGCACACACGCACATCCGGGAGTGATCATCGATTCCCGTCAAGGCTTTAGCACTGGTGCCATCGGCTAGCGGGAATCCGCCCACGATGTCCATCTGCCAAAGCTCCATCGCCGCGCCGCGTTCCCAGCGTTTCCACTTGCGCGAACGCCGATCCCGGCCACGCGGATCGATCATCGCGGCGCGCACCAGGGCCCGATAGACCGCCGATTCCGAGGGCACCGGGGCCACCCGGCGTTTAGCCAACTCGAACACCAGCCGCCGCGGTCCCCAATATGGCCGCGAACGGCGCAACTCCAACAACGCGGCCTCCACCGGGGCCGGCATCTGATGCGGACACGACACCGGCCGATGCGACCGATCCACCAGCCCCTCGAGGCCTTGGGCCTCATAGCGGGCCAACCAGGCGTGCAGCGTCTGGCGCGACACCCCCACCTTCTCGGCAACCTGCGAAACCGACAATCCGTCGCTGATCACCGCCAACACGGCCTGATACCTCTGCTCGGCCACGCTCAACTCCCTCATCTAGGGAGTGTCAAGGATCAACCGAAGTAACTGTCAACCATCAGCCGACACACCGTCACGCATCACCCGAAGACGAAATGTCAAGCATCAACCGACGTCACACAG
>NZ_JBVAXR010000150.1:0-1220 GCF_055419445.1 Mycobacterium sp. IDUB_19 | reverse complement strand
TGGGGGAAATCAAATCCGCCACCACCCGGTCGTGGCCTGAGCCTGCTTGCCCCGGCCCGGATCAGCGGCGAAGTCGCCGGGCGACCAGCTTGGCGAACTCGACGGTGGACCGGCGGACCGATTCGAGTTCCAATGACACCAGCAGCGTGTCCACCATCGCGAACGGCAGCGTGGTGACGACCGCTCCGCGGCCGTACTCGATGTGCCAAGAGCCGGGATGAATGGTCAGACCCCTCGCGTGGCCCTTCTCGAGGCAGGTGTGTTCACCGGGCAGCAGCGTCATGGGTTTCATGTCGTCGGTCTCGAGATCGTATGAGTCAATTTGGCCGGCCATCAGGAACTTGTGGATCTCCACTCGCTTGTAGCGGCCCGAAAAGCCTTGTGTGCCAGTGGGAGAACCGAAAATCACGATGTACTCACGAGGGCTGAAGTAGAGAAAGCGGACCTTGCCGAGGATCCCGCCGGCCTTGCTGCCCACCCATCGCCCGGGTGTCGGATCGACGAGGTCCGGATATTCATCGGCGATCAGTCGAATGGCCCGCGTGATCAACTCGCCGTCGTCGAGCGGCAGGCCGACGACTTGTTCGGCGATCTTGTGCAGCGAATCCGGGTCGATTTTGTACGACATCAGTCGTCCTGCCTCACTTGCGCACTAGACCTGGGCCCGTCCTTTGATTGACTTGAGCCAACAGCATATCCGGCCGCCGGGCTTGACGTTGGCTAGCGAAGGGTCGACTGAATAAGGTTCAAACTCCTGTGCCACCGCCAAAACTATCGGCGAGATATCGCAGTAGAACTATCCGCCACCTCCCGTCGGTGCCGGTGCCGCCGGTGGCGTCTGACCAAGACCCGTATCAGGCACCGCTGCCGGCGGCCCAGGCAGGGGAAGCGCGTTGGGATCGACCCACGGTGGTCTCAGCGGGTTATGCAAAGGATCGAGTGTGTAGTTCATGCGATACGGGTCCTCGGGCTCGGGTGGCACGGGCATATCGGGCTGCCCCCAGTGGGTCCCCAGCAGCAGTCCCCGCTTGAGCCGTGGAATCGACAGGTCCAACTCGGCACTGATATTGAAGTAGTCGCCTCGGACGGCTCGGTCGACGAAGTTCTGGTTGAACGGGAACACAAACCCCGCCGCGATCGCCGTGCCGAACTCCGGTCCCACATCGGCGAGCGCTTTGATGGCCGGCTCCAGGTTTTTGAGATTCTTGACCAGGTCGTCC
>NZ_JBVAXR010000149.1:0-1225 GCF_055419445.1 Mycobacterium sp. IDUB_19 | reverse complement strand
GATACCAGCCATGTCGCAAAGCAACTCGGCATCGAGCCGGCGCACATGTTCGACGCGCTCGCCTAGTCGGCGGGCAATTCGCGGGAGCGCTTATTGGCGTACATGTGCTCGTCCGCGAGGCGCATGAGATCCTGCTCGCCGGAGGCGATCCCGGCGCTGAAGCCTACCGGCTCGTCAGCCTCGGCCCAGCGATGGCGAAGCCGATCGAGGACCTGCTCGGCCTCGGTGCGATCGGCGCCGACGAGCATGAGGAGGAATTCGTCGCCGCCGATACGAAAGGCGATGTCCTGCTTTCGGACCGACCAGCGGATCGCGTCAGCGAAGGCGACCAAGACGTCATCGCCGGCCTCGTGGCCGTGATTGTCGTTGTAGCGCTTGAAATTATCGAGGTCGATAAGCACCACGGCCGACCCGCTTGCGTGCATCGACAGCTGGGTCCGAGCGTGCTTCGATCGAGCAGCTGGGTGAGCGCGTCGGTATGCGCGATCTTGCGGAGCAGCGCGCTCTGCTCCTCGAGTTGCGCAATGAGCCAGGCCGGGACCTCCGCGACGATGACCCACATAGCAGCGGCCAACACCACGGTGGTCAACTCGGCCGGGAGAACCTTACTGCCGCCGACGACGAACGCCACGACGCCGAGTGGGACGAAGGCGAGCGAGCGCCAGCGCGGGCAAGTGAGGCCGACATAGGCGAACGTGATCGTGATCGTCCCGGGAAAGTTCCGGGTAGCACTCGGCTCAACGGCTCCGACCAGAGCCGTCGCGAGGAGCGCGGCCACCGGCCACCCGGACAGCAGGGCGCGCCGCTGTTGCCAACCTGATAACCGGCCAACGAACGCGACGACCACGGCAACGGCAACGGCGCCGCCGAGAGCCCAGTAAAAACGAGGACTGACCCCGGCACGGTGGAAGTACCCTGCGGCCGCGTACAGGGAGAGCATCGACAGATACGCCGTCAGGCCGATCCCATGCCAAACCCGCGTGGTCGGCTGGGGGTCGGCACGCCATGGCACGTGCTCAGGATAAGCATGACAACGGCGCCTTTCCTGCGCTCAGCCGCCGGGGTGGACGTTGACGCCCATGACGACCAGCAGCGCCGCCCAGGCCAGATCGGGTCCGTCGGGCAACTGCATGAGTCGTGCAACCACAGCACGACCCTATGCGTTGAATGTGTATCCGACTGAGCGACAGGGATTTACGACGTATTGACATCCCACGCCTTCGGA
>NZ_JBVAXR010000148.1:0-1241 GCF_055419445.1 Mycobacterium sp. IDUB_19 | reverse complement strand
GGACGGGAAATGTTCTCACTGACACGACGCCGATCCGCGGTGGCCGTGTTGGCGACTGTCGGGTTGCTCGTGTTCGGTGTGCTGCTGATCACCGAAAAGGGTGCGTCGGATCGCGCGGTGGCCGTCCCGGTAGGACTCTGGGTTCTGAGCATGTTCACGAACGGCTGCGCGGTCCACGCCGCCCGGGTCGCTCGAGGCCGCCAGCGTCTGGCGTGGATGGTGTTGAGCATCGGGCTGGCCGCCTGGACAGCCGGCCAATTTGTGTGGTGTTACGTGAGTCTGGGCGGCATTCCGCCGATGCCAGACATCTCGGCGGCCACCTTGGGCTACATCGTCTTGCCGCTTTGCGCGTTCGCTACCGCCGTCACCATTCCTAGCCGTGACGACTCCCGATTCGGCATCGGTCTCCTGCTCGACGGCCTCCTGGTCGCCGCATCTTTATTGATTGTGTTGGCCATTCTGGTGCTGGGTCACTTCCGCCGACCTGCACAAATAGTCACCCTCCCGCAGCTGATGTTGGCCACCGCCACAGCCGTATATCTCGGGCTCGTCATCATTTCATTCATCACCGTGCGGAAAGCCGAGCCGGGCCGCAAACTCTCACCGACGCTCATGACACTGGGGTGGGGAGTCATCGCGGCGGCCGGTGTCCTGCACGTCTTTGAAGACCATCCCGAACACGTGCCCAGTCATCTCGTCATTCTCGGATGGGCCGCCGGAATGTACTTCATAGCGCTGTCGGGAATTGCGTCTCGCCCAGGACCGGAACTCGACCTCGGTTTTTCTCAACCATTGTCGAGAACGTCGCTGTGGCTGCCGTATGCGCCTGTGCTGTTGGCGATCGCCATCGGTGGCGTGCACTTTTGGCCCGCAAATCCGGGCGACGCGTTTATCTACTCGGTCTGTGTGGTGCTGTTCCTCACCACGCTGGCCCGCCACTTGTTACTGCTCGACCGGAAACAACATCTGCTTGCCGCGCTGTCGGAAGCCGCCCTGCGGGACCCGTTAACCGGGTTAGCGAATCAGCGGCTATTTGCCGATCGGCTCTCCCACGCGGCTCGGTTGCACATTCACCACGGCGTCCCGGTCAGCGTTATTGCGCTCAATATCAGTGACTTCGCCATGGTCAATGAGACGCTCGGATATGCCGTCGCCGACGAACTATTGCGCAGCGTCGGCGAGCGGCTGCAGGCCAATGTCCGCGCCACCGACACCGTCGCGCGGATGAACGGGGACCAATT
>NZ_JBVAXR010000147.1:0-1241 GCF_055419445.1 Mycobacterium sp. IDUB_19 | reverse complement strand
AATTGGTCCCCGTTCATCCGCGCGACGGTGTCGGTGGCGCGGACATTGGCCTGCAGCCGCTCGCCGACGCTGCGCAAGAGTTCGTCGGCGACGGCATAACCGAGCGTGTCATTGACCATGGCGAAGTCACTGATATTGAGCGCAATGACGCTGACCGGGACGCCGTGGTGAATGTGCAACCGAGCCGCGTGCGAGAGCCGATCGTCAAATAGTCGCTGATTCGCTAATCCAGTTAACGGGTCCCGCAGGGCGGCGTCAGACAGCTCGGCAAGCAGATGTTGTTTCCGGTCGAGCAGTAACAAGTGGCGAGCCAGCGTGGTGAGGAACAGCACCACACAGACCGCGAAGATAAACGTATCGCCCGGGTTTGTTGGCCAAAAGTGGACGGCACCGACGGCAATCGCCAACAGCACCGGCCAATACGGCAGCCACAGCGACGTTCTCGACAATGGTTGAGAGAAACCGAGGTCGAGGTCCGGCCCGGGGCGAGACGCAATACCTGCCAGAGCGACGAAGTAGATTCCGGTGGCCCATCCGAGAATGACGAGGTGACTGGGCACATGTTCGGGATGGCCTTCAAAGACGTGCAGGACACCGGCCCCTGCGATGACTCCCCACCCCAGTGTCATGAGCGTCGGTGAGACTTTGCGGCCCGGCTCGGCTTTTCGCACGGTGATGAACGAAACGACAACAAGCCCGAGGTAGACGGCTGTGGCGGTGGCCAACATCATCTGCGGGAGGCCGATGACTTGTGCAGGTCGGCGGAAGTGGCCCAGCACCAGAATGGCCAACACAATCAACAAAGATGCGGCGACCAGGAGGCCGTCAAGCAGGAGGCCGATGCCGAATCGGGAGTCGTCGCGGCTGGGGATAGTCACTGCGGTGGCGAACGCGCAAAGCGGCAAGACCACGTAGCCCAAGTTGGCCGCCGATAGTTCCGGCATCGGCGGGATGCCGCCCAGACCCACGTAACACCACACAAATTGGCCGGCGGTCCAGGCGGCCAGCCCGATACTCAACACCATCCACGCCAGGCGCTGGCGGCCTCGAGCGACCCGGGCGGCGTGGACTGCGCAGCCGTTTGCGAACATGCTCAGAACCCAGAGTCCTACCGGGACGGCCACCGGGCGATCCGACACACCCATTTCGGTGAACAGCAGAACGCCGAACACGAGCAACCCGACAGTCGCCAACACGGCCACCGCGGATCGGCGTCGTGTCAGTGAGAACATTTCCCGTCC
>NZ_JBVAXR010000146.1:0-1274 GCF_055419445.1 Mycobacterium sp. IDUB_19 | reverse complement strand
CGCTGTTCGGCGCGCCGCGCGTAAATTCGCACGGTTCCGCCGCGGGTGGCGAACATCAGGGCGATGCGGCGTCCCAGAGTGCCCGCGCCGATCACCGCGACCGGGCGGTTTTGGATGTCTTCGAAGGCGTACGTGTACGAACCAGTCACACACGCATGCTAAGTCCCCGGCTGCCGGCAGGACCCGTCGCCAACCGACAAAGATCGGCTGACCGTTGTGTCCCGCGGACAAGCCGGGGGCGTCGGCGGTCTCAAACATCTTGTGTCACTTTGGTTTCAGTGGTCTCCGGGCGGGGTTTTTTGTCGGTGGGTCGGTTTAGTTTTGTTGATATGAGTTCAGGTGTGGTCGCCGACGGGGAAGCCATGGTAGCGGCCTTCGATGTCCTGGACGCCGCGATCGAGACCGTCAATGGATTTGACTCACAGATGCTGTGCACCCCGGAGCGAATGGCAATGCTGGCCCGCTATGAGCGGGCACGACGGCGGCTGTCGGCGGGCGAGCACCCGCTGATCAATCAGCTTGCGCAGGAGGCCACGCCGCAGGAGCTGGGTGGCAAACTCTCCGATGCGATCGCCGACGCAACACTGACCAGCCGGACCGAGGCTTCCCGCCGGGTCCGCGAGGCCGCCGACCTGGGCCAGCGGCGCGCGCTCACCGGCGAACCCCTGGCGCCGGTGCTGGCCGCGACCGCCGCCGGCCAACGCGACGGCCGCCTCGGGTCCGAGCACGTCGCGGTGATCCGCCGGTTCTATCACCAGCTGCCCGGCTGGATCGACGTCGATACCCGCGCGCGTGCCGAAGCCGATCTGGCCCGGCTGGCTTCGCAGTATCGGCCCGATCAGTTGGCCGGGCTGGCCGATCGGCTCGCCGATTGCCTCAACCCTGACGGCAGCTTCACCGACGATGACCGCGCCCACCGGCGGGGTTTGACGCTCGGCAAGCAGCAGGCCGACGGCATGTCCGCGCTGCAGGGCTGGTTGACGCCGGAAGCCCGCGCCACCCTGGAGGCCGTGTTGGCCAAACTCGCGGCCCCCGGCATGTGCAACCCTGCGGACACCACACCGTGTGTGGACGGCACCACCAGCCAGGACGCCATCGACCACGACGTCCGCAGCCCGGCCCAGCGCCAGCACGACGGATTGAACGCCGCCCTGCGCGCGGTCCTGGCGTCGGGAAACCTGGGTCAACACAACGGGCTGCCGGCCTCGATCATCGTCACCACCACCCTGGCCGAACTCGAAGCCGCCGCCGGACACGGCATCACCGGCGCCGGT
>NZ_JBVAXR010000145.1:0-1294 GCF_055419445.1 Mycobacterium sp. IDUB_19 | reverse complement strand
CGTAGCTCACTTGATCGGAGATAACACGAATGACTCCGCGACGGTCGCGATGAACTTGGGTCGGCGCCCATATCGGTGCGATCTTGCACAAACAGTCGCCGAGCCAGTCGATGCACGTCAGTGCGGTGAACGTGTCGTTGACGGCCGGCGATAGTGCCCGGATCGCGATCTCGACGAGCTGATCGACGCCGAAGGCGACGTCCTGGGTCAGCGTACGGTGCGGCCCGGTTGCCTGAGCCCGCGCCAGATAAGCGGCCACTTGCTCGGCGGCGGTCGCAGGCCACACGCTGGCCAGCTCACGGCCTTCAACGAGGAAGTGTCCCGGGCGATAAGGGAGCCGGATCACCGCGTCGGCTTGGGCGGCGACGCGGACCAGCGTCTGATGCCGGATGAATTGCAGATAGCCGCTTTTGGGAGTGGGGATGACGCTGCCGGCGGTTTCAATCCTGCCGAGCAGTTCATCGATCGAAGGGCCATCCGCAGGATTTCGCGTCGCGAATTTCGGTTGGTCCTCACTCTGTACCGCCACGGCACGAGCCAGATCTTTGGCGATACCGGCAATTACCTGCGGTAGCTGGATCTGGGTGGCGATGTGGTGAATGAAGTAGATCAGGACCATGACATCGATGAGAACCAGGCCGAAAGCAGTTGTGATCGAGATGTGGGGCACGAATTCGCCACGATCTCCGAGTCCGATCGACACCAGCGTCACGATGCAATACACGAACGTTGCCACGAATGCTCCCAGCGTGAGCTGGGTGCCGCGGTCGCGGATGAAGTTTCGCAGCATCCGCGGACCGAACTGCGTCGACGCGAGCGTCAAGGTCACGATTGTGATTGAAAAGACGATGCCGACGACGGTGATCACCGACGCCGCAATAGAGGTCAAAATCTGACGCGCGGCATCGGCCGTGCCGCTGATCACCCACCCCGGAGGCCGGACTTCACCACGGTAAGCCGCCCGGTCCAACCCGAGCGTCAACGCGAAAAGGCCGATCGCTCCGAGGATCACCACCGCCGGAACCAACCACAAATTGGTGCGCAGCTCTTCTCGCCGCCAGTCCGGCCACACCAGACGCGGGCTTGGCATCACATCATGCGCGGCCGCTGTGGAACGCACAGCGCAGCGTTCACTCCCACGGCGGATATCTAACTGACCAGCCCCGATAAACGCAAATTCCAGCTGGTAAATGCCAGCCTGGGTTCACTGGTCGAAAAAGTTCCGTAAATGTCTGCGGAATGCGCGTATGGATGCTGTGTAGATCAAAGCGTGCTTCGTGCGGAAGGCGTACAT
>NZ_JBVAXR010000144.1:0-1301 GCF_055419445.1 Mycobacterium sp. IDUB_19 | reverse complement strand
ACGTCGTGCTCGGTCAGCGACGCACCCGGGCGCAACACGATGTAGCTGCGTAGCCGCTGGCCGAACTCCTCGTCGGCAACCCCGATGACCGCGGCTTCGGCGATGCCCGGATGATGCGCGAGCGCCTCTTCGACCTCGCCGGGGTAGACGTTCTCTCCGCCGGAGACGATCATCTCGTCGTCGCGGCCGTCAATGAACAACCTGCCGTCCCCGTCGAAATGGCCGACGTCACCGGTGGCCATCAGCCCCTGAATCGATTCCTTGGTGCCGCCGCCGGTGTATCCCTCGAACGCCAGCACGTTGCCGACGAAAATCCGACCTGGCGTCCCCACGGCAGCCTCATGCTCGGCGTCGGTGAAGATTTTGACCACCGATCCAGGCACGACTCCCCCGACGCATCCCGGCTGGACGGCCAAATCAGCGGGTGTGGCGATGGTGGCGTAGGCGACCTCCGTGGTTCCGTACATGTTGTAGACAACGGGTCCCAACGATTCGACCGCGTGGGTCGCCAGCGCGGCCCCGAGCTGAGACCCGCCGGCGAACACGATGCGCAGTCCCGACAAATCGTGGTCGACCAGTGCCCGCGGGCCCAGGTCCAGGATGCGCCGCAGCATGATCGGCACGACGATCATGGCGGTGGCCCGATGTGCGGCCAGGCTCGCCACGGTCCGTTCGGGATCGAACTCGCGGCGTAACACCATTGCCGAACCCAGCACCATCGCGAACATCGCGTGGCTGAAGCCCAGCGAATGAAACAGCGGCACACAGCATTCGGTGACTTCTCGGCCGCGAAACGGCACCGTGGCGAGCAGGCTCCCTACCGGTATCAGCGAGTACGGCTCCGAGCGCGCGGCACCCTTTGGGACGCCGGTCGTCCCGCTGGTCGAAATGACGATCTTGGGCCTACCACCGGATTTGGGCGGCGGGGCGGTATCACCATGATCGATCAGCGCATCGAGAGTGTCCGGACCTGGTGCGTGCGCCCAAGCACGAACCCGTCCCAGCCTGGGGTGGACGTCAGCGACGATCGGGCCGTACTCGTCGTCATACACCAGTAGGTCGATGTCTTCGCGGCTCACCATGGCGGCGAGTTGCACACCGCCAAAGCCGGTGTTGAGCAGGACCACCCCGGCGCCGCACTTAGCCGCGCCGTAGACCGCTTCCAGGAAGCCCCGATGGTTACCGGCCAGGATGGCCACATTGGCACCCGGGCCGAGTCCGCGCCGGCGCCACTCGTTAGCCAACGCATTCGTCCGCTGGTCCAGGTCACCGAAGCTCAGCGCACCACGCTCATCGATCAG
>NZ_JBVAXR010000143.1:0-1342 GCF_055419445.1 Mycobacterium sp. IDUB_19 | reverse complement strand
CAGAACACATCTGTGGTCGGTGACGCCGAGCGTGATCGATGCCTGGCCGGCGTGCGAGTGCTGCACGACATTGGACAGCAATTCGCGCACCACACCGAAGACGATCGGGTCGATCTCATTGCGGCCCGGGTAGTCGATGTCGGTGGAGATCTTGATGCCCGAGCGCTGCGCGGCATCGGAGGCCAACTGATGCACCGCGGCTCCCAGGCCGACCTGCTCGAGCACGGCCGGGTGCAGCTCGAAAGTCGCCTGCCGCAAGCTTTGTGACGCATTTTGAAGACCGGCCAGCGCACGCTCGATGCGCTCGTCGCCGGGCAGTGCGGTCTCCAGCTCGACGAGTTCTTGCCGCACCGCGAGGATGTCTTGAAGCGCTCCATCGTGAATGGATTCCGAAATCCGGCGCTGCAACACATCCGACGCCGTCATCGTCTGAGCAAGCAATTCCTCTCGCAGCACGCTCAGGCCGGCCACCGAGCGGGTGTGCCGTTCCGCGATGCGCACCGCGACGTACGCCGTGGCGCACAGGAACCCGTACAGCACAAAGCGAAAAGTGGCCTCGAACAATCCGATCGAGCGCAGCATCTCCGGGTCTTGGAGCACCGCGATCGCAAACCCCACCATGGAGAAGATCAGCACCACCGCGGCGCGCCGCGACGAGACGTCAAGGCCCAACAGAATCGGCAGCATGGTCATGATCAGCAGCGGATAGATTCCGTTGGTGGACAGCAACTGAAAGACAGTCAACGCAACAACGTCAATGACCGTGAACGCAACCGGTTCGAGTCGCCCCAGGGCAAGCCATTGATGGAACGGTGAAAACGCGAGCGCCACGGCACACAGCGCAACGAACGCGTAGACGACAATCAATATGCTCTGCGGCGGCCACTCCGATCGCCGCGTACCGATGATCATGGCGGCGACCATCAAGCCCACCACACCGATCCGAACCACCGACGCAATGCGATACGAGCGCAGCTGGGCAACTCTGCGTACCCGATGCAATTCTGCGTCGCTGGTATCCGCCACGCGAACACAGTACTCACTTGCACTCGCCGCCTTGGGGCTATGTGGCAAAACCCGCATCAGGTGGTCCGTCGTGGCAATCCGCGCTGGTGCGGCAACCCGCTACACTGTCCGCCATGGCCGGCGCAGCAACGCCCGAGAAGGTCCGCGTCGTTGTCGGCGATGATCACCCGCTCTTCCGTGAAGGGGTGGTGCGGGCGCTCGCGCTGAGCGGTGAGGTGAACGTCGTCGGCGAGGCGGATGACGGCACGCAGGCGCTGGAGCTGATCAAGGAGCACCGTCCCGACGTCGCTTTGCTCGACTTCCGGATGCCCGGCAT
>NZ_JBVAXR010000142.1:0-1354 GCF_055419445.1 Mycobacterium sp. IDUB_19 | reverse complement strand
CAGAACACATCTGTGGTCGGTGACGCCGAGCGTGATCGATGCCTGGCCGGCGTGCGAGTGCTGCACGACATTGGACACCAATTCGCGCACCACACCGAAGACGATCGGGTCGATCTCATTGCGGCCCGGGTAGTCGATGTCGGTGGAGATCGTGATGCCCGAGCGCTGCGCGGCATCGGAGGCCAACTGATGCACCGCGGCTCCCAGGCCGACCTGCTCGAGCACCGCCGGGTGCAGCTCGAAAGTCGCCTGCCGCAAGCTTTGTGACGCATTTTGAAGACCGGCCAGCGCACGCTCGACGCGCTCGTCGCCCGGCAGTGCGGTCTCCAGCTCGACGAGTTCTTGGCGCACCGCGAGGATGTCTTGAAGCGGTCCGTCGTGAATGGACTCCGAAATCCGGCGCTGCAGCACATCCGACGCCGTCATCGTCTGAGCGAGCAATTCCTCCCGTAGCACGCCCAAGCCGGCGACCGACCGCACGTGCCGCTCCTCAACACGGACGACCACGAATGCGGTGGCACACAGGAACGCATAGAGCCCGAAAAGAAAAACGGTATCCGTCCAACGCTTCGGACCCATCAGCACATGGTCGTGAATCCCGGCGACTGCGAAGCCGGCGAGTGTGATAACCAGCACCACCGCCACCCGCCGCGACGACACATCAAAGCCCACCAGGACCGGCAGCAACACCATGATCAGCAATGGATAGATGCCTAGGGCGGACAGCAGTTGAAAGCCCGTCAGCGCCACCACGTCAATCATGGTGAAAGCAAAGGGCTCCAGCCGGCCGACCCCGACGCCTAGTCCAACCCATCGGCGGGAAGGAGAAAACGCCAGCGCCACGGCACAGAGCGCAACGAATCCATATACGACGACTAAGTCGGTTTGCTGCGCCCACTCTGACTTGGGCGTGTCCACGACAAAGGCGGCCACGATGAGCCCCAGCACACCGATTCGAAACACTGACGCAATTCGATACGAGCGCAGCTGGTGAACCCTGCGTACCCGTTGCAATTCTGCGTCGCTGGTATCCGCCACGCGAACACAGTACTCATCTGTGCTCGTCGCCTCGGGGCTAAGTGGCAAAACCCGCATCAGGTGGTCCGTCGCGGCAATCCGCGCTGGTGCGGCAAACCGCTAGACTGTCCGCCATGGCCGGCGCAGCAACGCCCGAGAAGGTCCGCGTCGTTGTCGGCGATGATCACCCGCTCTTTCGTGAGGGGGTGGTGCGAGCGCTCGCGCTGAGCGGTGAGGTGAACGTCGTCGGCGAGGCGGACGACGGCACGCAGGCGCTGGAGCTGATCAAGGAGCACCGTCCCGACGTCGCGTTGCTCGACTTCCGGATGCCCGGCAT
>NZ_JBVAXR010000141.1:0-1472 GCF_055419445.1 Mycobacterium sp. IDUB_19 | reverse complement strand
AGGTCGGCCGTCCGGTCCCCGGACCAGAGACCGAAGCCGGGCCGATGATTGCCCGCAACACCCTGGTCAGCGCCGTCCGGGCCTGAGCCCCGGGACCTGCTTTTTGAAGAACTTTCAATGAGTTGAAAGTTCGCCGGAACTTCCGCGGACCCCTCGCCGACTAATAACAGGCTGATACGTGTGCCGCCCACAGCCCGGGCGTCGTCGGTTTTGGCCAGGCGAGGAGTGCTGACGTGGCTCTGCTGTCGGTCGAGGACGGCTGCGAATGACCGCACCGATATGGATGGCCTTACCGCCGGAAGTCCATTCCACGTTGCTGAGCAGCGGTCCGGGACCAGGAAGCTTGTTGGCTGCCAGCGCCGCGTGGAGTTCGTTGAGCGCCGCTTATGCGGAAACGGCAGACGAACTCAACGCGATTTTGGCGGCGGTACAGGCCGGGGCGTGGGAAGGTCCGAGTGCCGAGCAGTATGTGACCGCACATGTGCCCTACTTGGCATGGCTGGTGCGGGCCAGCGCCAACAGCGCGTCGGCGGCTGTCCGGCACGAGTCCGCGGCCACCGCCTACACCGCGGCGTTGGCTGCGATGCCGACCCTGCCGGAGCTGGCCACTAACCACGCCGTCCACGGCGTCCTGGTCGGAACCAACTTCTTCGGCATCAACACCATTCCCATCGCGCTCAACGAGGCCGACTATGCGCGGATGTGGACTCAGGCGGCCACCACGATGACCACCTATCAAGCGGTCTCCACCGCGGCGGTGGCGTCGGCACCGCAAACCGATCCGGCGCCGGTCATCATGACCGCCAACGCCAGCAGCGGCGATGACAGTGACCCTGACGGAATCGTCGACAACGACGGCGGCGACCCGACTCAGCTGAGCTGGTGGATCAACCGCTTCCTCGAGATACCCCAAACCCTGTTGAACGATTTGGCGGAATTTCCCACGAACCCGGTCGACGCAATAGAGGACTTGATACAAGACATTTTCGGGCCCGCCGGACTCATCGCAGACGAGTTCACCCACCTGGGCGAGGCCCTTCAGACCTTCCCCCAGCTCGCGGCCATTCCGTTCATCCTGCCCGCTGCAATTGCGGGAGGCTTCGCACCCCTGACTGCGCTGGCTGCGATCCAGCCCGAGGCGGCCGCGGCCCCGGCCGTGGTGGCCCCACCGATGCCGCAGGCGCCCAGTGCGCCGGTCATCACGAGCGCTCCGGTCGTGAGCGCTCCCGCGGCCGCGGCCCCGGCGCCGTCTTCTGCCCCGACTTCGGCGCCGGCGCCCGCGCCCACCCCGGCACCTGCAACCGCAGCCCCACCGCCGCCGCCCACCGGTATCGAGGCCGCGGCGTACCCGTACCTGGCGGGCGGGCCCGGCATCGGGACCGGCTCGGGGATGACCAGCGGTGCGCAACGCAAGGCTCCGGAGCCCGATTCCGCCGCGGCGGCCGCGGCGGCCGCGGCGTCGGCGCGGGAGC
>NZ_JBVAXR010000140.1:0-1475 GCF_055419445.1 Mycobacterium sp. IDUB_19 | reverse complement strand
CGCGGCGGCCGCTACGGTCTGCAGACGATGTGCGAGGGCGGCGGCATGGCCAACGCCACCATCATCGAGCGGCTGGGGTAAACCGATTCGAGATTGCTGCAGTGACCTACACGCGTAGTCGTCGTGGTTGCTGTGGTCACGAATAGCCGTAAGGGAGAAGCAGTTATGAAAGCGTGGCTGTGGGATGGACATGCAGGGATAGATCATCTGACCCTGACCGACGCGCCTGATCCGGTCCCAAATGAAGGTGAAGTGGTGGTGCAAGTCCACTACGCGGGCTTAAATCCGGCCGACCGGATGATGGCAGAGAGGCGCTACCCGTATCCGGTATACCCTCCTGCGCCGCACGTGCTGGGGCGGGACGGCGTCGGGGAAGTAATCAAAGTTGGTAAAGGCGTCGAGGATGTGCGGGTGGGCGACCGGCGCGTTCTTCTGCGCAGTGATGTGGGACTTCTCCGCTGGGGCATGTTTGCCGAGCAAGTGTCGATACCGGCAGTTAACTTGGCGGAGATCCCCATAGGTTGGACCGAAGAGCAGTCGTCGGGCGCCGCCGTCGTTTATCTATCGGCGTACCGTGCGCTCACCATGTGGGAACCGCTCAAGCCGAACTCAGTGGTGCTGGTCACCGGCGCATCAGGAGGTGTCGGAGTTGCGGCCGTGCAACTGGCGGCGGCTATGGGCCACACGGTCGTCGCGCTCTCGCGCAGCGAGGAAAAGCAACGACGCCTCAAGGAACTCGGAGCGACTTTCACATTCAACCCTGAGGACCCGCAGTGGCGAACTGGTGTAGAGGATGCCCTGAACGGTGGAGGGGTGAACCTGGCAGTCGACACGATCGGGGGCACGCTGCTTCCCGAAGTCATTGATACGATGGGCGATTCGGGAAGACTCAGCTTGGTGGGTGAACTCGGAGGCCCGGTGCCCAACTTTTACACTGGCACGCTCTTTTCCCGCTGGCTGCGAATTGGCGCAATGGCTCTCAGCTACTACACGCCTGAGCAGCACCGCGCCGGCTGGCGCGACCTCTTGGCCATATTGGCCCGCTCTGGAGCTCGGCCACTGGTCGACCGCGTGCTTCCGTTCGAGCAGTTGCCGCAAGCCTTCGAACGCCTAGCTGACGGCCCGATGGGGAAAGTGGTGATCGAGGTAAAGCCTTGAGGCTCCATCACGTTGGCTTCGACTTCACTGAACCCGGCATGACCTGGCCAAGCCCAACGTGAACGGCGGCGCCATCGCGATCGGGCACCCGTTGGGCGCCAGCGGTGCCCGCATCATGACCACGCTGGTCAACGCGCTTCAGCAGCGCGGCGGCCGGTACGGGTTGCAGACAATGTGTGAGGGCGGCGGCATGGCCAACGCCACCATCATCGAGCGGCTGGGGTAAGCGGCTACTTGGTATTGGCCTGTTTGAGATGCGTTATCTCGTTGCCCCACACTGATTGTGCGCCGGCATCGCCGATGCGGTAGATCTGAAT
>NZ_JBVAXR010000139.1:0-1519 GCF_055419445.1 Mycobacterium sp. IDUB_19 | reverse complement strand
GGCCGGCACGGCTGGAACGCGGTCGGCACCCCCTTGGCGGACTACCTACGTGAGGTCGGCCGTCCGGTCCCCGGACCGGAGACCGAAGCCGGGCCGATGATTGCCCGCAACACCCTGGTCAGCGCCGTCAGGGCCTGAGCCCCGCGGCGGTTTCTCAAGAACTTTCGATGAGTTGAAAGTGCGCCGGAACTTCTGCGGCCCCCCCGCCGACTAATAACAGGCTGATACGTGTGCCGCCCACAGCCCGGGCGTCGTCGGTTTTGGCTAGGCGAGGAGTGCTGACATGGCGCTGCGGTCGGTCGAGGGCGGCTGCGAATGACCGCACCGATTTGGCTGGCATCACCCCCGGAAGTCCACTCCGCCCTGCTGAGCAGCGGTCCGGGACCCGGCAGCTTGTTGGCCGCCGGCGGCGCGTGGAGCGCGTTGAGTGCCAGTTATGCGGAAACGGCGGACGAGCTGTCCGCAACCCTTGCGACGGCACAGGCCGGGGCCTGGCAGGGGCCGAGTGCCGAGGAGTACGTGGCCGCCCACACGCCCTACTTGGCGTGGTTGGCGCGGGCCAGCGCCGACAGTGCGTCCATGGCGGCCCAGCACGCGACGGCGGCCGCCGCGTACACCGCGGCATTGGCCGCGATGCCGACCCTTCCGGAACTGGCCGCCAACCACGCCGTCCACGGCGTGTTGGTGGGGACAAACTTCTTCGGGATCAACACGATCCCCATTGCGGTCAATGAGGCCGACTACGCGCGGATGTGGGTCCAGGCCGCCACCACGATGTCCACCTATCAAGCGGTCACCACCATCGCGCTGGCGGCAGCGCCGCAGACCGATCCGGCGCCGCAAATCATGCAGGCCGCCGACGCCGGCAGCTCCGATAGTGGGAGCAATCTCCCCTATGACGACATCATCGACAATGACGGCGGCAACCCGTACCAGCTGAGTTGGTGGATAAACCGCTTTCTCGAAATATTCCAGACACTCGGCCGCGACTTACAGTTATTCCAAACGAACCCGGCCCAGGCGTTCGCGCAGTTGTGGGCCGATATTGGGCTACTGGTCGCCGACGAGTTCACCCACGTCATCGAGGCCTTTCAGGCGTTCGCCCCCCAAATTGCGCTTATTGTGGCCACCGCCAGCCTCGGATTTGTCGGAGCCCTCGCGAGCTTGAGCGCCCTGGCCGCGATCCAGCCGGCGACGGCCGCGGCCCCCGCCCTGGCGCCCGCATCACTACCCGAGGTGCCGCGTCTGCCGGCCGTGATGAGCGCCCCTGCTGCCGTGAGCGCCTCGGCTCCCACGCCGTCCTCGACTCCGGCCTCGGCTCCGGCATCCGCGCCGGCTTCGGCGCCGGCCACCGGATCCCCACCGCCGCCCGCCGGCGTCGAGAGCGCCGCCTACCCCTACCTGGCGGGCGGACCCGGCATCGGGACCGGCTCGGGGATGAGCAGCGGTGCGCAACGCAAGGCTCCGGAGCCCGATTCCGCCGCGGCGGCCGCGGCGGCCGCGGCGTCGGCGCGGGAGC
>NZ_JBVAXR010000138.1:0-1520 GCF_055419445.1 Mycobacterium sp. IDUB_19 | reverse complement strand
GCGCACAGCGCCGCGGCGGCCGCACAGCATGAGACGGCGGGCACTGCCTACACGGCGGCGGTGGCGGCGATGCCGACCCTGCCCGAGCTGGCCGCCAACCACACCGTCCATGGCGTCCTGTTGGCAACGAATTTCTTTGGTATCAATACGATTCCGATCGCGGTCAATGAGGCCGACTATGCGCGGATGTGGGTTCAGGCCGCCACCACGATGACGACCTATCAAGCCGTCTCCACGGCGGCGGTAGCGGCCACACCGCAGACCGACCCGGCGCCGCAGATCATGAAATCGGACGCCAGCGTGCAGCACGACTCCGGCAGCAATGACGCCCACGACCCCACCGTCGACAACCCGCTGAACGAGTTCATTGCGCAGATCCTGCGGCTGTTCGGGATCGATTGGAAACCCGGTGAAGGGACCGTCAACGGACTGCCCTACGACTCCTATACGAACCCGGGCCAACTGCTCTTTTGGGTGGTCCGTGCCCTGGAACTGCTGGAGGATTTCGAACAGTACGGCCAATTGCTGCAGCAGAACCCGGCGTTGGCGGCGCAGTACCTGGTCCAACTCATGACCCTGGACTGGCCGACTCACATCGCCGAGATCGCCAGCTGGTTAGGGACCCAGCCGCAGTTGTTGTTGGTGCCCATGCTCGTCGCGGCCGCCCCTATCGGGGCGCTCGGCGGCTTCGCGGGGCTGGCCGGGCTGGCGCACGCCCCGGTGCCCGTGGCGGCGGCGTCCCCACCCGCCGCGCCCGCGCCCAGCTTGCCGCCGGCGCTGGGGACAACTCCCATCGCCGCCCCGGCTGCGGCCCCCGCGACGGCACCGGCACCCGCGCCCGCCCCCACGGCGAGCACCCTGGTCGGTTCGGCGCCGCCCGCGCCGGCGGCTCCCGCCGGGCCCGGCTTCGCGCCGCCCTACATTGTCGCGCCGCCCGGGATCGGGTTTGGCTCCGGAATGAGTGCGACCGCCGCCGCGGGCGCGAAGAAGAAGACGCCAGAACCAGATTCGGCTGCGGCCGTGGTCGCTGCGGTGGGGCGAGAACAAGCCCGGGCTCGGCGCCGGCAACGGGCCCGCCAGCGCGGCCATGGCGACGAATACATGGACATGAACGTCGACGTCGACCCGGACTGGGGTGAGCCGCCGGCGATGGCGTCAGATCGGGGCGCCGGGAATCTCGGATTCGCCGGCACCGCACGCAAGGAAACCGCTGCCGCGGCGGGCCTGACCACGCTTGCCGGTGATGAGTTCGGCAGTGCGCCCAGCATGCCGATGATCCCGGGCACCTGGGACCCCGACGGCAGCGAAAGACCCCGCGACAGCAACGGCTAACGCCCGTAAACGCTTGGGCGTCAGTGCTCGTCGTAGTGCTCGTCGTGAGCGGCGTGTCGACAGCCGTCGTGCACGTAGTCGACGTGGTCCCCGTGCGGAACCGCGACGTGGCCACATCCCGGACCGTGCAGATGGTCATGAGGCTCATGTACGGCGTGGCCGGAGGGCTCACATTCGTCGTAGTGACC
>NZ_JBVAXR010000137.1:0-1526 GCF_055419445.1 Mycobacterium sp. IDUB_19 | reverse complement strand
GGTCACTACGACGAATGTGAGCCCTCCGGCCACGCCGTACATGAGCCTCATGACCATCTGCACGGTCCGGGATGTGGTCACGTCGCGATCCCGCACGGGGATCACGTCGACTACGTACACGACGGTTGCCGGCACGCCGCTCACGACCAGCACTACGACGAGCACTGACGCCCAAGCGTTTACCTGCGTTAGCCGTCGCTGTCGTGCGGCCCTTCGCCGCGCTCCGGGTCCCAGGTGCCCGGGATCATCGGCATCCTGGGCCCACTCCCGAACTCATCACCGGCCAGCGTCGTCAATCCCGTCGCGGCAACGGTTTCCTTGCGTGCGGTGCCGGCGAATCCGAGATTTCCGGCGCCCCGGTCAGAGGCCACCGCCTCGGCGCCTGAGGGCTCGCCCCAGTCCGGGTCGACGTCGACGTTCATTTCCATGAATTCGTCGCCGTGGCCGCGCTGGCGGGCCCGTTGCCGGCGCCGAGCCCGGGCTTCTTCTCGCCCCACCGCAGCGGCCACGGCCGCAGCCGAATCTGGTTCTGGCGCTTTCTTTTTCGCGCCTGCGGCGGCGGCGGTGCTCATTCCGGAACCAGATCCAATGCCGGGCGGTGCGACGAAGTACGGCGGAACAAAACCGGGCCCGGGTGGCGCCGGTGGCGCGGGCGCCGCCGGACTGGCCACGGTGCTCGCAGTGGGAGTGGGCGCCGGCGCGGGCGCCGACGCGGGGGCCGCGGCCGGCGCAGCGATCGGTGTCGTCCCGAGCGCCGGTGCCAAAGCGGGCGGCGGCGGAGCGGGGGCCACCGGCACGACCGCCGGCTGGGGCAGTCCGGCCAGGCCGGCCAGACCCGCCAATCCGCCGACGGCCCCGAGGGGGGCCACGGCCACGATCGCCGGGACGAGCAGCACCTCAGGCGAGCTGGATAAAAAGCTAGCAATTTGGGCTATGTGAGTAGGCCAGTCGAACGTCTCGAGGGCGACCAGGTACTGGAAAGCCAACGCTGGATTTTGCTGCAGGTACACGCCGTACTGTTCGAAATCCTCGAGAAGTTCCAGCGCTCGAACGATCCAGTACATCAGTGTGCCCGGGTTCGTATAGGAGTCGTAGGGCAGGCCATTGACGGTCCCCTGGCCGGGATTCCAATTGATCCCGAAGAGCCGCAGGATGTCCGCAATGAAGTCGTTCAGCGGGTTGTCGACCTTGGGGTCGTTGAAGGGATTCCCCCCCGAGTCAGCGGGCGAGTCGTCGGCCTTCATGATCTGCGGCGCTGGGTCGGTCTGCGGAGAGGCCGCCACCGCGGCCGTGGACACGGCTTCATAGGTCGTCATTGTGCCGGCGGCCTGAACCCACATCCGCGCATAGTCGGCCTCATTGACCGCGATCGGAATCGTATTAATACCAAAGAAATTCGTCGCCATCAGGACGCCATGGACGGCGTGGTTGGCGGCCAGCTCGGGCAGCGTCGGCATCGCCGCCACCGCCGCCGTGTAGGCAGTGCCCGCCGTCTCATGCTGTGCGGCCGCCGCGGCGCTGTGCGC
>NZ_JBVAXR010000136.1:0-1534 GCF_055419445.1 Mycobacterium sp. IDUB_19 | reverse complement strand
AGGGTAAATACATTCGCCACCCCGGCGGGAGGAAACCATGAAGCGCTGCATCGTCGGAGGACTGGCTGCTGTGCTGACGGCCGCAGGGCTAATCACCGCAGCGCCGCCGGCCGGCGCCGGCTGCCAGTACGGCGGACCCGTTATCAGCAAGTGCGACGGACCCATTCAGCCCGACGGCAGCTGGCAACGTTGCGTGGTGACTCGCAACTTGGTGGTTAACGGCGCCAGTTCCTTCCTCGTGCCCGAGCGGCACTGCGACGTGGTGGGCCCCGGGGGTCTCGACCCCCACATCGACGACTGAGCTCCCCACCTGTCGGAGCGACCTTGCTTACTCAAATCGGCGACGGTGGTGCAACACATCCGTCGAACCTCAAGTGCGTGTGCCGGAAACACCTGCTACAGCAAACTATCTGCCTGCTGGTCGAATCGTTGCTGATGGGTCTTCTTTGTCCAGCAGCTCACGGAGTCGGTGCCCGACGAACGGGTGCTCTTTTGCCGCCATTGGTTCCGTGCCTATGGACGGCCTGTCGTCATCTCGGGTTGAATTAGATACCGAGCCGATCACACCGAAGAAATGGAAATCCTGCCGTGCACACCGGCATCACCAGCCTTGCAGACGCTCTGGTTAGCGCCTCGGTGGTGCTGACCGCCGCAGTTATTTGCGCTGGCGCGGCAAGCGCCGACCCAAGCCAGCAGGATCTGTTTGTGGCGGCGCTCGAACAAGATCAGATTCCCGTATTCGATAACTTGCCTGCTCTCGTCGCCCGAGCCCATCAAATTTGTGGCGAACTCGATGGCGGCGCCTCGGTCTATGCCGTGGTAGACGAAGAGATGAACGGTATATTCGAGGAAAATCCGGCTTACCGCCAAGAGTCCGCTCGCGTTCATAGAACCGCGATCAGATTCATCGCCGTATCAGCGCAAGTCTACTGCCCAAGCCATCTTGCCGATCCGTATGTAAGCGACGACGTCGGCCTCTCTATCCTTGATCCAGTGGCAGGGGTACGTCACCAGACGTAGACGCGGATTCGCGTTGTGGGGCAAGAGAATCACACTGCCGCTTGCGCGACCGGCTTGAAGTTAAAGTGTTCTTTGCGTAGTCGCTACCACCACTTGCTCAAGACATTTTGGGGCTGGCGCGATCAGCAACTACCCGACGGCACCGTGATATGGACACTGCCCGACGGGCACACCTATGTCACGACGCCCGGCAGTGCGCTGCTCTTCCCCGGCCTGTGCGCCCCGACCGGCGACCCGCCCGCGGTCAACCCCTCGATAGCGGACCGCTGCGGCGACCGGGCCACCTCGATGCCGCGACGGGCGAGCACACGCGCCCACCTCATTGCCACCGAACGCCCGCACAACCGCGAAGCACGCCGGGCCGGGCGAGAATCGCTGGGCCGCATTGCTTTCCGCAGCCCCGCCCGACGAAGAACCTCCGCCCTTTTGAGCGGCGTTAACCGATCAGCACCGCATACCGCGGCTTGATCACCTCGTCGATGAGCGCCAGCCGCTCGTCGAACGGAATGAACGC
>NZ_JBVAXR010000135.1:0-1536 GCF_055419445.1 Mycobacterium sp. IDUB_19 | reverse complement strand
CGCTGTTCGGCGCGCCGCGCGTAAATTCGCACGGTTCCGCCGCGGGTGGCGAACATCAGGGCGATGCGGCGTCCCAGCGTGCCCGCCCCGATCACCGCGACCGGGCGGTTTTGGATGTCTTCGAAGGCGTACGTGTACGAACCAGTCACACACGCATGTTAAGTCTCCGGCTGCCGGCAGGACCCGTCGCCAACCGACAAAGATCGGCTGACCGTTGTCTCCCGCGGACAAGCCGGGGCATCCGCCGACCGAAACCTCTTGTGTCACTGTGGTTTCAGTGGTCTCAGGACGGGGTTTTTTGTCGGTGGGTGGGTTTAGTTTTGTTGGTATGAGTTCAGGTGTGGTCGCCGACGGGGAAGCCATGACGGCGGCCTTCGATGTCCTGGACGCCGCGATCGAGACCATCCTCGGGTTTGACTCGGAAATGCTGTGCACCCCGGAGCGGCTGGCAATACTGGCCCGTTACGAGCGGGCACGACGACGCCTGTCCGCCGGCGAGCACCCGCTGATCAATCAGCTTGCGCAGCAGGCCACCGCGGGCGAACTGGGCGGCAAGCTCTCCCATGCGATCGCCGATGCAACACAGATCAGCCGGGCCGAAGCTTCCCGCCGGGTCCGCGACGCCGCCGACCTGGGCCAGCGGCGCGCACTGACTGGCGAACCGCTGGAACCGGTGCTGGCCGCGACCGCCGCCGGCCAACGCGCCGGGAAACTCGGGTCCGAGCATGTCGCGGTGATCCGCCGGTTCTATCACCAGCTGCCCGGCTGGATAGACCAAGCCACCCGCGCGCAGGCCGAAGCCGACCTGGCCCGCCTGGCCACCCAGTACCGACCCGACCAGTTGGCCGGGCTGGCCGACCGGCTCGCCGATTGCCTCAACCCTGACGGCAGCTTCACCGACGATGACCGCGCCCACCGGCGGGGTTTGATGCTGGGCAAGCAGCAGGCCGATGGGATGTCGGCGCTCACCGGCTGGCTGACCCCCGAACTACGGGCATCGCTGGAAGCGGTGTTGGCCAAACTCGCCGCTCCCGGCATGTGCAACCCTGCGGACACGAAGCCGTGTGTCGACGGTGCCTCCAGCCAGGACGCCATCGACCACGACGTCCGCAGCGCCGCCCAGCGCCAGCACGACGGATTGAACGCCGCCCTGCGCGCGGTCCTGGCGTCGGGAAATCTGGGTCAACACAACGGGCTGCCGGCCTCGATCATCGTCACCACCACCCTGGCCGAACTCGAAGCCGCCGCCGGCAATGGGATGACCGGCGGCGGTACCCGGCTACCGATCAGCGACGTGATCCGGCTGGCCCGCCATGCGCATCACTATCTGGCGATCTTCGACAACGCCAAACCCGTCAGCCTGTATCACACCAAACGACTCGCCTCACCGGGTCAGCGAATCGTGCTGTACGCCAAAGACCTTGGCTGCTCAGCACCCGGATGTGATGTCGGTGGCTATTACTGCGAAGTCCACCACATCACCGACTACGCCCAATGCCACACCACCGACATCGACAACCTCACGTGGGCCTGCGG
>NZ_JBVAXR010000134.1:0-1584 GCF_055419445.1 Mycobacterium sp. IDUB_19 | reverse complement strand
TCGTTGTTGGTCGATCCGCTCGGTGGAGCCATCGCCGATGTGGCGCCCGGGGATTCGGCCTTCCCGTGGCGCAAGCAATCCGCGGTGCTGCAGTGGTATGTCGAGCCCGCCGCCAACCAGGTCGCAGCGGCCACGCAGTGGCTGAGCTCTGCTCATCAGGCGGTGCAACAGTTTTCGGTGGGTGGCTACGTCAACTACCTGGAGCCCAACAGCGCGGCATCGCGCTACTTCGGCTCGAATCTGTCTCAGCTGAACACCGTCCGGCAGCAGTACGACCCCAACCAGATCATGTTCTCCGGCTTGAAATTCTGACGCGCACTGGGCTTAAAAAAGCTTGCGCCACAGTGGTTTCAGTGGTCTCAGGACGGGGTTTTTTGTCGGTGGGTGGGTTTAGTTTCGGGGTATGGGTTCAGCTGTTCTCGATCGAGAAGTGTTCACCGCGAAGTTCGACGCGCTGGACGCCGCGCTCGAGGACGTCATCGGGCTGGATTCGGAAATGCTGTGCACCCCGGAGCGGTTGGCGCTGTTGCGACGTTACGAGCGGGCACGACGACGGCTGTCGGCGGGGGAGCACCCGCTGATCAATCAGCTTGCGCAGGAGGCCACGCCGCAGGAGCTGGGTGGCAAGCTCTCCCATGCGATCGCCGACGCAACACAGATCAGCCGGGCCGAAGCTTCCCGCCGGGTCCGCGAGGCCGCCGACCTGGGCCAGCGGCGCGCGCTCACCGGCGAACCCCTGGAACCGGTACTGGCCGCGACCGCCGCCGCGCAACGCGCCGGGAAACTCGGGTCCGAGCATGTGGCGGTGATCCGCCGGTTCTATCACCAGCTGCCCGGCTGGATCGACGTCGGTACCCGCGCGCGTGCCGAAGCCGATCTGGCCCGGCTGGCTTCGCAGTATCGGCCCGATCAGTTGGCCGGGCTGGCCGATCGGCTGGCGGATTGCCTCAACCCTGACGGCAGCTTCACCGACGATGACCGCGCCCACCGGCGGGGTTTGATGCTGGGTAAGCAGCAGGCCGACGGCATGTCGGCGCTGCAGGGCTGGTTGACGCCGGAAGCCCGCGCCACCCTGGAAGCGGTGTTGGCCAAACTCGCCGCACCGGGCATGTGCAACCCTGCGGACACGAAGCCGTGCGTAGACGGCGCCCCCAGCCAGCAGGCCATCGACCACGACGTCCGCAGCGCCGCCCAGCGCCAGCACGACGGATTGAATGCCGCCCTGCGCGCGGTCCTGGCGTCGGGAAATCTGGGTCAACACAACGGGTTGCCCGCCTCGATCATCGTCACCACCACCCTGGCCGAACTCGAAGCCGCCGCCGGCAATGGGACGACCGGCGGCGGTACCCGGCTACCGATCAGCGACGTCATCCGCCTTTCCCGCCACGCGCATCACTACCTGGCGATCTTCGACAACGCCAAACCCGTCGCGCTCTACCACACCAAACGACTCGCCTCACCGGGTCAGCGAATCGTGCTGTACGCCAAAGACCTCGGCTGCTCAGCACCCGGATGTGATGTCGGTGGCTACTACTGCGAAGTCCACCACATCACCGACTACGCCCAATGCCACACCACCGGCAT
>NZ_JBVAXR010000133.1:0-1619 GCF_055419445.1 Mycobacterium sp. IDUB_19 | reverse complement strand
CCGTCCACATCACCGACGACGGCGTCGACGTGCTGACCACCAGCCCGGCGTGGCCTGAAAGCTGAAATCACTTGCGTCACTGCAGGTTCAGACATTTCTAGCGGCATTTTTTGTCGGTGGGGCCCGCTAAATTTGAGCTGTGAGTATCGATCGAGAGGCGTTGACGGCAGCTTTTGACACTATCGACGCTGCCTTCGACGATCTCGTCTCACATGACTGCGACGCGCTGGCAACCCCGGAGCAGATGGCACTGCTGGGGCGCTGCGAGAAGGTGCGCCGCCGGCTGCCGGCCGTCGAACACCCTTTGATCAACAACCTGGTCCGGCAAGCCACGCCCCAAGAGATCGGCGGCAAGCTGTCGCATGCGATAGCCGAAGCAACTTTGATCAGCCGCTCCGAAGCCTCCCGGCGTATCCGCGAAGCCGCCGACCTGGGGCCGCGGCGCGGGTTGACCGGCGAACCGCTCGCGCCGACATTGGCGGCCACCGCCGTCAAGCAGCGTCAGGGCACGCTGGGCCCGGGTCAGGTGGCGGCGATCCGCAAGTTCTATCACCAGTTACCCGGATGGATCGATACTGTCACGCGCGAACAGGCGGAAGCCAAATTGGCCCTTGAAGGCACCCGGTTTCGGCCCGAGCAAGTAACCGAGCTGGCTGCCATTTTGGCCGATTGCCTCAACCCCGATGGCAGGTACACCGATGAGGATCGTGCGCGGCGCCGCGGACTGAGCCTGGGCAATCAGGGTTCCGATGGGATGTCGGAGTTGCGGGGCTGGCTGACTCCCGAGGTCCGGGCCACCGTGGAGGCTGTGTGGGCGAAATTGGGTGCTCCGGGAATGTGCAATCCGGACGACGAAAGCCCCTGTGTGGAAGGCAGTCCCAGTGAGCGGTCGATTGAGCGCGACTACCGCAGCGCGAGCCAACGCCAGCACGACGCGTTGAATGCGGCACTTAGAGGATTGCTTGCTTCGGGCGAACTCGGGAAGCACAACGGGCTGCCGGCTTCGATCATCGTCACCACTAGCCTGGCCGAGCTGGAGTCCGCTGCAGGACGCGGTTTGACCGGCGGCGGCACCATTCTGCCGATGAGCGACGTGATCCGGTTGGCTCGCCATGCGCATCACTATTTGGCAATCTTCGATAAAGGCAAACCCTTGGCGCTGTATCACACGAAACGTCTCGCGTCGCCCGGGCAGCGAATTGTCCTCTACACCAAGGATCGTGGGTGCTCGGCACCTGGCTGTACGGTGCCCGGTTACTACTGCGAAGTGCATCACGTCACCGACTGGGCCACGTGTCACACCACCGACGTCAACGACGTGACCTTCGCGTGCGGACCCCACCATCGCCTGCTGCGACCCGGTGGCTGGACCACCCGCAAGAACGCTCGGGGCGACACCGAATGGCTTCCACCGCCGCACTTGGACCGCGGCCAACCACGGATCAACACGTTCCACCATCCCGAGAAGCTGCTCCAAGACCGAGACGACGACGCGCCCTAGCTCACTAAACCCCTTCGGCCAGGACGGCATCGAGCAAGTCGCCCACCCGATGCCGCTCCCACGCGCTCAGCAGGTTCGACAGCATCTGCAGCGGCGCGCGCACGCTTTCGTCGTCTCT
>NZ_JBVAXR010000132.1:0-1621 GCF_055419445.1 Mycobacterium sp. IDUB_19 | reverse complement strand
CCGTCCACATCACCGACGACGGCGTCGACGTGCTGACCACCAGCCCGGCGTGGCCTGAAAGCTGAAATCACTTGCGTTACTGCAGGTTCAGTGGCACTTGGCGCGCCATTTTTGTCGGTACCCTTTCATAGAATCTGAGGTATGGATTCGAGCAGTCGTGAAGAGATCGTCGAGGTCTTCAACGCGCTCGATTCCGGCCTGAACCACCTGTGCGAGTTGTCCTTCGACGCGTTCACCACCGCCGAACGATTGCGAGCGCTGGAGCGCATGGAACGCGTCGCGCGGCGGCTGCGTGCCCCCCAGCACGCATTGATCAACCAACTCGGCGCACAGGCAAGCGAAGCAGAACTGGGCGGCAATTTGCGCTCGGTGCTTGCCGATCGGTGGCGCACCACCAAGGCCGAGGCCGGTCGGCGGATCGACGAAGCCGCCGATCTCGGGGAACGTCGAACGCTCACCGGTGAACCCTTGGCACCCAAATTGAGCGCAACGGCGGCTGTCCAACGCGAGGGGCTAATCGGCGATGGGCACGTGCGGGTAATCCGCAGTTTCTTTGCTCACCTGCCGCCTGAGGTAGACCTTTTCACTCGAGAAGCCGCGGACGAGGATCTCGCCGATAAGGCCGGCGGGTATCGTCCCGATGAGTTGGCCAAGTACGCCCAGCGCATCATGGACTGGCTAAATCCAGACGGGGATTTCAGCGACGAGGACCGCGCCCGCAAGCGTGGAATCACCATCGGCCAACAAGAATGCGACGGTATGTCGCGCATCAGCGGCTACCTGACACCCGAAGCCCGCGCCACCTTCGAACCCGTGCTGGCCAAGCTGGCCGCCCCCGGCGCATGCAATCCCGACGACCACACACCCGTCGTCGACGAGACACCGAATGAGGACGCGGTCAAGCGTGACACCCGCAACCTAGCCCAACGCAACCACGACGGCCTGCTGGCCGGGTTGCGGGGCCTGTTGTCGGCGGGAAAGCTGGGCCAGCACAACGGCCTGCCCGTCTCGATTGTCATCACTGCCACGCTGAAGGATCTGGAAGCCGCGGCAGGCAAGGGCTTCACCGGCGGCGGCGCCGTGGTGCCGATGTCAGACTTAATTCGGATGGCCAGCCACGCCCATCACTACCTGGCTCTTTTCGACAGCGCCAAGCCCCTTGCGCTGTACCACACCAAGCGGCTGGCTTCCCCCGCACAACGAATCATGCTGTACGCCAAAGACCGTGGATGCACCAAACCCGGCTGCGACGCGCCCGCATACCACAGCCAGGTCCACCACGTTCGGGGCTGGACCACCAACCGCCGCACCGACATCGACGAGCTGACCCTTGCGTGTGGGATCGACAACCGGCTCGTCGAGACGGGATGGACCACGCGCAAGAACGCCGAGGGCGACACCGAATGGCTCCCGCCTCCCCACTTGGACCGTGGCCAACCACGCGTCAACACATTCCATCATCCCGAAAAGCTGCTCCAAGATCGAGACGACGACGCGCCCTAGCTCACGAAACCCCTCCTGCCAGAGCGTCGTCGAGCAAATCACCCACCCGATGCCGCTCCCACGCGCTCAGCAGGTTCGACAGCATCTGCAGCGGCGCGCGCACGCTTTCGTCGTCTCT
>NZ_JBVAXR010000131.1:0-1626 GCF_055419445.1 Mycobacterium sp. IDUB_19 | reverse complement strand
CTGGAAGAGGACCACGAATACCTCACTGAGGGAGGCGTTTTCACGCCCGACCTGATCGAGACGTGGATCAGCTTCAAGCGTGACAACGAGATCCTGCCGGTTCAGATCCGGCCGCACCCGTACGAGTTCGCGCTGTACTACGACGTGTAGGCCAGCTACGGACTGCCACCTGCGTAAACGCTCCTGATTTCGTCATTGCGTCCGCAGTCCGTCCGCAGTAGTTCCGATTGAGTCCATCCGCTTCGCGATCACAGCACCGATCGCCGAGCGGGTGGACTCATCGGCATCTGGCCACATATGGCCATATGTGTCGAGCGTCGTGCGCGCGCTGGCATGCCGCATTCGCGCCTGCACGGTCTTGATGTCCGCACTCGAAGCGATGAGTAGCGAAGCCAGACAGTGCCGAAGATCGTGGAAGTTGAAACCCTCTGGCAGACCCTCGATTGTTTCCCGGACATCGCGCATCGCGCGCTCGATGATCCACGGGCCGCAGCGGTCAGTACCGGGCCCATTGGTGACCATCATGTCGGCCTGGCAAGCCACTCAAGACCGACGGCAGCGATCAGCCGATCCCGATTCCGCAGGACCTCGCGATCCTGCTTTCCGCGTCGGTCCAGAAGTACCCGAGCGAGAGTCGGTCGGTCTTCTGCCATGGCTGGCAGATATGTTCAAGTCGCCCATGGGCCCACGCCGCCGACCTTTTCGATCGTGATGTGAGTCAGGTATCCCGGGGGCGCGTCGGGCGGCGGGAATCCCGTGCCCGGGCCGAAGATGGTTGTGGCGATCTCGTCGAGCAGTTCGGGAGCACCGCCCTCCTCGACGTGCGCCGTGCCCTTGATCGATAGATACGGTGTCTGTGGCCCGCTGCGGTCCACGGACACGATGGTCACCGCCACGCGCGGATCGCGCCGGATGTTGCGGATCTTCTGATGCTCCTGCAGATGAGCGGTGACCAGCTCATCACCGCCGTCGGCCGTACTCTGCACCGTCACCCAGACCACGCTGATTTGCGGGCTGCCGTCGCGATTGATCGTAACCAGCGTTGCAGGGTCGGAACCGATGAGTTGGCGTGCGATGTCGTTGAGTTTCACGATGTTCATGGCGTTCTCCTTGTCTATCTATACGACGAAGAAGCTCTCCGTAGACCGACACCCCGACAACAAATCAACCGATTCGGGCCCACCGACTCTGTTGCCGGTGCTGGGCCAGCGCCGCTCCGGTCATGACGTTCACCGTTTCCCAGCCCGGCCATCCCCAAGCCCGGAATCATGAGGCGGTGTGGCCTAGTGGTTCCTCCTGGTGATAGCCGAGGCAGCGCGCGGTTGGCTGCTGTGCGCGATCCGGGCCCCCGAGCAGCGAAGGGCGTCTTCGCGGAATTAGTCAGCCGGTGGACCCGACCTCATGGTGGCAGGTCTCGGATACCGGCAACCGTCCGCAGATCGTCCGCAGTAGAGCTGACGGCGGCTTCCATTAGCCAACATAACCAACGCTGTGACCAGGATCATTCCGTCGCTGTCAACACAGCAAACACTGAAAATGCGCTGCATGTAGTTCGCGCTGTACTACGACGTGTAGGCCGCAGTAGTTCTGGTTGAGTCCACCCGTTCCGCGATCGCGGGGCGGGTG
>NZ_JBVAXR010000130.1:0-1777 GCF_055419445.1 Mycobacterium sp. IDUB_19 | reverse complement strand
CCCATCGCCGGTCACACCCAGGCGGTGAACAGCGTCTCGTTCAGCCCCGATCGACACCGCGTCGTATCATCCTCTGACGACGGTCTCTTGCGGTTGTGGCCGGCACCTCCCAAGGAGGAATGGGTAACGCTGTTGTGCGACAAGCTTTCTGCCAACATGACCCATGCGGAGTGGAACAAGTGGGTGTCGCCGAACATCGGGTACGTCAAGGTGTGTGCGGACCTTCCCGATCCGCCCAGCGCTTAGTCGGCGTAGTCACGCGTCGACGTGACGGGTGAGGGTACCGCAGGAGAGGATATGAACATGCGGGCTCTGCGCTTCAACGAATTCGGCGACCCCAGCGTCCTGCACATCGCGGATCTGCCCGACCCGCGCGCCACATCGCAGGAGGCGGTGATCCGCGTCGAAGCGGCGTCGGTCAACCCCTCGGACGTGAAAAACGTTGCCGGCCAGATGGACTGGACTGTGCTGCCGCGTATCCCCGGACGCGACTTTGCTGGGGTAGTCGTCACCGGCCCACCCGAATGGGAAGGCGCCAGAGTGTGGGGCACCGGCGGGGACGTCGGGTTCACCCGCGACGGCTCCCACGCCGAGCTGATCTCGGTGCCGGTCGAAGCCCTGGCCCGGAAACCCGAACGACTGAGCTTCGACGAGGCCTCCACCGTCGGCGTCAACTTCGTGGTCGCCTGGTACGGCGCGGTGGAAACAGCACAACTGAAGGCTGGAGAAACGATTGCCATCTTCGGCATCTCCGGGGGAGTGGGCGGCGCCGTCGCCCAGATCGCCCACGCGCTCGGCGCCACGGTGATCGGCGTGGGTCGTCGCAAACCCGGAGCGGAAACGCCCGCCGCCAATGCCATCGACGACTTCGTCCTCTTCGATCCCGACACCGACGTCGCCGCCGATATCAAACGAGCCAACAAAGGCAAGGGCGTCGACGTCGTGTACGACGCGGTCGGCGGCGTGACCACGGCGGCCGCGCTGGCCGCACTGGCCCATCGCGGCAGGCTGGTGGTCATCAGCGCCATCGGCCCGTCAAAGGTCGAAATCGATCTAAAAGACTTGTACCACAATGAGACCCGGATCCTCGGCGTTGACAGCGGCAAACTCAGCGTCGTCGACTCCGCGCGAATACTTCAGAAAATGTTGCCCTACTTCGAATCCGGAGAGTTCCGGCCACTCCCCATCGCCGCCCGGTACCCCCTTGACCAGAGCGCAGCCGCCTACCGCGCGGTCGCCGGCGGCATCGCCGGCCGCGTCGTGATCAACCCCTGAAAGGCACCGCCATGGCAACCAGCCTGACCGAACAAACGATCACCGAAGTCGTGCAAAAAACCTTCGACACGTCCACCGACGAACGCTTCCGGCAGCTGTTCGTCAGCATGGTGCAGCACCTGCACGACTTCGCCCGCGAGGTGCGGCTGACCGGCGACGAGTGGTTCACCGCGATGGACTTCATCGAACGGCTCGGCAAGATCTCCAGCCCGACACGTCAAGAGGTGGTGCTGCTCTCCGACATCCTCGGCCTGTCGATGCTGCTGGACACGATGAATGAGAACCCCGGCGGCTCGGCCACCGACTCCGCGCTGCTGGGCCCGTTCTACGTCGAAGGCCGTCCGACCGCCCCTAACGGCGCCGACATCGCCAACGGCGTCGCGGGCACACCGATGTTCGTCACCGCCCGTGTCGTCGACGAACAGGGCAGGCCGATCGCCGGCGCGCATGTCGACACCTGGCACAGCGACGGCACCGGGTTCTACGACGTGCAGATGACCGA
>NZ_JBVAXR010000129.1:0-1796 GCF_055419445.1 Mycobacterium sp. IDUB_19 | reverse complement strand
GATGTGATCGCGTGGTCGTATGAGTTGTGCACCGACAAGCAGCGGTTGTTGTTTGACCGGTTGTCGGTCTTCGCCCCAGGTCATGACGTCAACCCCGAGGACGCCGGTGAGGCTGTAGCCGATGTGGGCGCCGATTTGGAGGCCATCGGAGCGGTGTGCGCCGACGATGTGCCGATCGAGGGCTGTGACGGCGCGCCGACTTCTGTGGATCCAGATCAAGGCGGAGATGTTGGCCTGGTCCGCGCGGAGGTCCGTGAACTGCTGGAGCGGCTGGTGGAGCAGTCGCTGGTCTCGATCCACATCACCGCGGACGCGGTGCACTACTTTCTGCTGGAAAGCCTGAGGTTGTTCGCTGCCGAGCGTTTGGCCGAGCGTTCTACCGAGCAGGTCGATGAGTCGGCCCGGCTGGCGCAGCGGCATTACGTTTACTACCGCGACAAGGTCTTGCATGTGCAAGCCCAGTGGTTTGGCCCCACCGCACAGGAGTGCCTGAACTGGGCGATGGGGGCGTGGTCGAACATCCGGTGGGCCATCGATACCAGCATGGCGGCCGGCAAGCCAGACGTGGGACTTCAAATCTGCGTTGGCCTGATGTCGCTTCGCGCACCGTTTCTCCTCGGTTCATTGTCGGAGATCCGCGGCCGCATCGAGCAGACTTTGGCGGCCACGGACGCATTGGGATCCCACCCAATTGAGTCTCAGCTTCCGGCGATGGCCCAGCTCGCGTGGTTGGCTCTGGTCGAGGGGCGCCCTCGGGAGGCCGAGGAGCTCTTGGAACGCTGCGTCGGTGCTTGCGATGGACAGGTGGCCGGCACCGGGCGCTGGCGCGATCGGCCAGAAACTGACATCGGGTTGCCCGCGGTGGTCGACTACGCCTGGGGTGTTGAGCTGATGTTCGCCCGCCGCGATCCGCGTTCCATCGCTGTGCTTGCTCGTGCCCGCGAGAAGTTTCGCGACATCCCAGGCCGTGGCGAAGCGATGAGCGAGCTGTTCGAGGCGATGGCCGCCGGACTCTTGGGATCGGCCAAGCAGGCCACGACTATCAGTCGGCGTCACCTGGAGCGGACCACCGAGGCCGGTATTACCTATGGACGGTCGTGGGCTCAGATGGCATTGGCGATTGCGCTGAACAAATACGGCGATGTGGGTGAGGCGTTGGAGCTGGGTCGCGCCGCGCTGGCCTACCAGTTGTCCCTAGGGGATCAATGGGGCATGACCTGGACGATCCATATCCGCATGTGGTCGTTGGCGCGACTGATTACCGACCAGCTTGCGGCCCCACACACCAGCCGTAGCACCGTGGGCGCGTTGGCCAGCCAGATCGCCTACCTGGCCGGTGGGGTGAAGACCCAGCGAGCCCGGCTTTGCGTGCTGATCGAGAACATGGGTCCATTCGCTGATGAGACGAGCACCGCCGAGCAGGTCGCACGCGAGGTACTCGGGCAAAAAAGCTACGCCGACACGGAAAAGCGCGGGTCGCGGTTGTTTGTCGAGCGCGCCGAGCTGCAGCGCATCGCGTCGGGCGCGGTGTCGATCAACGCAGGCGATCCGGCGACGAAGGACACTTCGAGCTGGCAGACCTTGTCGAAGGCTGAACAGGAAGTCGCCATCTTGGCCGCGGCCGGCTGGCCCAACAGCGCCATCGGAGCGCGCCGAGGAACCTCGACGCGAACCTCCGATGCGCAAGTAGCGTCGATATTTCAGAAACTGTTGATCAATTCACGCGAGGACATCGTGGGTTTCGTTCCGCACGACCAGCGCGACCGGGTTTCGGCCGAACGTTCCCACATTCCACG
>NZ_JBVAXR010000128.1:0-1808 GCF_055419445.1 Mycobacterium sp. IDUB_19 | reverse complement strand
GGCCGCGCTCACCCGGGGCAATGTCAACGTGTCTGCGGTGATGGCAGGCATATCGACCTCCTTCGTCTAGGACTACCGGTATAACCGGACCAGAGTCCACTTATTCCCGCGGTGGAAGGCGAGCGGGTCGCGGGTCAGACTCGTACGGTGACAGAGCCCACGGAGGACGAGCCCCAGCCCGCGATCGCCACGACCGCCGGCGCGGGCGGGCGATTCGGGGCATCGATCAGGGAGTCGGGCTACCTGCGTAAGTGGCTGCTCCTGGGCGTCACGATTGGTGTCATTGCCGGCCTGGGCGCGGTCGTGTTCTACCTGGCCCTGAAATACGCGGGCGACTTCCTGCTGGGCTATCTGGCTGACTACCGCATACCGACACCAGTGGGCGAGGGCGGCAGCCACGGGTCGCCCGGCTTCACACGTCCGTGGGCAATTCCGTTGGTGACGACGGCCGGGGCGCTGCTGTCGGCGTTGCTGGTGGCCAAGCTCGCGCCGGAGGCCACCGGGCACGGCACCGACGAAGCCATCGAGGCGGTGCATACCGACCCCCGTGCCATTCGCTTCCGCGCGGTGCTGGTGAAGATCGTCGCCAGCGCGCTGACCATAGGTTCGGGCGGTTCCGGAGGCCGCGAAGGCCCGACGGCGCAAATCTCGGCCGGCTTCGCCTCGTTGCTTACCCGACGACTGAACCTGTCCGACGAGGACGGCCGGATGGCGGTGGCGCTGGGTATCGGCGCGGGCATCGGCGCGATCTTCGCCGCGCCCCTGGGTGGGGCGGTGCTGGCCGCATCGATCCCCTACCGCGACGATTTTGAGTATCGCTTCCTGCTCCCCGGGTTCATCACCGCGGGGACCGCGTATGCGGTGCTCGGAGCGTTCTTGGGCTTCGACCCGCTGTTCGGCTACATCGACGCCGAATATCGCTTCGAAAAAGCGTGGCCGCTGCTGTGGTTCGTGGTGATCGGTTTGGTCGCCGCGGCGATCGGCTACCTGTACGCCCGGATCTTTCACGCCTCGGTACGGCTCACCCGCCGACTTCCCGGCGGGCCGGTGCTCAGGCCTGCGGTGGGCGGGCTGCTGGTCGGGCTGTTGGGTCTGCTGATACCCGAGATCCTCAGCAGCGGCTACGGCTGGGCCCAGCTGGCGGCCGACCGCGGATCGCTGATGGGAATCCCGCTGTGGATCGTCCTAGTCCTGCCGCTGGCCAAGATTGTCGCGACATCGCTGTCGATCGGCACCGGGGGCTCGGGCGGGCTGTTCGGCCCAGGGATCGTGATCGGCGCCTTCGCGGGCGCCGCCGTCTGGCGGCTGGGCGAGTTATCCGGATTGCCCGGCATCCCCGACGGGCCGGGCATCTTCGTCGTGGTCGGCATGATGGCGTGTTTCGGCAGCGTCGCCCGCGCACCGCTGGCCATCATGATCATGGTCGCGGAGATGACCGGCTCGTTCTCGGTGGTGCCCGGCGCGATCATCGCGGTCGGTATCGCGTCGTTGCTGATGTCGCGCACCAACGTCACGATTTACGAGGCGCAGCGGTTGAATCGGGAGACCGCCGAGGCCGAACGTAAGCGCCAAACCGCGCCTGAGTAAGCGCCTTAGGACTTGCGCCGCGCTGTGCTGGCCGCGGCCTTTTCCGTCTTCTTGTCCCCGTGGCTCAGCTTGCCGCCGGCGCTTTCGAGGTGGGCGCGGACGAACCATTGGAACTTCTCCAGGGGCCCGGCCTGACCGATCAAGAGATCCTGCGTGACCTGGTCGAGTTCGTCTGTCTCGTCAATGGCTTGGCGGATGTCCTCGATAACGCCGTTGTAGAC
>NZ_JBVAXR010000127.1:0-1822 GCF_055419445.1 Mycobacterium sp. IDUB_19 | reverse complement strand
CCCATCGCCGGTCACACCCAGGCGGTGAACAGCGTCTCGTTCAGCCCCGATCGACACCGCGTCGTATCATCCTCTGATGACGGTCTACTGCGGTTGTGGCCGGCACCTCCCAAGGACGAATGGGTAACGCTGTTGTGCGACAAGCTTTCTGCCAACATGACCCATGCCGAGTGGAACAAGTGGGTGTCGCCGAACATCGGGTACGTCAAGGTCTGCACCAACCTTCCCGATCCGCCCAGCCCCTAGTCGGCGTAGTCACGCGTCGACGTGACGGGTGAGGGTACTGCAGGAGAGGATATAAACATGCGGGCCTTGCGCTTCAACAAGTTCGGTGACCCCACCGTCCTGTACATCGCGGATCTGCCCGACCCGCGCGCAAACGCGCAGGAAGCGGTGATCCGCGTCGAAGCGGCTTCGGTCAACCCATCCGACGTGAAAAACGTTGCTGGACAGATGGACTGGACGGTCCTACCGCGCACGCCGGGACGGGATTTCGCCGGAGTCGTCGTCAGCGGTCCAGCCGAATGGGAAGGCGCCAAAGTGTGGGGCACCGGCGGGGACGTCGGGTTCACCCGCGACGGCTCGCACGCGGAGCTGATCTCGGTGCCGGTCGAAGCGCTGGCGCGCAAGCCCGAGCGGCTGAGCTTCGACGAGGCCTCCACCGTCGGTGTCAACTTCGTGGTCGCCTGGCACGGCGCGGTGGAAACAGCACAGCTAACAGCTGGAGAAACGATCGCGATCTTCGGCGTCCCCGGGGGAGTGGGCGGTGCCGTCGCGCAGATCGCGCACGCGCTCGGCGCCACGGTGATCGGTGTGGATCGTCGCAAACCCGACCCGGAAACGCCCGCCGCGAATGTCCTCGACGACTTCGTCGCCTTCGATCCCAACGCCGACGTCGCCGCCGAAATCATACGAGCCAACGAAGACAAGGGCGTCGACGTCGTGTACGACGCGGTCGGCGGCGTGACCACGGCGGCCGCGCTCGCCGCGCTCGCTCACCGCGGCAGGCTGGTCGTCATCAGCGCGGTCGGCCCGTCAAAGGTCGAGATCGATCTGAGGGATCTGTACCACAACGAAACCCGGATCTTCGGCGCCGACAGCGGCAAACTCAGCGTCGTCGACTCCGCGCAGCTACTTCAGAAGATGTTGCCGTACTTCGAATCCGGCGAGTTCCGGCCACTGCCCATCGCCGCCCGCTATCCCCTCGACGAGAGCGCAGCCGCCTACCGCGCGGTCGCCGACGGCATCGTCGGCCGCATCGTGATCAACCCCTGAAAGGCATTGGCATGTCAACCAATCTGACCGAACAAACGATCACTGAAGTCGTGCAACGAACCTTTGACACGTCCACCGACGAACGCTTCCGCCGACTGTTCGTCAGCCTGGTGCAGCACCTGCACGACTTCGCCCGCGAGGTGCGGCTGACCGGTGACGAGTGGTTCACCGCGATGGACTTCTTCGAACGGCTCGGCAAGATCTCCAGCCCTAGGCGTCAAGAGGTGGTGCTGCTCTCCGACATCCTCGGCCTGTCGATGCTGTTGGACAAGATCCACGAGCACACCGGCGGATCGGCCACCGACTCGGCGCTGCTGGGCCCGTTCTATGTCGAGGGCCGTCCGACCGCGCCGAACGGCGCCGACATCGCCAACGGCGTCGCGGGCACACCGATGTTCGTCACCGCTCGTGTCGTCGACGAACAGGGCAGGCCGATCGCCGGCGCGCATGTCGACACCTGGCACAGCGACGGCACCGGGTTCTACGACGTGCAGATGACCGAGCCGCTGCACGGCGAGTTCGCCATGCGCGCGCTGCTGACCACCGA
>NZ_JBVAXR010000126.1:0-1907 GCF_055419445.1 Mycobacterium sp. IDUB_19 | reverse complement strand
GCCACCTTCTGCCTCCACTTGGCGCGGCTGTCGTATTTCAAGGCGCTGGGCATCCCGTCCGCTCTGGGATTGCTCGTCGTCGTCGCGGGAGCGATGACCGCCGCGCCGGCGGTGGTCGCCGTGGCCACCCGGTTCGGTTTGCTCGACCCGAGACGGATGATCAAGACGCGCGGGTGGCGGCGCATCGGCACCGCCACGGTGCGCTGGCCCGGGCCGGTGTTCGCGGCCTCGCTGGCCATCGCAATCGTCGGCATCCTTGTCATGCCGAGCATGAAGATCAGCTACAACGACCGCTACTACATACCCGCCAACCTGCCGTCGAATGTCGGATACGCGGCCGCGGAGCGCCATTTCAGCGCCGCGACAATGAATCCCGATATCCTCATGATCGAGAGTGATCACGACATGCGGAATAGCGGCGACATGATCATCCTGGACAGGCTCGCCAAAGATGTCTTTCGTTCGCCGGGAATCGCGATGGTGCAAAGCATCACGCGGCCGTTGGGCGGCCCGATCGAGCACACGTCGATACCGTTCCAGATCAGCGCCCAATCGATTCCGATCCAGCAGAACCTTCAATTCATGAAGGACCGCACGGCCGACATGCTCACGATGAGCGACGATCTTGGTGCCATGATCGGCTCGATGGAACGAATGCAGGGTCTGCTGAGTCAGATGAGTAGCGCGACTCATCACATGGTCGGCGACATGGGCGACATGCAATCCACGCTGAACGAGATGAGAGATCATCTGGCGGACTTCGACGATTTCGCGAGACCGTTCCGCAGCTATTTGTATTGGGAACCGCACTGTTTCAACATCCCGGTCTGCTGGGCTTCGAGATCGGTGTTCGAGGCGATCGACGGCGTGGACAAGTTCAGCGAGAACATGAGCACGCTGATCAAGGACGTGAGCAATGTGGACGCGATACTGCCCCAGATGCTCGCCCAGTTCCCGCCGATGATCGCCGTCGCGCAGTCCATGCAGGGGACCTTGCTCACGATGCACAGCAGCTTCTCGGGCCTGGTCACGCAAATGGCCCAGATGACCGATACGGCGAGCGCGATGGGCCAGGCGTTCGATGCCTCCAGGAGTGGCGACTACTTCTACTTACCCCCGGAAGCCTTCCAGAATGTCGACTTTCAGCGTGGCCTGAAGCTCTTCCTGTCGCAGGACGGGAAAGCTGCGCGCTTCATCATCACCCACGACGCGGACCCGGCGACCCCGGCAGGCATTTCCGCGGTCAAGCCCGAACTGGACGCCGCACATGAGGCGGTGAAGGGAACGACGCTCACCGGCGCCAAGTTCTACCTCGCCGGGACCGCCGCGATATACCGCGACATCCAGTCCGGTTCCAACTACGACCTGCTGATCGTCGGAATTGCCGCTCTGACATTGATCTTCGCCGTCATGGTGATCATCACTCGCGCTCTGGTTGCGTCCCTGGTGATCGTCGGCACGGTGCTGTTGTCGCTGGGCGCCGCATTCGGGCTTTCCGTGCTGGTCTGGCAACACATTTTGGGCCTGGACTTGAACTGGATCGCGCCGGTGTTCGGGTTGATCATCCTGCTCGCCGTCGGCTCCGACTACAACTTGCTGCTGGTGTCGCGGTTCCAGGAGGAGATTCGCGCCGGGCTGAAGACCGGCATCATTCGTTCGATGGGCGAGACGGGTGGAGTAGTCACCGCGGCGGGCCTGGTCTTCGCCTTCACCATGATGTCGATGGCAGCAAGCGATCTGCGCTCGATTGGCCAGGCCGGCACCACGATTGGCCTCGGCCTGCTGTTCGACACCCTGGTCGTGCGCTCCCTGATGACGCCGTCGATCGCCGCATTGCTCGGGCGCTGGTTCTGGTGGCCACAACGCGTGCGGCCGCGCCCGGCAAGTGAGATGCTGCGACCTTTCGG
>NZ_JBVAXR010000125.1:0-1943 GCF_055419445.1 Mycobacterium sp. IDUB_19 | reverse complement strand
CCACGTCGGGGACCAACACCGCGACCCACCTATCGCAACTGGCGACCACGACGGCGCCGGCTGCGCAGACCCTGTCGACGACGGCTGCCGCCGCCCCGTCGACAGGACTGACGGTGCCGCCCGCCGTGACCAACTGGAACACCATCTTCGGCGCCCTCACCGGCGTCTACTCGCCCCAGTCGTGGAGCACCATTCCCGGTGGGCCGTTCCTGTCGTTCGGTCAGGCGTACGCCTGGGGCCAGAACGGGCAGTCGGCCCAGGCCTATCTGTCCGGGCCGAAGTTCATCAAGGGTCAGTTGGAGCCGTTGACCAGGGGCGCCGGCGGCATCCATCCGATGCTGAGCTCCGCGGTTGGTGGCGGCCCGGTCACCGGGTCGATGGGTAGGTCAGCATTGGTGGGAAGCATGTCGGTGCCGCAGGGGTGGACCGAGGCCGCCCCGAACATCAGAATGCTCGCGCAGGCGCTGCCCACCAACTTGGCGGCCGCCCCGGCTGCCATGGTCGGCGAGGAAGGCGTTTTCAGCCAGATGGCGCTGTCCAGCCTGGCCGGCCGCGCCGTGGCCGCCACCGCAACCCATTCGGTCAGCGGCAGTGCCGCGACGGCAGCCACATTGGGCGGCATCGTCGCGGAAGCCGACCCCGCCGCCGCCACCATCATCGTGATCCCTGCCTTGGAGGACTGATCGCGATGACCACAATGCACAGCAGCCCGGCGCCGTCCAGCCAAGCGCTCGCCACCAGGTAAGGGGTAAAGACATGTTTTACGGAGCCTTCCCGCCGGAGTTCAACTCGGGCCGGATGTACAGCGGTCCGGGGGCGGAGTCGTTGGTGGCGGCCGCCACTGCCTGGGAGAACCTGTCCACCGAACTGCAATCCACCGCGACCTCCTACTCTTCGGTGCTCTCGAATCTGACCACCGGCCCCTGGGTCGGTCCGTCGTCGCTTGCGATGGCGGCCTCGGCCGCGCCCTACGTGGCCTGGATGCAACAAACCGCCACCCAGGCCGCCCAAACCGCGGTGCAAGCGACCCAGGCGGCGACCGCCTATGAAACGGCGTTCGCCGCGCACGTGCCGCCGCCGGTGATCGCGGCCAACCGTGAACTGCTGGCGCAGCTGATGGCGACCAACACCTTCGGGCAGAACACCGCGGCGATCGCGGCCACCGAAGCGCAATACGGCGAGATGTGGGCCCAGGACGCCGAGGCGATGGACACCTATTTCGCGTCCTCGGCCACCACCTCCAACAGCTTGGCGGACTTCAGCCCGGCACCGCAGACCACCAACGCCGCGGGCCCCGAGATGCAGGCGGCCGCGCTCACCGCGTCCACCAACACCGCGGCCGGCAACGCGGCGTCAACCGCGGCAGCGGCGGCCGCCACGACCGGCGCAACCGGGCCACTGTCGGGGCTGGCCAATCTCGCCACCGCTTACCAGACCTTCTGGACAAATCTCCTGAACACCGTCCCTGGCGGAGCCAGCTTTTACACGGCGATGTACAACGCCGTCAAGGTTCCCGTCGGCCTGACCACGACGTTCAACGACATCGGGCTGCTGATCAACTTCCCGGTGTCCCAGTGGCTCAAATTCGCCCCACCGGTGGCCTACGGTGCGCTCCCGAAGGATGCGCTGGGAGCCGGCCTTGGTGCGTTGGGCTTCACCCGCGGCACGCTGTTCGACGCGATCAGCCCTACGGCCGGTTTTGCGCGTGGCACCTTGGTCGGGTCGTTGACAGTCCCGCCGAGCTGGGCCTCGGCCACCCCTTCGATCCGGACGGTGGCCGCCGCCCTGACGGCCGCCGGGCCTGAGGCCATTCCCGCTGCCGCGCTTGGCGAGGGAAGCCTGTTCAGTTCGATGGGGATGGCGGGGATGCTGGGCAGTGCCATGGGCTCCGGAGGCCCCACCGTGGTACGTGCCGGGATCCGCAATCGCATGACCCCGATCAA
>NZ_JBVAXR010000124.1:0-1957 GCF_055419445.1 Mycobacterium sp. IDUB_19 | reverse complement strand
GCCGCGGGCGCCGAGGCGATCAGCGCGCCGGCAGCCAGCCCGGTAGCCAGTCCTCCGAGGATGAATTGCTTCATGCTGATACGGACAATACCGCCCATGAGAGCGGCGGGGGCACGTCGTTGGCCGTGACACAGATTTCCCGCGGGACTCCGGCGGCTAGCCCGTGAATGTCAAGAGTTAGTCGTCGGTGTCGAGAACCAACGGCCATGTTCAAGCTTGCGACCCGCGTGGGTCAACACGAGAGTCAAGGCGCGCGGCAGTACGGGTGTGGCCAACTTGAAAGCCAGTCGCGGCTTGCAGCCGATAGCAACGCGCAACAGAGTGCCGTCGCGGCCGTCTGGCTCGAAGTGGTAGTCCTCAACCCATGCGTGAAACGCCGGTGCGGCCGTGCTGTCGACACGGAACGCAAAACGTGCGCCTTCATCCCAGGCCAGTACCGTCTCCTCGACCCTGATCCCGGTGACCCGCTTTGTGCAGCGAGAGCCAACGCCGTGTGGCCCCGACGCGTGGTAGTTCCCGGTTGTGTTGAAGCCCGGGAAAAACTCGCCCCAGTTGGCCGGGTCGTGCGCAAATGCGGCGAACACCTCGCTCGGCGGTCGACCCACTTTGACGGCGGCATCAAGGCGTTTGGGAGCTGTGTTAAGGAACTCAAGATCGACGGCTTCGCAGACGAACACAAGAATTCTCCTTGCTTGTGTAAGGGAAGGAATATACGGACCCCTACGACGAAGCACTAGTGACTGAGCAGGTGGTGTTACTGGATCGCAAAAGAACACTTCAAGCGCGAAGGCGGCTGTACTTGCTGTAGATCGCCTGTGCCGCCTCGACCTGCTCCGGCCGCAACGGGACTTGAGGTGCCCCCATAGCTCAGGACCCTACAGAACCCACAATCCCGCATCGCTAAACGTCCAGAGAAGTCGCTGGCATCGACTCGTCGAAAGACTCTTTAGGTCATTCCGCCCATGTCGACCCAAATCGTCAGTGCTAGGACACCGGCCCCAGACAAGGCCATCAGGACCACATCGAACGGGCGAAGGCGCGGGGGTTCTGCTGCGCCGATCCGAATCTCGCGAGCGATAAGAAAGAGCGGAACCGTCACACTGATAGCGACGAAGAACCCGCCGAATATGTAGAGCCAGACGAATCGCAAGCCATGCTTCCTGGCTTCGACAACCATGAAGATGGCGACAGAAAGACCGAGCATCAGAACATCAGCGGTCATGTTGCGCGACGAGGCGTTGACCTTGGCATCGTGCCAGAAATGGTCTAAGAAGGCGGCGACGCCGCTATGTGTGTACGCGACGGTCTGACTCCAATTCAAGACAAGCGCGACCATCGCGATGAGCGCGTAGACGACGCACAGCACTTTGCGAGACGTGGGCATCGATGCGGCGGGCTGAACCTGTTCGGTTGTTGTCATGAAGACACGCTAGGTGAACACGACTGCTGGGCTAGAGGGATTGACCAAATGATGCTGTCGGCAAAGGCATTTCAGGTTCGACGCGTGGGTCGCCCCCGTCGCCGCAATGGATCGCGTGGTCGAGGTCGCAGTCGGTGGCGGGGGATCGCACCCCGGCGCCCGACAAGTGACATCACGAGCCCGCACGAATGCCGCGAGTGCGGCGACGCGGTGTTCCTGAGTTCGGCAGCATCGACCGGCCGGAGCACGGTGGGCTGGGCCAACTGGGCAACTCGCCGGCGTTCGCCGTCGCCGCTACGTACAACTGAAACCGAAGTCGTACGGTGGAGATGCGCCGCGGAGACTGTAGAGGCCCCAAGGATCTAGGACCTGAAGGAGAATCATGTCGCGCCATCGTGTCGTCATCATCGGAAGCGGGTTCGGCGGGCTGAATGCGGCCAAGGCGCTCAAGCGCGCCGACGTCGACGTCACCCTCATCTCGAAGACGACCACCCACCTGTTCCAGCCGCTGCTGTATCAGGTGGCCACCGGCATCTT
>NZ_JBVAXR010000123.1:0-2037 GCF_055419445.1 Mycobacterium sp. IDUB_19 | reverse complement strand
ACGAGCAATCCCAGAGCGGACGGGATGCCCAGCGCCTTGAAATACGACAGCCGCGCCAAGTGGAGGCAGAAGGTGGCTCCGGCGATGGTCAACCCCGAGCCCAGGATGATGTGCGAGGTTCCGCGGAACATCGTGTACCAGGCCGTTTCTCGATCCTGACCGGCCTGGCGCGCCTCCTGGTAGCGACCGATGAGGAAGATCGCGTAATCAGTTCCCGCCGCAATGGCCAAAGACGACAGCATGGCGACGACGAACGTCGAAAATCCCAACAGCTCGCTGTTCCCGAGAAGCGCGACAAGCCCTCGGGCCGTGCCCATCTCGAAACCGACCATGACGAGCACGAGAAGCACCGTGCTGATGGAACGATAGGCGATAAAGAGCATGATCATGATGACCACACCCGTCACGCCCATCATCTTGAACATGCTCTTGTCGGCAGCCTCATTCATGTCCGTCGTCAACGGTGCCGGGCCGGTTGTGTAGACCTTGAGCCCTTGGGGCGGCGCTGATTTGTCGACGATCTTCCGTACCGCGTCGACGGATTCATTGCCCAGGGTGCTGCCCTGGTTGCCGGCCAGGTTGAGTTGGACGTAGGCGGCTTTGCCGTCGCGGCTCTGGACGCCAGCGGCGGTGAGCGGGTCTCCCCAGACGTTCTGGACATGTTGCACGTGCTTGGGGTCTGCCTGCAGTTTTTTCACCAAGCCGTCGTAATAGCGGTGCGCCTCGTCGCCGAGTTGCTTTTCGCTCTCCAGCACGATCATCGCGATGCTGTCGGAATCCGACTCGTGGAATGTTGCGCCAATGCGCTTGGCCGCGATCATCGCGGGAGCGTCCTGAGGAGACATGGTGACCGCGTGGTTGCGTGCGACTGACTCGATCGGCGGCACAAGCACATTCAGGGCGACGGTCAATAGTAGCCATCCGATGATGATGGGCCACGCGAACCTGCGGACGAACCGCATGAATCTCGCCCGGGCGTCGTTTTCGGTGTTCATGCGGCCTTCACCAGACAGGAAGTTTGCGCGTGGCGTCCGGCCGTGGATCTTTCGTCCTTGACCTCCCCGTTGACAGTGATGCGGCACCCGATGTTGTCGCTATTGCCCTGTGCCACCACGCTGGCGAGCACGGCCGGCACCGTCGTCGTTATCGTGAAGGTCCAGGGCAAACTGGTGAAGTTCACGTGTTCAGGCTGAGCTTTGGTGTCCAAGTAGCTCACGCTTCCCGCCGTGTCGCCGGGCCCGTAAACCTCGTACGTCACCCGCTTGACATGCGACGGCTCGAGCGGTTCGGCGCTGCTGCCGGTTGCCGTGAAGATCGAATCGGAGCCAAAAACGCCGCGCAGTCGGGTGACGGCGACACCGCCGAGGGCAACTGCCACCACGACCACGATCGGCACCCAGGCTCGTTTGAGAAAGGTCAACATCGGTGTTTTCCCTTTCGCCTCGTGTTGTCAGTTTCGCGCCGGGCTAACGGACCAAACAGGGTCGTTCGACCCCGATTTGGACGGCCTTTCGGGCCACGCGACCGCGACTGCCTGGGCATTTGCCGTGACAGCGAGGCGACATCGCCGCGCACGCGCGCAGCAAGGGGGAAACGGAGACTCCCGGCCGGTTGCACGTCAACCTCCTTGCTTGCCTCTGGGCGCAGATCAGCGCCGCCTCTATATACCCTACCGGGTATAGTATACGACAGAGCGAACGAGACCCGTCAACGCATCAATGGAAGGACTTTGCGCAGGATGGCGCGCTAGAGGTGACCGTGTGACGTGTTGACGTCACACGGCCGCACTAGGAAGAATCGATTCTTCTGTCAGGCCAGCGCGAGGAAGAGCTTCTCCAGCTCGTCTTCGGTGAGTGGCTTCTTGCCCTTCGCCGCTTTTCCGGTTGTGCATTCGCGCATACCGGTGGCGACGATCTTGAATCCGGCACGATCGAGTGCACGTGAAACGGCGGCGAGCTGCGTGACCACGTCCTTGCAGTCGCGGCCCTGCTCGATCATCGAGATCACGCCGGCCAGCTGGCCTTGCGCACGGCGCAA
>NZ_JBVAXR010000122.1:0-2087 GCF_055419445.1 Mycobacterium sp. IDUB_19 | reverse complement strand
AATGTGGCCACCGGCTCCACCGCGGAGATCGAGGTCACCGCGGGAGGGACGAACTTCAAGTCGGTTCCCGGTCCGAGCCCCAACATCAGCAGCCGGCCGGTCGCGTGAGCAATCGCTTCTCGGCGATACCGGTTGTAGAAGAGGCGATCGAAGAACGGCTGGCCGAGGCGATATATGTAGGGAAATAACGGATTTTCGGGCGTTATCTGCTACCTAGGTCCATGCGGAAGGGCGGATATTCATCACGCATCAACGATACATACACCGCCACCCGGTAGCGCCATCGCACGATGCCCATCAGCAGATCGAACATGCCCTGCGGGATCGCCCCGGTGCACAACAACGCCACCGCCGCGATCACGGTGAGCACCTGCAATAGCGGCTCCAGCGCCCAGCACAGGAGTATCTGCGGGATCGCCAACAGCCACGACTTCACCAGTACAGCCCAATTCGAAAGGTGCTCGGGATATTCGACGTCAAGGTCGCCCGGATAGTCGGACCGGGCGGACAGCGTGAAGGGGGGGTATTTGTCGGTGCTGTTCATCGGAAACCGGTAATTCATGACCCGCCAGGACCAGCGCAGCACCCCGACATTGAAATCGAAGAGCGGGCGCGGATACCGCCCGGTGAACAGGATCACGGCGCCGGCCGCGACAGTCATAAACGGATACACCAGATAAAGAAGTATCAGGATCGGGTAGTGCGGCACGGCCAGCACGCACCACTTGACGAGCCACAGCCAGCGCGACGGCGCATCCAAATCGCCTCGTACTCGTACGGTATCGACCGGCGTGTGGGCCGATTCGCTCTCGACGACTCTGGTGCTGGTCACCGCGGGTGCGACGCAAGTGGGGTTGCCGACGCGAGATCGCGATCGACCTGCGCGGTGATCCGGGCGTGGCTGGTCGATCGCACGAACTTGGTCAATGCCCAGGTGTGCAGTCGATCCGGCATCAGCGCCGCCGGTCTCAACACGGATTCGCCATGGGCGACTTGCAGCGACGCCACCTTGGACACGGCGCTGACTTGCCGCCGCCGGGTCTTCTCATACCAGCGCAGTGCCCGCGAAACCTCAGGCCGGCTTTCATGGCCGCCAAGACTCGAAATCGCCTTGCACAACACCATCGTGTCGAGCAGGGCCTGATTGGTTCCCTGCGCCAGTGTGGGCGGCATGGTGTGCGCGGCATCGCCGAGCAAGGTCACCGGACCCGCGTTCAACGTGGCGGGAATCGGATGGCGGAAATGGGGGTAGGGCGACTGGGCCAGATCTTCGTCGGTCAATTTCGCCAATACCAGATCGACCGAGTCGGACCAGCCGGCGAAGTTGGATCGGATCACCTCGACGGGGCGGTGGGGTCGAATGAAATCGTGGGACCAAGGCAGGTCGAACCACCATTGCACGTGTGAACCCCCGGCCGGCCAAAAGCCGGTGTTTCCGTGCTCGCCGATGACGATATAAGCCAGCTCCCGGTCAACGAGCTCCGGAAGGCTGACGAGGCCCTGCCAGCTGCACCAGCCTGTCGGCTCGGCGGGCTGTGCGCCGACCACGTCCCGGATCACCGAATGCAGACCGTCGGCACCGATCAGCAGGTCGCCTTCGGCCACGCTGCCGTCTTCGAACCCGACCGCCACCCCGTGGGGCATCGTGATGACCCGGGCCGCGCGCGCGTTGCACCGGATGCGATCGGCCGGAAAATCTGCCAGCAACCGTTCCAGCAGCACCCGGCGCGGAACCATCCGCACGGCTTCGCCCAGTCGCTTGACCATCGTGGTGAGGTCCAACGTGGCGACTCGGTGCCCCTTGGACGTCAGCACCCGGACGCTGGACAGCAGCTGACCGGCCCCATCCATGTCGACGCCGAGCTGCCGCAGAACTGTCTCGCCGTTGGACCAGATGGTCACCGCGCCGCCGCCTGGGCGCGTATCGCTGCGCTGATCGAAAACGGTGACGTCGTGTCCGTCCCGCAGCAATCCGCGGGCAACCGAAATACCGCTCACCCCGGCACCGATCACCAGGACCCGAAGCGGTCGCCTGGACCGCGCCTCCGGTGATGGTAGACAGCTGATATGACTGCTGACGCCCGCGC
>NZ_JBVAXR010000121.1:0-2229 GCF_055419445.1 Mycobacterium sp. IDUB_19 | reverse complement strand
GGCGCCGCACATACATTCGACCCTAACTGCGGCGAGCCGAAAAGGTGACCTCGGGACGGCAGCTTGTTCGCGACCAGCGCGTTCGCACTACGTGCGGCGCGCCCGCGCCGGTGCCGAGATCCTCGCAATTAACGCCCGCCCACGGCTGGGGTCAGGCATGGTCGTCGTGCACCGCGAGGACGGGCCATCGGTCCGGCACGCCTTTGAGTCGGTGTCGGCCGCGGTCGTCGAACGCAAGTCCTGATCCCAACACAAGCGGCGGAACTGCGCCGGAGACCAAGACCTCGTCGGGTCGTGCGATTCCCATGATCCGCGCCGCGATATGTACCGCGATGCCATGTACATCGCCGTCCTCCACCTCTACCTCACCCGTGTGCAAGCCGCAGCGAACGTGCAAGCCCAGATCCGCGACCGCGTCTCGAATTGCGCACGCGCAGCTGATGGCGCGCGCCGGGCCATCAAACGTCGCCAGTGCACCATCGCCGGTGAACTTGACGACCGTGCCACGCGCATCGGTCGCCTCTCGCTGGACCGCCTGGTTATGCGCGGCAAGGATCGCGTTCCACGCATGGTCACCCAAAGCCGTTGCGCGCTCCGTTGATCCGACGATATCGGTGAACAGCACCGTGGACAGGACGCGATTGCTCGGCCTGGACCGTCGGGCGCCGGTCAGGAACGAACCGATCTCGTCGAGCACCAGGTCGGAGTCACCCGCCAACCATTCGTGGTCATCGCCGTCGAACTCCACCAGTCGCGAATGGGGAATCCGCTCCGCCACGTACTTGGCATGGCCGCCAACGACAAAACGGTCACCGCGACGATGCAACACCAACGTCGGCGCCTGAATGCTCGACAACACCGACCGCATATCCGTGTGCTGGAACAAGTCGCTGATTGCCCTGAAGTAGCCGCGGCCGCCGGCAAGGCGCTCACCGCGGCCATACCAGCGCCGCTTCGCCACATCCTGGCTCCAGCTCGGGGCAAGCAACTCGGTCGCCGCACCGCTCCCCGCGGTATCACCGACAGCGTCGGACAGCTTGCGCAACGCCGCCTCGGGAATCGCGAACGGCTGATCGGGCGTGCGCAGGAAGTACGCGTAGGGACTCCACAGCACAAGCGATCGCACCCGGTGGGGATGGGTTGCCGCCAAGAGCATCGCCGGAAGCGCCGATCCCGCCATCGCGAACAGCGAAGCGCGCTCGCTGCCGGCCGCGTCGAGCACCGCGAGCAGCCCGTCTGTCCAGGCCTGCATCGCGGGACGCTCGTTGATCGCCACGGCATCGGAGCTGCCTACGCCCAGCAGATCGGTCAGGATCAATCGGCCGAACGAGGAGAGCCGGCGAAGATGGTCGGCCACCGTGTGGTCGTCCCAAATCAGGTCGATCGGAAACCTGGGTGTGGGCACGAACAGCAGATCGGGACCCGAGCTACCGACGACCTGGTACGCGAGGTTGACGTCACCATCTCGCGCATAGACGGTTTGAGGGGTGACCGCCATGGCCATGAGCATGACAGCAAACCACGCCGATCGCCTCATTTCGGCCTCGATTCACCCGTGTCGGGCTCGCAGCCTCGTCAGGTGTCACGTGGAAAACGCTGGTTCAAGCAGTGCTGAGCAACGGGGGCCCGGGTCACGTCAACGTCAATGGACGCCGGGTCACTCGTTGGTGCGGATACCCATACGGCACGGTGAACACCCCGTTTGTTAAACGGGATCACCACCTCCGTTCACCTACCGGCCGGGACCCGCGTGCACCGTGAAACATATTGCGGCCGCGTCGGATTCGGCTATAGGGTATGGCCATGATCAAGAACAGCATCGGGACAATGTTCATCGGCCACGGCGGCGGCGCTGGCGGCGGTCGTGGTGGTGGCGCTGGCGGTGGCCGCGGCGGCGGTGCCGGTGGCGGACGTGGCGGCGGCGCTGGCGGTGGCCGCGGCGGCCGCTAAAGTCAAATAGCTTCTCCTCTGCGCCCCTTCATTTCTCGTTGCGCATTGTGGGGCGCCGGGATCTGCACGGCGATGGTCCGGTTGGGGCGCATCTCAGCCAGGGCGGGCTTCGCTGGCGTATGTGGATGTCCCCATAATCCACGACCAGGTTGCCGCCTGAAGGGCGGTCTTATGCCGCCGACTTCCCGGGCGCCCGTTCCCATCTTGTGCTGGCGATGAGGTTGCCCGGTCTGCACCCGCGATTCGCACCCCAACCAGGCGACTGGAAGACTGCTGGCA
>NZ_JBVAXR010000120.1:0-2336 GCF_055419445.1 Mycobacterium sp. IDUB_19 | reverse complement strand
GAACGTCTGAACCTCAAGATCGCCGACGACATCGAACGCAATGCCGCCGCCTGGGAACACCATGGCCGCGACTCGTCATGGCTGTTTACCGGAATCCGGCTCGACGACGCCGAAAAGCTTTCCACCCGAGAAGGATTCAGCACACTGCTGGCCGACTGTCGCCCCTACCTGGGGGCATGCCGGGAAGCGGAAAACCAGCGGCTGCACGACGAAGAAGAATCGCGCAACGAAAAGCTGCGCCACGCCGAGGAAGTGGCCCGGCACGCGCAAGAAAGCCAACAGGTCGCCGAACGCCATGCACGCGGCCTCCGCAGACGCTCCCGGGTGCTGGCAGCCGTCGCGGTGATCGCCATCTTGGCCGCCGCGGCCGCAATCTACGGAGTCGTCACGGCCACCCAGGCGCGCAAACAGGCCAACGAGCGCACCCGCGAGGCCATCGCGGTGCGGTTGACGTCGGAGGCCCGCGCCATCCTCGGCGGCGACCTGCAGGGCGGTGACATCCAGGCCATCCAGGAAGTACTCGCGGCGCCCAATGTCGCTCCGACCGCCGATACCGGAGCGCTGTACGACGGCTTGGTAGTGCTATCGACGACAGAGAAGATCATCGGCACGCCGAGCCCGGTGCAAGACATATCGGTAAGCCCCGACGCGCATCGCATTGTCACCGCGCAGTTCGACGGCTCGCTACGATTGTGGGACACCAAGTCTGGCCAGCCCAGTGGATCGCCGTTCACCGGGCATCGCGGCGCGGTAAATGCAGTCGTGTTCAGCCCGGACGGGCGCCGAATCATCTCCGGCGGAGACGACAACACCCTGCGGGTGTGGAATGCCGACACGGGTCAACAGATCGGCGCACCGCTGACCGGCCATACCGACAAGGTGACGGCCGTGGCGATTAGCCCTGACGGCCACCGCATCGTCTCGGGCAGCAACGATCGCAGCATCCGGATGTGGGACGCCGATACCGGCCAGCAGATCGGCCCACCGCTGCTCGGCAACACCGGACCGATCGGTGACGTGGAGTTCAGTCCCCTTGGGCACCAATTCGCTTCGGGCGGAGACGACAACACCGTACGGCTGTGGAATGCCGACACCGGCCAGCAGATCGGCCCACCGCTGCTGGGCCACACCGACTGGGTGCAGAGTCTGGCCTACAGCCCGGATGGGCGTCGCCTCGTCTCGGCCAGCTTCGACAAGACCCTGCGGATCTGGGATCCGCAGACCGGACAGCCCGTCGGGCGTCCGCTCGTCGGTCACACCGGATCGGTTGCCAGCGTGGCCTACAGCCCCGACGGGCGCGAGATCATCTCCGGTGGCGAGGACGACGTGGTGCGCATGTGGGACGCCAATACCGGCCTGCCCGCGGGCGATCCGCGCCAAGGCCACACGGGCTGGGTCACCGGCGTGCAGTACAGCTCGCGCGGCCATCGCTTCTTCTCCAGCAGCAATGACGGCACCGTGCGGGTGTGGGACGCGGGCTTACACGTCCTGTCCGGCCACGTCGGGAATGTACTCAGTGCGCGATTCAACGCCGACGGGCATCGCATCGTCTCCGGTGGCGAAGACAAGACAGTGCGACTCTGGGATACCGACACCGGCCTGCAAATCGGTCAGCCGATGATCGGTCACACAGATGCGGTGACGAGCGTGGCGTTCAGCCCCGACGGGCATCGCGTCGCCTCGGCGAGCAAGGACGGCACCATACGGCTGTGGGACGCCGAAACGGGGCGGCCGATCGGTCAACCCCTGGTCGGCCACACCGCGTGGGTGACCAGTGTGGCGTTCAGCCCGGACGGCAGCTTCCTCGTGTCCGGCAGCCACGACAAAACAGTCCGGCTGTGGAATGCCAACACCGGTACGCCGATCGGCCAGCCGATGATCGGCGCGACGGATGCCGTGGCGACTGTGGTGTTCAGCCCCGATGGGCACCAAATCGCTTCTGGCAGTTTCGATAACCTGATCCGACTCTGGGATGTCGGCACCGGCCACCTGATCGGCACACCGTGGTCGGGCCACACGGGCGGAGTGACGAGTCTGGACTTCTTCCCGGACGGCCATCACGTCGTATCGGGCAGCCAGGACGACACCCTGCGGATATGGGATGTCAACACCGGCAAAACCCTCGGTGACCCGATGAAGGGCCACACGGGAACGGTCACCGGGGTAGCGGTCAGCTCAAACGGTCACCGCATCGTGTCCAGCAGCGAAGACAGATACCTGCGGATGTGGGATGCAGCTACCGGCAAGGCCGTGGGCCAGCCCATCGCCGGTCACACCCAGGCGGTGAACAGCGTCTCGTTCAGCCCCGATCGACACCGCGTCGTATCATCCTCTGA
>NZ_JBVAXR010000119.1:0-2377 GCF_055419445.1 Mycobacterium sp. IDUB_19 | reverse complement strand
GAGGTTTGGCTCTGCCTGAGCGGTGGCCGCGGCCAAGCCCACTGAACTAAGCGCGAAGGTAGCTGCTACGACTCCCTTAATGACTGTGCGGTACATGGCTGCTCCCCGTCATTGCCACGCCCACCGCGCGGCTATTGCTGCAATTTCAGGCCCTGGGCGTCGCTACCGATCACAACTTCTCGGTGAGGATAGACGTGCACTAGTTTCGGGCAAGGACTGATTCGCAGCGCTCCAGAACCGCAAAGTCGGTACGCGGGGTTCCACGATCGCGGAGTATCGGATGGCCGATGCCAGCGGACCGGACGTCTGGATCGAAATAGTCCGCATATGCGAGTCTCGAAAGTCAATCGCAGTCGGCCCCGTGGAAGAGGGCTCGGTGTGAGATCCCGTGCGGGCGTCCGCGCGATTGCCGCCGTCGGGGGTCGTGACATTTCTGTACAGCGATGTCACGTGAGCGGAGGGATACCCCCATCTAGCGTTGCTCATTCGCTAGTTGTGCTCGGTACCCAGTTGCCATGAAATCCGGCCGGCACTCGATGTGGCAGCTTGATGCACCCAACATCCTCGAGGGTTTGTGCGTTCAGGATCGCTAGCTCGCTGCGATTGGTAGATCGATCATACGCATAGCCCATCAGCACGCCATCGTCTTCGGCGGCGTCCGGCGATGAAGGATGAAACACGAACTCGCCCAATGCTTTTTGTGGGCCGAGGGAACGCGACTGAGTGTTGCCGCGAACAAAATCATGCTTGAGCAACGAGTCCCCGCCTTCGATGCCCTCTAGCACCATCGGTGTGTAGCCGTACCGATGCCGCTTTCCAAGCAGGCGCTCGTCGATGCGTGGAAACTCTTGGGCACGATCATCAAAGCGGGATTCGCGCACCTTCCCGTCGGCCAGATCGATGATCCAGCGGTCCAACGTGGGCGGCCCTTCGTTAGGGCCGGTGTGATCGCGGTCGAACATCTTTGGGTTTCGCACCAAATCGAGCACGATGGTGTCGCCTTCTTCGTAGGCATTCATCGGGTGAAACACGTAGCACGGTTCGACCTCGAACCAGCGCACATCCGAATCGCCACCCTCGCGTGGCATCACGCCAACGCGGGCCGGGTAATTCGGGTTCCACGAGTAGGGCATCCGCCGGTCGGTGCTCGCCTGTGGCAGCCACGCAGCAATGGGATCGGGGATAGCGACCCGGCCTATCAGCGCCGACAACATCAGCCGGGCGACCGGCCGCAGCCCACGAGGCATCGTCATGGCTGCGCCTACCGCGGCGTCGAAGGTGACCGGCAGGTCGTAGAACACGACATAGCGTTCTGTCAGGGAAAAGTCGTGCATCATCGTGCCGCCGCCAACCGTGACATCGACGGTGCGTCGAGCTCGACCTTCGACATCGATCACCGAATACTGCACCTTGTTGCCGCAGTAGGGGCCATACGAAACCGCATGCAGTTCACCTGTTTTGGGGTCTCGATGGGGGTGTGCGGTGTAGCCGCCGGTGAGCGTTCCGGCAAAGTCGCACACGCCGACGGTGTCCAACTCGTCGGTGAGTTCATAGTTGGCGATGCCGCCTTCGAGCAACGCGAGTGTCTTGCCAGCGTGTCCGATTACGTTGGTATTAGCGCCTATTGGAAAAAAGCCGAAGTGGCCGGGCGGTGCCGACTCGCCGAGAGCCTTCGATGTGACGGGGCTGCGCACCCAGCGGTTGCGGTACCACTCCGCCTTGCCGTCGCGGATGCGGATGCCGTGCACCATGCCGTCGCCGAGAAACCAGTGATAAAGCTCCGGATCGACCTCACTGATCGGATTGGCACCATTGCGCAGATAGCGCCCATCCAAATAATCCGGGATGGTCCCGACAACTTCCAGATCTGTCAGGGTGTATTCCTCATGCATCGGGGCAAACGGACCCTGCAGGTAGCGGTTGGCCATGTCAGACCTCCTACATCGCAACGGCCTGTTGGTTGCGCTCGATGGACGATCATCCTGCCGCCAGACTTGACACGTGTCAAGTTCGACGTATGCCGCTCTGATTTGCGCAAGCATCTGGACCGGAAGTGGTGTCAAATCGGACGATATTCGAGACCCTCAAAAGTTCGTGTCGTAGATGGCAAGGCCATACGATGGACATCGTTGATCAACTCGCATCAGCAGGCGTCCCAAGCCTCGATCAAGAGAATGCATTCCCTTGCCCGACTGGCCTATTCGTCAGCGGTCCCCAGTCTGATCTACCAGCTCGATCGCCCGGCCCAGCGTCGCCAGCTTGGCCTCCAGGGTGTCGCCAGCGGGATAGAGCCGCACGGCGTTGACGCCGGCGTCGCGCCAGACCGCGAGCCGCTCGCGGACCATCTGCTCGGTCCCGATCAGCGTGGTGCCCAGCA
>NZ_JBVAXR010000118.1:0-2438 GCF_055419445.1 Mycobacterium sp. IDUB_19 | reverse complement strand
GCACGTGCCGTGGCTTTCGCGCTGCGCGGCCCGGCGTCATCGTCGAACCATACCCACTGACTTGTGGCGGTGGGCAAAGGATTTGACCCCTCTTCAGTCGACCCAGTCAAGAGACCACAATGCCCGCTGGCGGCGCATGCGCGTGGCGGTGCCGCCCGACGTGTACGCGGGCATGTTCGACACTGATGTAGACGCAGTTGCGGCGGCAGCAGAACTTTCGTGGCACAACACGATGGTGGTGAACAGGGCACCGCCCGCACAGTTCACCCGTGGCCGTGACCTCCCGGGACACGATTGGCTGAGATACACTGCCCGCGTTGCTATGAAGCGGAAAGCTGATGTCGCAGGGCGCCGCCGCATTCTGTGTGATGCCGCGATCCAACTCCTTGCCGACGAAGGTGCCAAGGGGCTCACCCACCGCAAGGTGGAGCGACAGGCAGGGCTGCCCGACGGCACGACGTCATCGTATTTTCGCACCCGTTCGGCGTTGCTCCGCGCAACGGCTGAGCGCGTGGCCGAATTGGACGCCGCCGAATTTGAAAACGTCATGCAACGGCGCGCACTGGCGGAGACCACAACGGCCGCCACCACTTTGTCGGTACTCGCCGACATGGTGATTCGTTCGGCGACCGGACCCGGCCTGGATCGGTCGCGGGCGCGCTACGAACTGGCGTTGCATGCACACCGAGATGCAGTGCTGCAGGGTGCCATTGAGGATGCAATTGCGGGTTTCGTCGCGCTGAGCGAACAGGCTGTCACGCAGCTGCAGCCCGGCCCCGTCGATAGGGCTCTGGTGGAGAAGCAGGCCCGTGCGATCACAACCTTCATCAACGGTGTGATCGTCCGGCAGGTATTTGGACATCCGGGCGTCGACAGTGCCGAGGAGCTCACCCAGCTGCTGCACGCGCTGGTCGCCGGAGTCGCCGCTTCCCATCACGTGCACAACGGCCAGTTCTGACCGATCGGCTCCGACCGATCGGGTCCGACCTGCACACGAAGAGTTTCTACAAATGTAGATTTATTTTCCTACATTTGTAGAAATCGTGTTACCGTCTGGACTCATGAGTCACCGATACGCGATGAGGGCGTCGACGACTCCGGTGAGGGGGCGCACGAATCTCGAGCCCGCGCAGGCGATGGCCGCGTTGGTGATGTGCACTCCTGCGGCACGAACTCGGGGGGTAGCTAAGCATCGACCGCTCCGGCCTCGACACACCTAGGCCGGAAGGGAAGGATCTATGCGTTTCGTCCTCGTGCACGGTGGCTTCCACGCGGCATGGTGCTGGGACCGGACCATCCCCGAACTGAACCGCCTCGGCCACGACGCGGTGGCCGTCGACATTCCCGGCCACGGCACGCGCCTTCACGAGGAATCCACGCTTGCCAACCGACGCGACGCCATCGTTGGCGTTCTACGAGCGGGAGATGTCCTGGTCGGCCACTCCGGAGGTGGTTTCGACATCACCTTGGCCGCAGATGCAGCCAGTGACCTCGTCGCCCACATCATTTACTTGGCGGCCGCGCTGCCTCGTGAGGGTCGCACCTATCCCGAAGCGATGGCGATGCGCAACTCCGAGGACGGTTCGTTTGACGCCGACGTCGGAGAGATGTTCGGCCACTTGCATTTTGGCGACGACGGCGCCATGAGCTTCGCCACCTTCGAAGGCGCGTGGAAATACTTCTACCACGACTGCGACGAGCAAACCGCACGATGGGCGTTTGAGCGCTTGTGCCCGGAGCGGTTCGGCGACACGACGACCACGCCCGTATCGGTACCCCATTTCTGGGCAGCCGACCTGCCCCGCAGCTACATCCTCTGCCTGCAGGATCGCTCCAAACCGCGGTGGCTCTCCGATGTTGTGATCAAGCGCCTTGGCGTCGAACCACTGACGATCGACTCCTCGCATTCACCGTTCCTGAGTCGGCCAGCTGAGCTTGCCGGACTTCTCGTCGCCGCGACGACCACCACACCGATCGGCCCACTAATCCCGCCGTAATCGCACCGGAAAGGAGTTCATTCTGCTGATCCACACGTGTTTCGACGATTTCGCTTCGGGTGGTCCGACTGGCGTCGGCGTGGCCGGCTTCCCGTCGCCCGTACCTCGGTCGCTAGTTCCCTTGCCGTACAACGGTATTCCGGTGTGCCCTGGCTGCACGTTGGGCCGCAGGATCGGAGGATCACAATGCGGCCTGCCGGGTGATCCGGCGGGATCGCCAGGGGCGGTGCCACCGGCGTCGAGTGTGTCGGACTTGCTGCTGCCGGCCGAAGGGCCACAGCAATGATCGCCCGGGTTGCGGTTAGGCGGGTGTTGGTCGTCGGCTGTTGTGTGGCGTTGACGTCGTCGGGATGCGCATTCCAGAGCCTGAATTCACTGCCATTGCCCGGTGCGGTCGGACGGGGGCCGGGGGCCAACATCTACCACGTCGAGCTCCCGAAT
>NZ_JBVAXR010000117.1:0-2440 GCF_055419445.1 Mycobacterium sp. IDUB_19 | reverse complement strand
CCCGCCCCGCAAGAGCCTGCACCTCCACCTCCACAGCCGGCGCCTCCTCCCCAACGTCCGCCGGGAGGCCATGTCCAACTCGCGCCGTGAGGCAAACGGTGACGTGCTCGAGCAACATCTGAGCCGCCACTGCCGATGTCTGCCGCTGGCTAGCCGGCCTCGCCACGCCGACCCGCTTTCCTCGCAAACCTCGTCAGCGATGGTCAGTCAGATTCGGGCCGGCGTAACTTACTGAAGCAATTGGAAGCTGAATCGGAGTCGATGTGAGCTGGCAGCAAATCCAGCCGTTCCTGGTGGCGCTGGCCATCGGACTGCTACTCGGCTTTGAGCGCGAACGCAGTCACAGCCGCAAGCTTCCTGCTGGGTCGCGCTCGTTCGCGCTCCTATCGCTGGTCGGTGCCGTCGCCGCCAGCTTCAACGAATGGGCTGTGCTGGTCGGATTTGTCGGCGTAGCGGCCCTGTTGACGCTCGCCTACTTTCGCACCAGCGCAGAAGACCCGGGAACCACCACGGCGATCGCCGCGTTCGTCGCTTACCTGCTCGGTGCGCTCGCTTACACGCGCCCGGCGGTAGCCGTGGGCATCGCCGTAGTCGTCGCAGGACTGCTGGTGTCGAAGGCCCGCATCCATCGCTTCGCCCGCGAGATCGTCAGCGACGTTGAATTAGAGGACGCCATCAAGTTTTTCGTCGTGGCGCTCGTGATCCTGCCGCTGCTACCGGATCAGCAGCTAGGACCCTATGGCGTGCTCAACCCGGCGAAGGTGTGGCTTCTCGTGGTTCTGCTCACCGGTATCGGCTGGATCGGTTACATCGGTGTTCGGGCCCTGGGGCCCGAACGAGGCGTGCTCGTCACAGGTTTGGCTGGCGGGTTCGTCTCGGCAACAGCGACGACGGCGTCGATGGGCCGGCTCAGTCGAACGTCCGCGAGCCTCCGAGCGCCGCTGGCCAGCGCACTGCTCGCGAGCCTCGCCACCTTCGTGCAGCTGTTGATCGTGATCGGGCTCGTCGACGTCGACGTACTGCGCCGTCTGTGGCCTCCAGTGGTCGCCGGAGCGGTCGTGCTCGTGGGTGTCGCCGCCTTCGTCTACCGGGGTGCCATGGGGACTCATCAGCAGGATGCTGCGAAGGGCGAAGACGTCGAGCCGGCAAAGGCAAGCCGGCCTTTCGCCTTGTGGCCCGCCCTCGTCCTGGCCGTCGTGCTGACTCTCGCCCTGCTCGTTGGCCGGTGGGGCGCTGACATGCTCGGTCCAAATGGGGTGGTAGTTGCCACGTTCGCCGCGGGTCTCGCCGACGCCCACGCGGGTGCGGTTGCTGCCGCCAGCCTCGCCGCCAAGGGCGACATCACCGTCGACACCGCGCTTTTCGCAGTGGCTGCCGCGCTGGGCTCCAACCTGCTCGTCAAAACAGTTCTCGCCTTCACCGCCGGGGGTCGTCGCTTCGGGCTTGGGTTTCTTGCCGGCATGGCCGTGCCGGCCGTGGTGTTCGGCGTCGCCTTGACTGCGGCCGTGACTGCGATGTGAGCCCGGCGCCCCGCGTGTCGGGAGCGCCGTCGACACGCAACGACGGGTCAAAAGCCCCTACCAAAGATGTTGTGGGGCGAGGAGCGTCGTGTATCGAGACGAGGCCGCATCGCTTTGCTTGGCCCAAAACACGGCCCACACAACGAAAGTCAGGTCATGTTCCGGCGAAACACTCATCAGCGCATGGGCGGTGCGGTCCTGACCGCCGCGGCTCTGCTCGTTGTCGGGACACCTGCGACCGCCACCGCCGTCTACCCCGGCGTCCCTGAGTGGTATTCAGAGGCCAAAGTCCATTTCGACAATACGAGGAACTATATGCAGGCGATGATCAACGCGATCGACGCCAACGACATCGGCTCTGTCCGGGTAGCGTGTTCATCGGCCCACGACGAACTAACGGTCAACCTCCAGGCTCACCTGCCTACGCCGGATCCGGCCCTGACTACTGCATTGCAATCCGAAATCGACGACGTTCACGCCGCAATGCACGTCTGCATGTCGCTAGGACCGAACAGCACGTCGGCCGATCTGGAGCAAGCAGACTCGCTTATGCGGCAGGCCGATGACCATATGAGAACCGCCGACGCCATTCTGGCCACTGACCTAAGTTGAGGACCTAGCCGATCCTGATGACAGCGGTCGCGTGACCGATGTGTATTGCCGGGACTTGTGACCCTGGTGCCAGTGCCGCTTCCGCGCCACGCTGTGGTGTGTGCCGACTTTCCGGATACCCGCGCCAGGCGGGCGGATCAACAATCGGCTCCCGTTCCGATTGAGGTGATGGGCATGCGCGATAGAGATCAGCGGCTGCGCAATGAGGTGGAGCACCCCGAGCGATACGCAGAGGTGACGATCACCTCGGCGAGTGTCCCGATCGTGCTGTCGGTGTGGCGTGGCCGGTCGGGCGGGCCGGTTGTCGT
>NZ_JBVAXR010000116.1:0-2451 GCF_055419445.1 Mycobacterium sp. IDUB_19 | reverse complement strand
CCCATGTGCCGGCAGTAGCTGTCGAGGACGTTGATCTTGCCGTCCCCGCTTCGGAAGACGACAAGCTTCTGACCGAAGGCGTTGATCGCGTGCGGCTTGCCGTCGCCGAAATCTCTGATCAATCCCAGGCAATGCCAGCCGCGGGCAAACCGGGTCGGTGCGGCCTGGGCCTCGATGAGCCGAATTTCGTCGGTGTCATGCATAGGCACGATTTAACTCCCGAAGACGCCCTGTCGGGTCGTGTTGTTCCACTGATCAGGACGGCTATTCCTGCGCCGCGCGGCCCCGGCATACGGTTCTCGGCGTGACACCACACAGCGCGACGATCCCTGCCGGGCTTCCCGTGGCCGATACCAGCGTCGACCTGCTGGTCGTGGGCTCGGGTACCGGGATGGCCGCGGCGCTGGCCGCCCACGAACTCGGGCTGTCGGTGCTGGTCGTGGAGAAAGCGGCCCACGTGGGCGGCTCGACCGCCCGCTCCGGTGGCGCCCTGTGGCTGCCCGCGGGCCCGGTGCTGCGCGAAGCCGGTGCCCGCGATACGCAGGATCACGCCGCGACCTACCTGGACTCGGTGGTGGCGGGCTCGGCGCCCCGACAGCGCTCGACGGGATTCTTGACGCATGTGTCCGCGACGGTCGAGATGCTGCGACGAATGACTCCCCTGCGCTTCTTTTGGGCCCGCGACTACTCCGATTACCACCCCGAGGAGGCCGGCGGCAGCGCGGCGGGCCGCACCTGCGAGTGTCACCCGTTCGACACGTCGATTCTCGGCGCCTACCGCACCCGACTGGAACCCGGCTTGATGGAGGTCAGCGTCCCGATCCCGACGACGGGTGCCGACTACCGCTGGATGAATCTGGTCGCGCGCGTGCCGCGCAAGGGAATTCCGACATTCGGCAAGCGACTGGCGCAGGGACTCGGCGGCCGGATACTGGGCCGGCGGTACGCCGCGGGCGGTCAGGGTCTGGCGGCCGGCCTGTTCGCCGGTGTGCTGCGCGCCGGCATTCCGGTGTGGACCGACACCACCCTGCTGCGTCTCGACGGCGACAGTGACCGGGTGCGCGGCGCGGTGGTTGCGCACGCCGGCCGCGAGGTGACGATCACCGCTCGGCGCGGAGTCGTGCTCGCCGCCGGCGGCTTCGACCACAGCATGGACATGCGGTGGAAATTCCAGTCCGAGTCGCTGGGCGCCAACCTCAGCCTCGGTGCGGCAGCCAACACCGGCGACGGGATCCGCGCCGGGCAAGAACTCGGTGGCGGCATCGATCTGATGGATCAGGCGTGGTGGTTCCCGGCCATCGCGCCGCTTCCCGGCGAGACACCCGCGGTGATGCTGGCCGAACGGTCGCTTCCCGGCAGCCTCATCGTGAACCAGCACGGCCGCCGATTCGTCAACGAGTCGGCGGACTACATGTCCTTCGGCCAGCGGTTGCTCGAGCTGGAGCGGTCGGGCAGCCCGGTCGAATCGATGTGGATCATCTTCGACCAGCAGTACCGCAACAGCTATGTCTTTGGCGCCCAACTGTTTCCGCGAATGCGTATTCCGCAGACTTGGTACGACGCCGGCATCGCGGTACGCGCCGACGACTTTGCCGAACTGGGCGCCCGGATCGGCATGCCGGTTCCCGAGTTCACCGCGACGGTCACGCATTTCAACCAAAACGCTTCTGCCGGTTGCGATCCCGACTTCGACCGGGGAAGCAGTGCCTACGACCGCTATTACGGCGACCCGACGATATCGCCCAACCCCAACCTGCGGGCGTTGACCAAGGGCCCGTTCTACGCCGTTCGCATGGTGCTGAGCGACCTGGGGACGTGCGGCGGATTGACCGCCGACCACCGGGCCCGGGTGCTACGCGAGGACGGGACCGTGATCAGCGGGCTGTACGCGATCGGCAACACCGCCGCCAACGCGTTCGGCACGACGTATCCGGGTGCGGGCGCGACGATCGCGCAGGGACTGGTGTACGGCTACATCGCGGCCCGGGATGCGGCCGGCGTCGTCTAATCGGCTTCGCGCTTGGCCACGACTTGCTTTTCGACCTCACGCCAGTATCCCGGCGTGGTACGCGGTTTGCCATAACCGCCCTTGGGCGCCGTTTGCAGTATGGCGTCGGCTTCGTCGATTTCCTTCATCAGTTCCAGCGCGAATTCACGCTCGGCGGCGTAGTACTTGGCCGCCCAGCGCAGCGCGAGCACCGAGTACGCCCAAGCGGGTTCGGCTTCGGCCCCCTCGGCGTCCTCCAGTGCCTTGCGGTGCCTGGCCTCGGCGTAGGCCACGTGTTCCTGCAGCAGCTCCTTGAGCCGCGCGGGGCTACTCAGGTGACCGAACGTAAGTCGCAGCAGCACGCTGTGCTTGAGCACGGGCGGATCGACGGGTGCGTGATTGGTCCACTCGGTGACCGCGTCCATCCCCGCCGGGGTGATTTTGTAGAGCCGGCGGCTGCGGGT
>NZ_JBVAXR010000115.1:0-2458 GCF_055419445.1 Mycobacterium sp. IDUB_19 | reverse complement strand
CCCATGTGCCGGCAGTAGCTGTCGAGGACGTTGATCTTGCCGTCCCCGCTTCGGAAGACGACAAGCTTCTGACCGAACGCGTTGATCGCCTGTGGCTTGTCATCACCGAAATCTCTGGTCAAGCCGAGGCAATGCCACCCGCGGGCAAATCGCGTCGGTGCGGCCTGGGCTTCAATGAGCCGAACTTCGTCGGTGTCTTGCGACGTCATACGCATGATTTAACTCCTGAGGACGCGCCCGTGGTGGGTGTCTGTTCCACTCATCAGGACGCCTATTCCTGCGCTGCGCCGCCCCGGCATACCGTTCACGGCGTGACAACACCCAGTGCGACGATCCCTGCGGGGCTTCCCGTGGCCGATACCAGCGTCGACTTGCTGGTCGTGGGCTCGGGCACCGGCATGGCCGCAGCGCTGGCCGCCCATGAACTCGGTCTGAAGGTGCTGATCGTGGAGAAAGCGGCCCACGTGGGCGGCTCGACGGCCCGCTCCGGTGGTGCGCTGTGGCTACCCGCGGGTCCGGTGCTGCGCGACGCCGGTGCCGACGACACCGAGGAGCAGGCCGCGGCCTATCTCGACTCGGTGGTCGCGGGCTCGGCGCCCCGACCGCGTTCAACGGGATTCTTGACGCACGTGTCCGCGACGGTTGAGATGTTGCGCCGAATGACTCCGCTGCGGTTCTTTTGGGCCCGTGACTATTCCGATTACCACCCCGAGGAGCACGGCGGCAGTGCGGCGGGCCGCACCTGCGAGTGTCACCCGTTCGACACGTCGATTCTCGGCCCCTACCGCACCCGACTGGAACCGGGCTTGATGGAGGTCAGCGTCCCGGTCCCGACGACGGGTGCCGACTACCGCTGGATGAATCTGGTCGCGCGGGTGCCGCGCAAGGGGATTCCGACGTTCGCCAAGCGAATTGCGCAAGGGTTGGCCGGCCTGATGCTGGGCCGGCGTTACGCGGCGGGCGGTCAGGGCCTGGCGGCCGGTCTGTTCGCGGGTGTGCTGCGCGCCGGTATCCCGGTGTGGACCGATACCAGCCTGCTGCGCCTCGACCTCGACGGTGACCGTGTCCGCGGCGCGGTCGTGGCGCACCGCGGCAGCGAGGTGACGATTACCGCTCGCCGCGGCGTGGTGCTGGCCACCGGGGGTTTCGACCACAGCATGGACATGCGGTGGAAATTTCAATCCGAGTCGCTGGGCGCCAACCTGAGCCTCGGCGCCGCGACCAATACCGGCGACGGGATCCGCGCCGGGCAAGAACTCGGCGGCGGCATCGATCTGATGGATCAGGCGTGGTGGTTCCCGGCCGTCGCGCCGCTTCCCGGCCAGGCGCCCGCCGTGATGCTGGCCGAACGGTCGCTTCCGGGCAGCCTCATCGTGAACCAGCACGGCCGCCGATTCGCCAACGAGTCGGCGGACTACATGTCGTTCGGCCAGCGGTTGCTCGAGCTGGAGCGCGCGGGCAGTCCGATCGAATCGATGTGGATCATCTTCGATCAGCAATACCGCAACAGCTACGTCTTCGGCGCCCAACTATTTCCACGGATGCGGATCCCGCAGACGTGGTACGACGCGGGCATCGCGGCACGCGCCGCCGACTTTGCCGAGCTGGGCGCCCGGATCGACGTGCCGGTCCCGGAGTTCACCGCGACAGTCACTCGCTTCAACCAAAACGCGTCTGCCGGTTGCGATCCCGACTTCGACCGGGGCCGCAGTGCCTATGACCGGTATTACGGCGACCCGACGATATCGCCCAACCCCAACCTGCGCGCGTTGACCAAGGGCCCGTTTTACGCCGTCAAGATGGTGCTCAGCGACCTGGGTACGTGCGGCGGATTGACAGCCGACCACCGGGCGCGGGTGCTACGCGAGGACGGCGCTGTGATCAACGGCCTGTACGCGATCGGCAACACCGCCGCCAACGCGTTCGGCACGACATACCCGGGGGCGGGCGCGACGATCGCACAGGGACTCGTATACGGCTACATCGCCGCACGCGACGCCGCGAGCACCGACTAATCGGCTTCCCGCTTGGCCTGGACCTGCTTTTCGACCTCACGCCAGTATCCCGGCGTGGGGCGCGGTTTCCCAAAGCCACCCGTGGCGGCGTTCTGCATGATGCGGTCGGCTTCGTCGATTTCCTTCATCAGTTCCAGCGCGAATTCGCGCTCGGCGGCGTAGTACTTGGCCGCCCAGCGCAGCGCGAGCACCGAGTACGCCCAAGCGGGTTCGACTTCGGCCCCCTCGGCGTCCTCGAGGGCCTTGCGGTGCCTGGCTTCGGCGTAGGCCACGTGTTCGGACAGCAGTTCCTTGAGCCGTGCAGGGTTACTCAGGTGGCCGAACGTAATTCGGAGCAGCACGCTGTGCTTGAGCACGGGCGGATCCACGGGTGCGTGATTGGTCCACTCGGTGACCGCGTCCATCCCCGCCGGGGTGATTTTGTAGAGCCGGCGGCTGCGGGT
>NZ_JBVAXR010000114.1:0-2476 GCF_055419445.1 Mycobacterium sp. IDUB_19 | reverse complement strand
CTGCGCGACGATTGGCCACAGGCATTGCGGGACAGCGGGTTCGACCCCGCCATGCCGTCTGCGTGGATCGCCGAGGGCCTGCTGATCTATCTGCCGGCCGCCGCCCAGGAGCAGCTGTTCAGCGGCATCAACGGCCTGGCCGGACATGGCAGCCATGTCGCCGTCGAGGACGGCGCGCCACTGCAAGCCGACGAGTTCGAGGCCGCCGTCGAAGAAGAACGTGCGGCCGCCGCCCAGGGTGACAAGCGGCTGTTTTTCCAATTGGTCTACAACGAGCAACACGCCCCGGCCACCGAATGGTTCGGCCGGCACGGCTGGAACGCGGTCGGCACCCCCTTGGCGGACTACCTACGTGAGGTCGGCCGTCCGGTCCCCGGACCAGAGACCGAAGCCGGGCCGATGATTGCCCGCAACACCCTGGTCAGCGCCGTCAGGGCCTGAGCCGTCGGAAGCGGCCATCGCTCCTTGATCGGCGATCGGGAACTTTTCGGGCTGCCCGGCCGACAACTACGGCGTGCTACTTGCGCCGCCTAACAGCCGAGAATGGTCGTCGATTTCACCTCTGCGACGAGTCCCTGGTATGGCGCTACGGGTTACTTCCCATGGATCGATGGTGTCGGCAGCGTCGTCGTATGCTCATATTCCGCCGTTGGTGGCCGCGCAGTCCGCGTTCGGCACCAAGTCGGCATCGATGCAGCACGATCAGCCAGGCTGAGCCTCAGAGAGCCGGACGAGGAATCCGCTCACAATCAGCGATCGGGCTAGCTCAACCTGTTGCTGCGCATTGAGCTCGGGCAGATCGCGAACCCGAAACGGCTCGGTACTGCTCGAGATGAACAGCATCGCGGCCTCGTGGTCGGGACCGGCGCCGACCGACAAACCCGCAAACTGCAGGGCAACGCCGCCGGGCGTAGCCTTCACCCGCGAATAGAGCGGTTGGTACTTCCTCACCACTGTTTGTCCGTCGATTCGGGCGGCGTTCGAGATCGGTCCGATTGGTGGGCATCGACCGCGGCGGACTAGGGCATCCGCCAATGCGTCGAGACCTCTCGCGATGGCGCTCGGGTCCTCAACCGCGTTGACAGCGTCACGTAGGAGGACGCCCAGGGTTGCCTGCACATCAGCGTCATCGAGATGCCGTGGCGGCAGGTAGGCGTTCAGACGGTCGTCGTGGAATCGCTGTGATTTGAGCGCCGCGATGGCAAGAGTGAGCATGGTGGGCGGGTGGAATCCGACGGTCAGATGGGCGGATGGCTCTGATTTGGTCTCGGCCGCATGAACTCGCCCGCGTGGCACGTACAGCACGTCGCCGACTTCGAGGCACACGTCGGTTAGCAACGGGAGGCCGTCGATGGCAACCGTCTTGTCCTTCTCGGGTTGCAGCTCGTGCGGCGGGACGTCGGGGCCGTCATACAAATGCCAGATCTTGGATCCCTGGATCTGCAGGATCAACACGTCGTGGTCGTCGTAGTGGGGAACGAGCCCTTGCGATGCGGGCGCGGTGATGTAGGCGTTGACCTGTACCGGGAAGTTCAGCTCGACCTCGATGGAGTGAGCCAACGACGCAATCGCACGCGCGAAGCGCTCAACGCCGCCCAAAACGATCGTGTAACCATCGGCAAAGTCGTTGCGGATAGCGGCAAGGTCGAGGCTGCCATCAACAAGTCGGTAGCTGTCGGAGCCGCTCTTCTTGTGTTTTCCCTTCAGCAGGTGCACCGTCGATGGCTCCCCGCGAAATAGCTCCAAGAGTTCCTCAACCGCCGACGCCCCCTGCAGCAGGCTATCGAAGTAGCCTGCGCAGCAACGCTTGACGTGGTGGTGCGTTGCCCCCCATATCTCGTCAAGAAACGTCTCCACCGCGAGAGGTTGAAGCAACCAGGCTAGCGACGGCTCGATGGTGACCCCTCCTCGAACGTCGTAATGATGCCAGCAACGTACTCCTCGCAAGCATCCCACTATGACCTCATGGGTAGTCGAATGGTCGCCCCGCGACGGGGACAAAGCCGCTGTTCGGGGCGGCTAGCTACGTGTATGTTCGCCATCGCCGTTGCGCCCCATGGGAAAAGGCGTCCCAGCTTGGCGGCGTGGTGTTGGTTGGGCGCGTAGCGAAGGTGATACATGGCATCACAACGAGTGTTGGTTCGACCGCGTTGTTGGTTGCGACCGCGCGAGCCCAGGAGGCGCACGAGCCCGACCCGCTGGCCGTCGATCCGTATGCGGAGATTTTCTGCCGTGGCGACGGCGGTCCCGTCGCCGACGTCCTCGACGGCACGGACCCCGACCACCACCTGAAGACCGCCGACTTCAGCCTGCATTTCGTCAACTTCCAGGGCGCTCGCACGAAGTAACTCGACGAATATTTCCGCCGGGCCGCTGACGCCGGCGTGCGGCAGGCCGCCACGACGATCTTCGAGTTGGACCGCCCGCAGGTCCTCGATTTCAAGCGTGAGGTGCTCGCCGGCCACGGCGACCAGCC
>NZ_JBVAXR010000113.1:0-2545 GCF_055419445.1 Mycobacterium sp. IDUB_19 | reverse complement strand
AGCTATCCACGCGACGTCGCGACGGCGATGGCTTCGGAGGTGCTGACGACTACTCGTCCGACTCAGAAAGTAGTCGCTCTGGGTGGTGGAAGGTAAGGAGCTTGCCGGACCGCAGTCCATTTCGGCTCCAGCGGTGTTCCGGCTGTGACACGCGCGTATCGTCACAGCATTACCAAGCATGACGGGGATGGTGCCTCGTGAGCGCCGTGCGTGACCAGCTGGCCGCCGATATCAAAGCGTGCCGCGACTGCCCACAGCTCGACAAACCGCCCGCCGCCGGGTTCGGGTCGGAAACCTCGCCGGTGATGATCGTCGGCCAATCCCTTTGCGGCCCTTGCGTAGAGACCGGCGTGCCGTTCACCGGCGGATGCGAAAGCCTCCTGTTGGAAGGCCTTGCTATCGCCGGGAAAACCAAAGAGGACGTGTTTGTCACGAACGTGGTGCACTGCCACCCGCCAGGCGACCGGGAATCGAAAAAGACGGAAAAAGATAACTGTGCAAAGTTTTTGGACCGGGAGCTCGCGATGGTTCGGCCCCGGCTGATCGTAGCGTTGGGCAACGACGCCCGCGACGCCCTCAAACCCATGTGCCGGACGATCGCCGCCCGCCCGTTTGACGGCGCCCTGCCCGATGAGGGCCCGGTGCTGCTGCACCTAACCCACCCGGCACACATGCTGCAGTGGCGCAGATCGGAATGTGGGGCGTGGGCAGCGGATCTTGGCGCCGCTGTGCGATGGGCCTTCGACCTGCCACCATGTTCCAGGTGAGTGACGAGACGGACGGTCGGACAGACGAATGGGCTGACCAGCAGTGGGCAAGGTTAGCGCCGCTGATCGAGACCATGCTGGATCGAATACAGAACCCTGCCGAGTTTGTCGTTCAACCGGGATCGGAGCTTGCCGTGGATGACGCGGCCAGCCATCCCTACCAGGTGTCACACTGCGCGCGGGCATGTCTGAATGCGGGTGTCGGCCATCTGCACGCGATGAAGTCGCTCATCATCGATGAGCCGAGGCTCCTGCACGCGGACGCGGACTACAGCCTCATCCGAGGTGGTATAGAAAATTTCGCCACCGCGTTCTGGGTTCTACACCCGCACGAACGAAAGGACCGGATCGAACGTGCGCTTCGGTGGATGGCACAGAACTTCAAGGATCAACACAATGCAACGGGGCGCCTTGGGATTCCCGGCGACATCGGACGGCAGGCGAAACTCGATAAAGTCACCGCAGTAGCCCGAAAAGCCCGTTGTGGCAGCGTCTCGGGCGGCTATACCAGCACAGCCGCAATCGTGTACGCGGAGAAAAGCTCGTCAATCACCCATCTGTATTTGATGTGGCAAGTGTGCTCCGGTTTCGCACATGGCCGACCTTGGGCAAACCTCGGCTGGAACGAGATGGAGCAACACCCGACCGAGGACGACGACGTTTTGACCGTCCGAATGACAACCGATCACAAGCGTCTAGCGGTCGCGACTCTGCCCGCCGTCGCCCTGATGGAAAAAGTGGTCGGCTTGTTCACGAGCCGATCCCGCGCGGGCTGACCCGCCGGTGGGTGACCGGGTGGCCTCAACCGCCGCTAATCTCACTACAGATTCGGAGAAACAACATGCTCACCGCGATCAAGGCCGCGATAGTCACGGTGGCGACCATTACGGCACTGCTCATCCCTGCCGCTCCGGCGCGCGCTGACGACTGCCGCCCCGCGCCCAACGGAGTCACACTGTGCAAGCGGGACGATGGCAGCGTTGTAGCGTGCGCCCCCTGGCTCCCAGGGGGGTGCCAACCGTGGGGTGGCACGTTCCCGCCACCGCCACCACAGCCTTAGCTACCGCGCAACTCCGATTGTGGCATCGGCGGCGACACCGTCAAACAGCCTGGCCCGCAACCCCCATCTCTATGCCTTCGTCGGGATATCCAACACTCGGAATGCGCTGGGCACCAACACATCCGAACCCGTCCGCCACCACTGCAGCCCGCCACGCTCACCCGTCGGGCGACGCGACGAACCGGACAAGTGAGACACCCGTTCGAACGACGCGCCGATCCGATCCAAGATCAGGAACTGCTGCCAATCCCCGTACGCCAGAACGAAATTGTGGTCTGCGGTCGCCGCAGGGCACCACGACCCGTCCATGTTGGATTGCTCGTGCGCCGGGCGACCACCGACAACAATCGTCATCTTGTGACTACTGAAACCACTGTGGCGCAAGCTTTTTTAAGCCCAGTGCGCGTCAGAATTTAAGGCCGGAGAACATGATCTGGTTGGGGTCGTACTTCTGCCGGACGCTGTTCAGTTGCGACAGATTCGAGCCGAAGTAGCGCGATGCCGCGCTGTTGGGCTCCAAGTAGTTGACGTAGCCACCCACCGAAAACTGTTGCACCGCCTGGTGGGCAGAGCTCAGCCACTGCGTGGCCGCTGCGACCTGGTTGGCGGCGGGCTCGACATACCACTGCAGCACCGCGGACTGCTTGCGCCACGGGAAGGCCGAATCCCCGGGCGCCACATCGGCGATGGCTCCACCGAGCGGATCGACCAACAACGA
>NZ_JBVAXR010000112.1:0-2571 GCF_055419445.1 Mycobacterium sp. IDUB_19 | reverse complement strand
GGCCGCGCTCACCCGGGGCAATGTCAACGTGTCTGCGGTGATGGCAGGCATATCGACCTCCTTCGTCTAGGACTACCCGTATAACCGGACCGGAGTCCGTTTATTCCCTTGATCCCCCGCCGGCAACCGACCGCGCCCGGCCGCGGTCGGCTCGGGAATGCCTGCACAGCGCCGACGAGCGGTGGAATTGCCCCTGTCTGACCCACCTGTCGGACAACGGACGGCAACCGATAGTTTGGATAGGCAATATTTGCTGAAGTGGACGGTCGCCGCGGCATGCCCGATCCTGGTCGATAGCGCAACCAAGAAGGTCATTGGGGAAGGGTGAAGCGGATGGGGCAAAACAAGGCGGCCGCTGATCCCCTAAGAGTGTCGCGGCCGGTATCCAACGTGGTGGGGCAGCTCGCCGGCTGGCTGCGCGCAAACCGCCTGGGATTGTTTTGCGTGGCGATCGTGGTGGGGGTCGGCGCCGGGCTCGGCGCGGTGGCATTCCGCTACCTAATCTTTGGCTTCACCTGGCTAGCGACCGGACACGATGAATTCGGCCAGCAGGGCTGGGTGGCCAGCGACCACTTGCCGTGGCTGGGGGTGGCGTTCTACGCGGTCATCCCCGTCATCGGCGGGTTGCTGTACGGGCCGCTGATCTCCCGGTTCGCTCGCGAGGCCCGGGGCCATGGGGTCCCAGAAGTCATGATCGCCGTCGCGGAGAACGGTGGTCGCATCCGTCCTCAGGTGACAGTGGTGAAAGCGCTCGCCTCCGCGGTCTGCATCGGCACCGGCGGGTCGGTGGGTCGCGAAGGACCGATCGTGCAAATAGGCGCGGCGCTGGCGTCCAGCTTCGGTCAGTGGGTGCGAATGCCGGAAAACCGGCTGCGGGTGCTGGTGGCCTGCGGTGCCGCGGGCGGCATCTCAGCCACATTCAATGCCCCGATCACCGGCGTATTTTTCGCCGTCGAATTGATCCTGCGCGAACTGTCCATCGAGGCGATCTTCACCATCATGCTGTCGGCGATGGTCGCCGACGTGATTTCTCGGGTTTTCTTCGGCTCAGCTCCATTCCTCACCCAGCTTCCCGAGGGCATCGAGCTGGACCACATCGCCAACTACCTGCTGATCGCCCTCCTGGCGGCGATCGCCGGACTGCTCGGGATCCTGTTCAAGAACGTCCTGTACAAGACCGAGGATCTCTGCGACCGGGTATGGGGTCAGCGTCCGGATTGGGCGCGGCCGGCCGTCGGTGGGATCGTGCTCGGCCTGCTACTACTCGCGTTGCCCCAGTTGTACGGGGTGGGCTACCCGGTTATGTACGCCGCCTTCGCCGGTCACTACGCGCTGTGGTTCCTGGTGATCCTCGCCGCCGGCAAGATGCTGGCCTGCAGCCTGACCATCGGAATCGGCGGCTCGGGCGGTGTATTCGCTCCTTCGTTGTTCGTCGGAGCTACCTCCGGGATGGCTTTCGGGCTGATCGTCCAGCACATAATCGGCACGGCCGTCGGGCATCCCGCGCTGTACGCCATCGTCGGCATGGGTGCCGTGTTCGCCTCGGCCGCGCGCGCGCCGCTCACGGCCCTGGCTAGCACGGTCGAGATGACCGGGGACTTCACCCTCACCCTGCCGGTCATGCTGGCCGTCGCGGTTGCCACGACTGTCTCGCGGGGGATCTCCTACGGCACCATCTACACCACCAAACTGCTGCGGCGAGGCATCGATATCGACCGACCAACCCCGAGTCATGCATTCGACGACCTCACCGCGGCCGACGCCATGCACAGCTTCGCCGCGCCGCTCGATCTGACCCGGCCAATGGTCGCCGGCGAACGGGACTGGGCAGCCTTACTCGGCCCCGTGACCCGCATCCGCGAACCGCAGGCGTTATTCGCCAACGACAGCCTTGCCCAAGCCCTGCGCCAGCTCGTCCTTTACGGCCGCGACGGACTGCCGGTCATCGACACCGAGGCCCGCCGTGTTCAAGGCTGGCTGACCAATCAGGATGTGTTGCGTGCGGTCGGGACCCGCATCACCGATGTCCAACCGGAACCGGAAGTCGCTGCGAGCCATCAAGCCGCCGGATGGGCCGACCCGCAAGCCGAAAAGGCCGAACACGACCCGCGAAGCCAGCTCGACGGGTACTGCATTGTCGAACACACCCTGTCACCCGATTCCGCCGCGGTCGGCCGGGTTCTTGGCGATCTCGACTGGCCGGCCGGCCACCTCCCTGTGTCGGTAATCCACAATCGACAACTCGTCGATGCCGACGCGGCCGGACGGCTCGCCGTGGGCGACCGGATCAACATCCTCGCGCCCAAAAACGGCACGGCACCCAAAGAGTGAGACCGATTACTACGAACTGGGTTTTTAGGACTTGCGCCGCGCTGTGCTGGCCGCGGCCTTTTCCGTCTTCTTGTCTCCGTGGCTCAGCTTGCCGCCGGCACTCTCGAGGTGGGCGCGGACGAACCATTGGAACTTCTCCAGGGGCCCGGCCTGACCGATCAACAGATCCTGCGTGACCTGGTCGAGTTCGTCTGTCTCGTCAATGGCTTGGCGGATGTCCTCGATAACGCCGTTGTAGAC
>NZ_JBVAXR010000111.1:0-2699 GCF_055419445.1 Mycobacterium sp. IDUB_19 | reverse complement strand
CGGGGATGCCGCGGATGTTTTTGTGGATGGGTAGGTCGGTGGCCGCGGGGGTATCGGGGCCGGTGATCGGGAGAGGCCGTCTACCTTCGCTGGTGTGGAACAAGACGTGGAACCCGCGGTCGATGCGGCCGAAACGTTGTTCGCGGGCCCACCAGTGGAGTTCCATCGCGTAACCGAAATCGCCGTCGAACACGACCAACGCCGGCTTCGCGTCGGGCCCGCCGGTGGGGTCGGGGGCGACCTTGGCCAGCAGGATGATGTGATCCTCGTCGGCTTGGCCGTCGAGCACCATCCAGGCGATATCGGCCTGCCCATGGGCGCCAAGGTGGTTGGCCAACGCGACGACCGGGGCCGCCCGCGACAAATGCTCGGGCCACTCGCCACGGTCGGGTGCCCACCTGTCGGTGTCGGTGGCGGCCAGCGGCGCGCCCGCGGCCTGACACACCCGGTCGAAGTCGTGGACGGGATCGGGTTGGGGGGGATCAAGCCGCGGGCGCCATTGCCGTCCGCCGAGCTGCCACATGCCCTCGATCACATGGGCAAAACAGCCCTCGGGCACCGGTTGGGGTCGCTCGGCCAAACGCGGTGTGCCGTCAATGGTGACGACGTCGGCTTCCAGCCAAATCCCCTCAGAGCCCAGGACTCCCCGGCGTGTGCTCAGCCCGGCGGGCTCGGCGGTTTCCAGCACCTGCAACCAGGCGCCCTCACCGGCGATCTCGACCCGAAACCGCACATAATCACCCTCACCCACCAGCACCGGGGTCACCCGCACCGTGGCATCGCGGCCCGACACCGCCGCCACCGCCACCCGGCCGCTCGCCTGCGCAAGCTGGTCGATCAGAGCGACCGGCCACCCCAACGGATCCAACAAGCCGTGCACGCTGGCGACGACCGCGTCCACCTCGCGCCGCGATCCCACCGCCACGTCAGCACCCGCGCGCCGCACCGCTCTCGCATTCAGCAGACCCAGCGCCTCGCGTTCGACATCGTAGGGCCTGGTGCGGTAGCTGAGGCCGAACATCTCAGCGATGCCGTGATGGCCCGCCCCCAGATCCCGCAGCGCAAGAACCTGCTGCTGGTAGTGGGTCAACCCCACCTCGTCCCACACTCGCCGCTGCGCGGCAGGCACAAACGCCAACGACGCCACCTGCTCAGCGGGCACCGGCAAACCACGCGGCCCCACCCGCGCCGCCGCAAACCGCCGCAACACGAACGCACGCGTGGTGGTGATATCCGGCGGGTTCACGCCCATCCGGGCAGCAATCTCACCCGGGCGCAGTCCCAGCAGATGCCACGCCCAATACAGCTGCTCGCGCTCGGTCAACAGCGTGGTTGCCCGCCACGCCCGCTCAATCGTGAAGAGCTCCCAACCCCGATACGGCAGCGCCGGATAAGACTGTCGGGGCTGCACATTCGACAGGCGTCGGGCCGCCCCGACGCCGATCGCGGCGTCTAGCCGCTCAATGACCGAAGCCTTCATCCGGCCGACGCGGTTCGACGTGTAGCCGAGCAGCCGGCCGATTTCCGCGTCGGAAAGTCCCAACACATGCAACGCCCAAAGGTCCCGGTGGGCAGGTCTCAGCTCGGCGATCACCCGCCGATAGGCCACCAACTGTGCCGAGTCCAGGCGGGCAAGGACACGCCCGAACTCGCCGACCGCATCGGAGTCGGCAAAGTTCACCACACTCAGCGCTGCGCTCCACCCGAGCACTTGGCCCAACACGACGACCACCGACGCCATCAACTGATCGACTACTTGGCGCACAAAATCCTGCCTACCGGCCATTGCGGAGTCACTCCATCCCCGCACCCGCGCCACCCAATAGCGCCGCTCATCGGCGGTCAGCTCCGCCATCACCCGCCCCAGGGCAACCTGCTGCTCGCCATCAAGACCCGCCCAAAGGCGCTCAAACTCACCAACGGGCATTGCTTCGGATGCAGCTTTGGCGGTCAGTTGCTGCGCGGCCCAAGATCCGATCGCGGCCGTCAACCGCCCCACCACCGCGGCCTTATGAATACTTGCGCCGGATTGCGCGATACCCATCCTGCGGGCGATCTCACCGATCGTGAAACCCTGCCAATGCAAGTCCCAAAACTGCCGCCGGCGCGGTGACAGCTTCGCAATCACCTCATCAAAGGCCTGCCGCTGCCCGGGATCGAATCCGTCAAGAACACGCGCAAACTCCGCAACGAGAACCTCCGGCGAACCCACCTCGGCGCCCAGCCCGTGCGCGGCCGCCGACCCGATGACCGCCTCCAACCGGCCCACCACGACAGCCCTGACCCCCTCCCTGACTCCCACGGCAGCAGCAGCAAACTCAGTGACACCCACCCTGGAAGCGATCTCGTTGTCGCGCAAGCCACGCAGATGCCACGCCCAATACTCCTGCTGGCGCGGCGTCAGCGTGGCGATCACCTGCTCATAGGCCGCCAACTGCTCCTCATCGAGCTGGCCCAAAATGCGCTCGAACTCCGCAGCAAGGACAACGCCAGACCCCACAGCAGCCACCATGCTTTCGGCCACCGCCGCACCGAGCACCCCCGTCAACCGACCCACCACCGCAGCCCCTAGCTCAGCGACCACCCACCCCGCAAAGTCCCCACCACCAGCAATCTCATCGTTGCCCAACCCCCGCTCACGCAGCCCCAAATAATCCCGCTCCAGCGCCGACAGGCCCGCCACCACACCATCGAAAGCC
>NZ_JBVAXR010000110.1:0-2722 GCF_055419445.1 Mycobacterium sp. IDUB_19 | reverse complement strand
ATGTTCATCGAGTCTGTACATCGGCTAGACGACGTCGGAGTGGTCGTTACGCACGCGTCGCGCGGGACCTCGCAAGATGACTTTGAAGCTGAGTGGCGGCAGATCACGCTCTTCACCGTCGATGGCGATTTGTGCAACCGCTGCGAAATCTTCGACGAAGCAAACCTTGACGACGCGCTCGCGCGGTTTGCCGAACTTCAAACGCAGGCGCGGCGGGCTGAAAACACGGCAAGCCAAGTGGCCGAACGCTTCCTGGGACACTTCGCTGTGAGCGACTGGGATGCGATGGCGGAGATCCTGGCCGATAGCTTTTTCAATGACGATCGCCGTGCGCTCGTGAGCTTTGGAGTCCTACACGGTCGAGACGCCCAGATGGCGAACATGCGGGCAATCGCCGAGCTTCTGTCCACAGACGTCACGTCGACCGTCATCGCGACGCGCGCCGCGCGCCTTGTCCTCGTGCGCCTCGGCTTCTCGGTCCGCGGCCAAGGTCCGGATGCGTTTCAGATCGAGGTGCTGGGCGTGGTTGGGATCGATACCGAAGACCGAATCGCAGCATTCGTTGTATTCGACACCAACGACTTTGAGGGGGCCACCGCCGAGCTTGACGCTCGATACCTCGCCGGCGAAGGGGCCGTTTACTCCCACACGTGGTCGGTCATCTCGCAGGCATACGCCGCGCTGAACCGGCGCGCGCTCCCTGCGACGACGCGGGACTGGACGAGCGTCGACCATCGCCACTTCGGCACAATCGAGCCAAATGCGTTGACCCCGAATATCCGTGCCTTTTGGGACATCACGTCGGAAGCCAGAATCGACGTCGCGACCGTGCACCGATTGACCAACCTCGGAGCGGTCGTCGCCCACGCAACGCATGCGACTTCGCAGGAAGGCGTCGAAATCGAATCCGGCGAGATCATCATTCTGATGGTCGACGGCGACCTACTCAGCCGCTGCGAAATCTTCAATGATGCGGACCTCGACGCCGCGCTCGCCCGCTTTGAGGAGCTGCATCCGCGGGCCCGGCGGGTCGAAAACGCGGCAAGCCAGGTCTGCGAAAGCCTTCAGGCTTGCATGGCAGGTCACGACTGGGCCGGTATCTTTGCCATCGCGGCAGAAGACATCGTTACTGACGATCGCCGTCGGGTAATTGGCGCGGGGGTCCAGCGGGGTCGAGATGCAAACGTCGCGAACATGCGGGCCAGCTTCGACATCGGAATCGAGAACGTGGCGTCGACCGTCATAGCGACCCGCGGCGAGCGCCTCGTACTCGATCGTGTCCGTTTCTCGGGGCGCGACCAGGCGCCAGAGCCATTTCACACCGAGATACTCCGCGTTGTCGAGATCGACACCGGTGAGCGGATCGCGGCAGCTGTGTATTTCGACCCCGACGACATCGACGCCGCCTTCGAGGAGCTCGAAACCCGTTACCTCGCTGGCGAAGCCGCAGCGCACTGCCACACTTGGTCGGTTATCACACGGTTTAACGCCGCGTTCAACCGGCACGAAATACCCGCGACGGATTGGGTCACTATCGACCACCGGCGACTTGTAACGGCCGACACGAGTGATCCTCCCGCATTAATCCGCGAGGTCTGGGACATCACGCCAGACCTCAGCCTCCACATCGAGGCGGTCCATCGGCTCAGCAGTCTCGGAGCGGTCGTAACGCGTGAGTCCCATGGAACCTCGAAGGAAGGCTTTGCTGCCGAGTGGCGGATGATTCAACTTCTGACTGTCGAGGGTGACCGGGTAGACCGTTCTGAGCTATTCGACGAAGCCGAACTCGACGCCGCGCTTACCCGTTTTGACGAACTACAGCCGCAGGCGCCGCGTCTCGAGAACGCGGCAAGCCAACTAGGCCAGCAACAACTGGCGCACTTCGCAGCCCGCGACTGGGCCGCAATGACAGAACTACTGGCCGACGACACCTACACAGACGATCGCCGTCGGGTCGTGAACGCCGGTAACCAACACGGTCGAGACGTCGACGTTGCAACCATGCGAGCCCTCGCCGACCTCGGAGTCACACATATTGCGTCGACAGTCATTGCGACCCGCGGCGAACGCCTCGCCCTCACCCGTTCCCGCATGTCGGGCCGAGATCAGCGGCCCGATGCGTTCTACACCGAGGCGCTCAGCATCCTCGCGATCGACGCCGACAGCCGTGGCAAAGCAAAGGTCGTGTTCGACCCTGACGACATCGACGCCGCATTCGAGGAACTTGATGCTCGGTACCTCGCTGGCGAAGCATCCGCGCACGCGCACATGTGGACGCTCGTCACACGCGCATACGAAGCACTCAACAGACGCCAACTCTTTAAGACCACGGTGGACTGGGTGAATATCGATCACCGCCGAGTCGCATCAATCGCAGCCGGTGATCTGAGCGCATACCTTCTTGCGACATGGGAACTCTCGCCGCAGTCCAGCATCCGCATTGAGGCTGTGCATCGGCTAAACGAGGTCGGAGCAGTCGTCACCCACCTGATCGAAGGGACCTCACAACAAGGTTTCGATGCCGAGTGGCGCACGATCGCCCTCTCCACTTACGAAGGCGACAAGCTCAACCGCTGCGAGCTTTTCGACGAGGCAGACCTGGACGCCGCGCTCGCCCGCTTTGACGAATTACAGCCGCAGGCGCCGCGACTGGAAAACGCGGCAAGCCAAGTGGTCGAGCGCTATTGGAAGTACTTCGGCGCCCGCGAGTGGGCCGCATTGG
>NZ_JBVAXR010000109.1:0-2724 GCF_055419445.1 Mycobacterium sp. IDUB_19 | reverse complement strand
GAGCTGGATGAGACCGAAGATGTCTCCGACCTGCTCGCCAAGCTGGAGGCCAGCGTGAAAGCGCGCTCCGGCGACGGAAAGGCTCCGGCGAAGAAGACGGCCGCCAAGAAGGCACCCGCGAAGAAGGCAGCCGCCAAGAAGGCACCGGCCAAGAAGTCTGCCGCGAAAGCGCGATCACGCTCCTGACCGTGGGCGATCGACTTCACGCCCGGGTGAATCGTTCTCCCCGAGGTCGGCTGGCCAGGAAGCGGAAGGCTGCGGCAATGAGGTTGATGGCGGCCACAAGGATGATCAAGGTCAGCGCGGCACCCCAGACCCGTTGAAATCCCGCGTGCTCTGGATTGGTGAGTTCGGTGTAGATCAGCAGCGGCAGCGAGGCCATGTTGCCGTGAAAGACGTCGAGGTTGATCGACCGGCTGTACCCGACCAGGACCAGCACCGGCGCGGTTTCGCCGATGACGCGCGCGACGGACAGCAGGATGCCCGATACGATGCCCGGCATCGCCATCGGAAAGACAATTCGCACAATAGTTTTCCACCTGGGAACGCCCAACGCGTAGCTGGCTTCGCGCAGTTCGTCCGGCACCAACCGCAGCATCTCCTCCGTCGACCGCACCACCACCGGCAACATCAGCAAAACGAGCGCCAGCGCCACCGCGAACGCGCTCTGCTGGAATCCCAGAGTCGCAATCCACAGGCTGAAAATGAACAGCGCCGCCACGATCGACGGAACCCCGGCAAGCACGTCGACCATGAAGGTGGTAACCCGCGCCAGCCGTCCCGAACCGTATTCCACCAGGAACACCGCCGTCATCAAGCCCAGCGGTACGGCCAGCACGGTGGCGACTCCGGCCTGCATCAGCGTCCCGTACAGCGCGTGGTAGATGCCGCCGCTCAACTCCTGGGGCAACACTCCGCGCAGCGAGTGGGTCCACCAATGCCACTGGGTGACGGCGGTGCCGCCTCGTTCGATCACCACCGACAGCACCCAGACCAGCGGCCCCACCGCGAGGGCAAACGAGGCGAGGAAGAACAGTGTCGCGAGGTGGTTTTTAATCCTCCGCCGCATGCTGAGCGACTGCAATGTCGTGGGTTTGATCGGCTGGCGGAATGTGTCGACGCTCATGCGTTGACCTTCCCGCCGGCGATGGCGCGGGCCGCCGCATTGACCACGAAGGTGATCACAAACAACGCGAATCCCGCCGAGATATAGGCTCCGGTCGGCAGCGGTGCGCTGAATTCGGATGCCGCAGAGGCGATCTTCGAGGCAAATGTATAACCGCCGTCGAACAGCGACCAATTGCCGGGGCGGGCCGCCGCGCGCAAGATGATCAGCACCGCAACGGTTTCACCCAGCGCGCGGCCCAACCCCAGCATCGACGCCGCGACCACACCGCTACGGCCGTAGGGCAGCACGGTCATTCGTACCACCTCCCAGCGTGTGGCGCCGAGTGCCTGGGCCGCTTCCATCTGGATACGCGGGGTTTGGCGGAACGCTTCTCGCGCAACAGAAGTGATGATCGGCAGGATCATGACAGACAGCACGATCCCGGCGGTGAAGATGGTGCCCCCGCCCGCCAGGGAAACGTTGCCGTGCTTGAACAGAAAGATCCAGCCGAGGTTGCGATTCAGAAACTCGGCAACCGGCTCGATTTTCGGCGCCAGCACCGAAATTCCCCACAGCCCGAAGACGATCGACGGCACCGCGGCCAGTAGGTCAACCATTGCGGCGAACGGGCGGGCCAGCCGGGCCGGGGCATATTGGGTGAGGAACACCGCGATCCCGACGGCAACCGGCACGGCAAACGCCAGCGCGCTGATTGAACTCAGCACCGTGACCATCAGCAAGTCGTGAATACCGAAGGCCAACTTCTCGGCGTCGGTGGTATTGAATTCGCTGCTGGTGAAGAAGTTCGCGTGGTTCGCCCGCAACGACGGGATCGCACGAATCAACAGGAAGATCGCAATCAGCGCGATCGCGATCACGATCGTCGATCCTGCGGCGGTGGCGAGCGACTTGAACACTCGATCGCCCCGCCGCACGACGCGTGGGTTAGTTGCAGTCAGCGCGGGCTTTATCCCGGGAGGAGAAGCGAGCGCTTCGCGGACCATGGCTATATCAGATCACGTGATGGCGTTGACAGCAGCCGACAACCTCGAGCCGAACGCGTCCGGAATGGGAATGTATCCGTTGTCCGCCAATCCATTCTGGCCGGCCCCGATGGTGCTCTGCAGGAATGCCTTCACGGCCGTGCCGACCTGGGAGTCCGGATATTTCGAGCACACAACCTCATACGTCGCCAACACGATTGGGTACGCGCCGGCCTGGCTGGGCCGGTAGAACGAAATCGTGTCGAGGACCAGGTCATTGCCCTGGCCGACGATCGAGGCTCCGGCGATCGTCTTGCCCACCGATTCGGTGCTGATTGCCACCGGGTCCGGGCCCGCCGACGTAACGATCTTGGCCACGTTCAGGTGTTGCGCCTGGGCGAACGACCATTCGTTGTAGGTGATGGAGCCCTCGGTGGCCTTGACGGCGGCGCTGGTGCCGTCGTTGCCCTTGGCGCCCTCCCCGATACCGCCGTTGAACTTCTTGCCGGAGCCCTTACCCCACCCGCCGTTGGACGCGGTGTCGAGATACTTCTGGAAGTTATCGGTGGTCCCCGACTCATCGCTGCGGAATACGACGTGGATCGGCTCGCCCGGCAAATTGACGCCGGCATT
>NZ_JBVAXR010000108.1:0-2763 GCF_055419445.1 Mycobacterium sp. IDUB_19 | reverse complement strand
CTGCGGCTGGACCGCGGGCCGTTGACCGACGAGGACGCCACCGCGGAGCTGCTGGCCTGGTGGCAATCGCGGAGGAACGCCTAGCGGTGGCCGCGCTACCGACTACGCATATATCTAGGTCAGCGAAGCCATCTCTAGTAAGGGCGGTGGCGGTAGACCGCGATTACCGCCCGCCTCGGAGCGGCTGCGCGGCGTTACACTGGGTCGGTCCTTATCGCCGTTTGTCCGGCTTGGTCATCGATTGCCGCCTTCGGTGCGAGCTAGACACCGTCGTGTCGGCGTTCGGCGCCAGGGACCGGCCGGCGTCCGGTGCGGCACCGCAAGCCACTCGTCGGCCACGGACCGTCATGGACGGTCGACATCCGCGGCGCCCGGGGCCGGGCTCTTGAGGAGTAGTGCCGCTTTGGCTGGCCGTCTACAGTACTGCTGGCCCTGGGCGTCTCGGGTTAATGTCGAAGGGCGTTAGCCTGCCGCGTCGGCGTCGGACGGCCGGGATCGGCGGCACGCGGTGGTTGGGTTGTGGTCGTGTTTGTGGTCGGTGTCGATGCTCATAAGGCCAGTTACACATTGGTCGGTGTTGATGCCGTCGGTCGCCGGGCCGGCGAACTTACGGTGCGGGCCACGACCGCGGGGCACGTTAAGGCGCTGGATTGGGCGCGCAACACATTCGCTGGTGGCGTGGTGTGGGGAATCGAGGATTGCCGGAATCTGTCGTCGCGGCTAGAACAAGCGTTGCTTGATGCTGGTCAGCGAGTAGTGCGGGTGCCACCGCATCTGATGGCTCGGACCCGCGCCTCAGCTCGGACGCGGGGAAAATCTGATGCGATCGACGCGCTGGCGGTGGCCCGGGCGGTCTTGCGCGAACCGGATTTGCCCATAGCCAGCCACGATGAGGTTTCACGCGAGTTCAAGTTGTTGGTGGACCGCCGTGACGATCTAGTCGCGCACCGGACTGCCACGATCAATCGACTTTTGTGGCGCGTGCACGAGCTGGATCCGTCCCACGCGCCGAAGCACGCATCGCTGGGCCGGGTGAAACCTCGTCGTGACCTCGGGGCGTGGCTGTCCACTGAGCCGGGACTGTTGGCATTGCTGGCCCGCGATGAGCTGGCCGATATTACCTCTCTCACTGAAGAGATCAACGCGCTGGAAAGACGTCTGGCCGCACGGGTGCGGGCCGAAGCCCCCTCGCTGCTGAATATTGTTGGGTGTGCGGAGCTGACAGCGGCCAAGCTGGTGGCCGAGACTGCAGGGGTAGGGCGCTTCCGCAGTGAAGCGGCATTCGCCTCATATGCGGGCCTCGCACCGCTTCCGCGTTGGTCGGGGCGTACTAAGGTGCGGGTGCGGGCGGCCCGGTCGGGGAATCGGCAGCTCAACACAGCGTTGTATCGGGTCGCTTTGACCCAGAGCCGACTTCCGGGGCCGGGGCAAATCTATTATGGGAAGCGCCGTGCTACCGGAGATTCGCATCCCGAGGCGTTGCGCCGTCTACAACGCCGGGTGGCGCGGCGCGTCTTCGGTTGCCTGCGTGCCGATTACGCGAACCGGCGCGCTCTTTGTGGGGAAATCAAGTCGGTTCCCGAATTAGAACGCATTAATGCAGAGTGGTCGCGCGCGCTGGGGCACCTGTGGCCGGCAAGCACGGATGTTTGACAACGATGGTGGATTCGGAATTGGGCTTTTGGCACGCGAGTCGAGGCTTGCGTGGCTCGCGCATGCGCACTCCTCGCGAGGACGTTCACGAATAGTGAATCGCGGCAGCTGAATTCGGTTATGACCGCGAGGTCAGCGGTGTACCGCATCTCCGGGACCTCGCTGGTCGGGGCGGCTTCCGGCACCGGTGCGCGCGTCGCCGCGGCCGTCGCGGCGGTCTGCGGTGCTGGTGTGTTCGGGTGTTCGGTGGCGGGCTCGGCCCCCGCCGCATGATGCCCCGGGGGGCCCGGTGACTTCGGGATCGTCGGGAGCGCGATGCCGACCGGTGGAGGGCTGGGGTTCGCCGCCGTCACCCGCTAGCGACTCGATCGCATCCGGGTTAATTCTTGCTGGGGCGTAGTGGTTGCCGTCACTGGGCGCCCCCGGCTGGGAGGCCTTGGGGTTCGGCGCGTCAAGGGCGAGTTCGACACCTGCGACGGCGGGTATGACTTGCGTCGCGCCGATATCGATGCCGGCGAAGCGCTCACCGAATGGCGAACGCTGGTGGCCCGTATTCGGCGCATTAGTGATCGCCCGCAGCTGGCGGACTGTTGATTCGATTCGGCGCGCCGCGCGCGCGCGGGCCTCGTCGATCACGCGGGCCTCGGCTGCCTGTCGGGCGAAACCGTGCGGCGTTGTGCGGCCGATGAGCGCCACCTCGTCGTTGGCGGTCCTGACGATTCGCTGTAGGTTCTCATTGAGATGGCTTGCGAGCGGCGCGGTTTCGGCGGTGAGCCTCGATAATTCCTGTGGCCAGAGCCCGCCTAATACCCAAGGTGTGCAATCGATGAACGAGCCGAAAGATGGAATCGTCAAAGATTCCTGGGTAGCGCTGCGAAGGCGCTGGCGCGGGGATCTCCAACCCAAGACGGCCACTGGGTGAGCTTACCGGAACCCGGCACATGCATTCCGCCCGACAAAATTGAACCTCAGGCTAGCCGAGCAGAGGATTATGTTCTTGAGCAATTTGCACTCGGGTGCAGGCACGGCCGGTGTTGCGGGACTCGCGGGTGGCCGCACAGCATCGCGTCGATAAAGGGTCGGTGACGGTGGAGGATCTGCAGACGCTAC
>NZ_JBVAXR010000107.1:0-3055 GCF_055419445.1 Mycobacterium sp. IDUB_19 | reverse complement strand
CCCAGTCGCGCGCGGTGACGCTCGCAAGGCAGCGCGCGTTGGCCCGGCTTGCCGTGTTTTCCAGTCGTGGTGCCGGTTGGCTGAGCTGGTCGAACCTCGCAATCGCGGCGTCGAGGTCCGCCTCATCGAATACCTCGCTGCGCTTGACCATGTCACCGTCGACCGTCAACAGGGCGACTCCGCGCCACTCGGCGTTGAAGCCTTCTCGCGACGTTTCCTGCGCGGCGTAAATCACGACTGCCCCAACGCTATTCAGCCGATGCACATTCTCGACATAAGTAGTGATGTCTTGGTTCGGGTCCGATCCTGCCTCGAAATACGCCGCCAAGTCCCCGGGTCGCATCGCGATCTCCCGTCGGTGGTCGACGTCGACCCAATCCGCCGTTGTCGCTGGCTGCTCATGTCGATTGATTGCTGCGTAACTCGCCGTGATGACCGACCACGCGCCTGCATAGGCTGCCGCTTCGCCGATGAGATAACGGTTGTCGAGTTCTTCGAATGCAGCATCAATGTCGTCAACGTCAAATGTGATCACTCCCGCGATCTGTTCGTCAGCATCGATTTCGACGACTTGCAAGACATCGTTTTGGATCGCACCGGGATCGCGCCCCGAGGCGCGAACACGCATCAAAGCGAGACGTTCGCCGCGGGTCGCCTTGACGCCCAACATCTTTATCGCGAAGCCGATGTCGGCGGCCGCCTGCAACTCTTGGATTCCGGCATTGCGGCCGTGCCGCACACCGCCATTCACCACTCGCCGGCGATCGTCGATCAACTCGTCGTCGGCCACCAAGCCGGTTATTTCTACCCAATCCTGGGCTCTGAAGTACTCCCACATGCGCTCGTAAACTCGACTTGCCGCATTTCCTCGCGGGGGTGCCGGCCGGCTGAGCTGATCGAATTTCGCGATCGCTGCGTCCAGGTGGGCCTCGTCGAATAGCTCGGAGCGGCTGAGCAGATCGCCTTCCACCGCCAGCACGTGGACATCACGCCACTCGGCGTCGAAGCCCTGTTGTGAGATCCCACGCGACAGATGGGTAACGACCGTTCCGATCTCGCTGAGCCGATGCACGGCCTCGATGTTGATCTTGGTGTCAGGCGAGTCGTCCCATGCCGCTTGGAGGTACGCGATCATGTCACCGGGGGCGAAAGCTGCTCCCCGACGGTGGTCAATGTTGACCCAATCGGGCGTAGTCGCGAGAAGCTCGCGCCGGTTGAAACCGGCGTAAGCAGCTGCGACGACGGACCACGTGTGTGCGTGAGCGGCCGCCTCGCCGGCGAGATATCGGGCATCGAGCTCCGCGAAGGCGGCGTCGATGTCGTCGACGTCGAACATGACGCAACGCGTCATCTGGTTGTGGCTGTCGACCTCGACAATGCGAAGGAGCTCCATATTGAGACCCGCAGCTGGCCCATCGCTAGCGGAAAAGCGGGCTCGGTCAAGTGAAAGGCGTTGTCCGCGGGTGGCGATGAAGCTTGGCGTTATGTCTTCGGTTCCGATTTCGGCACCCACGCGGATGTCGGATACGTTCGCCTGCCTTCCGCGGCGAATGCCGGTGCCCACGATTCGACGACGATCGTCAGCGACAATGTCTTCGGCCATTATCTTGGCCAACCCATCCCAGTCGCGTGCCGCGAAACATGTTCGAAGACGTTCCGCTGCTTGGGTTGCTGCGTTTTCCAATCGCTGTCTCGGCGGGCTGAGTTCCTCAAACCGCGCGATCGCTGCGTTCAGGTCTGCCTCATCGAAGAATTCGGTGTGGTTGACCATCTCGCCGTCAACCGTGACAACGTTGACGCCCTGCCACTCGGCGTCAAAGCCTTGGTGCGAAACACCATGCGCCGCATAGCTGCAAACCGCTCCGAGGTCGCTCAGCCGGTGCACGACCTCGATGTAGGGTCGGATGTTCCCAAGGTCCCACCCGGCACGGATAGTTGCGGAAAGTTCGCCAGGCCCAAAAGGTGTCGTCCGACGATGATCGATAGTCACGCAATCGGGCGTTATCGCGGGGAATTCGCGCCGGCCGACCGCGGCATAGGTTCCCGTGATCACCGACCAGGTCCGCGCATGGGCCGCGGCTTCGCCGCCGAGGTAACGGGCATCGAGTTCGGCGATGGCCGCGTCGAAGTCCTCGAGGTCGAACGTAACGGCCGCCACGATCCTCTCGTCGGCGTCGATCTCCACGACATTGAGGGCATCGTTTTGAATGGCCTCGGGATCGTGGCCGGAGGCGCGAACACGTGCGAGGACGAGACGCTCGCCGCGGATTGCGATGGCGCTCACCATCGATATCCTGAAGCCGACGTCTGCGGCCGCTTGCAAATCTTTGATCACAACATCCCGACCATGTTGATTCTCGGCTCTCACGACGCTTCGGTGATCGATTCCCGAATAGTTGTACGCCACGAGCTCGGCCAAGGCATCCCAGTCCCGGGCTGCAAAATGCGACCATTCGTTTTCGAATACGCGCGACGCCGTGTTCTCCAAGCGCTGCTCTTTATATGAGCGTTCTTCCTCGAATCGGGCTTGTAGGGAGTCGAGTTCGGCCATCGCGGCGTCCAAATCCTCGACGTCGAACCAGATCTGCACTGCGACCCGGCCTGTTTCGTCGATGGCGTACAGCTGAAGTAGCTCGTCGTAGGGCGCACCAGGACTCACGTCGGCACTGCTCGTTATCAATCGAGATAAAGCCAGCCGCTCTCCGCGCGCCGCGATCATGACGTAATCGATTCGCGCGGTGCCCATCTCGACCTCGCGCCTTATCCCCAGGCGCACCGCATCGGATGGCAGCGTGACACCGACGACCTTCCGGCGACTCTCGATCGAGGCATCGGGTGCGAATAGCCGATCGACCTCGTCCCAGGCCTGGCGATGAATAGCATCCATCACCCGTTCGCCCACTCGCACGGCCGCGTTGTCCAACTCGAGGTTCGGTACTTCGGGCACTGCCGGGGCCACCGGCGGAACGACACGCTCATCGAGCATGGAACGCGCCTTATCGGCAAGTGCCGCAGCACCTTTCCGCTCATACAGGCTGGCCGCGCGTTCGGCAGC
>NZ_JBVAXR010000106.1:0-3099 GCF_055419445.1 Mycobacterium sp. IDUB_19 | reverse complement strand
TCTTGCGAGGTCCCGCGCGACGCGTGCGTAACGACCACTCCGACGTCGTCTAGCCGATGTACAGACTCGATGAACATGTGGAGCTCCGGCGTGAGGTCCCACGAGGCGCGAACGTACGCGGTTAAACCGTCCGCGTTCAACGTCGTGCGCAGCCGGTGGTCGATCATCGAAGAGTCCGGCGTCATCGGCAATCTCGCGTTTCGGTTGGCTGCGGCATTACCCCGTGAGATGACCGACCACGTCTGCGCGTGGGCGGCCGCTTCGCCGGCGAGGTACCGAGCGTCAAGTTCCTCGAAGGCGGCGTCGAGGCCGTCGACGTCGAATAAGACAGCCGCCGCTATTCGTTCGTCGGCGTCGTGCTCAACGACCTGAAGCACATCATGTTGAAACGCGTCGTGGTCGGGGTCCAAGCCGCGCCAATGCGTGAGAATGAGGCATTCGCCCCGGGTCGCAATGATGTCCATCGTGACGTTCGTCAACAATCCGATGTCGGCGGACACCCGCAGGTCTTCGATCGCGGCATCTCGGCCCTGTCGGAGCCCAGCGTTCACGACCCGTCGGCGATCGTCGCAGTAATAGTTTTCGGCAAAGTCCTGCGCCACAGCATCCCAGTCGCGAGCCGCGAAGTTTGCCAGAAAGCGTTGCGCCACCGCGTTTTCCAGCCCAGCGGAGCGCGAATGCAGCTCCTCAAATCTCGCGAGCGCGGCGTCGTAGTCTTCCTCGTCGAACATTTCGCAACGGCTATTCCGATCGCCCGCGGCCTGCAATACGGCGATCTCACGCCACTCGGCCTCGAAGCCTTCTGCGGTAGTCCCGTGTACAACGTGGGTGACCACGGCGCCGACGTCGTTCAGCCGGCGCACATCAGCGATATAGAGCGAATTCTCTGGCATGAGCTTCCAAGAGGCTTCAAGGTATGCGGGCAGATCGCCAGGCGCGAACCCTCGCCCTCGCCGGTGGTCGACACTAACCGCATCTGGCGTGATGAGGGGTAGCTCGTTCCGGTTGAGTGCGGCGTAACCTTCCATGACGACTGACCACACAGCTGAGTACGGTGCTGCTTCGCCGGCGAGGTAGCGTGCGTCAAGCTCGGCGATGGCGGCGTCGAAGTCGTCGGGGTCGAAGGTGATGATCGCCGCGATCCGCTCGTGGGCATCGAGCTCGGCGAGACTGAGGACATCGGTGCGGAACGCATCGGCTCGCGGGTCGCGGCCCGAGGCGCGCGCACGACTGAGGACGAGGCGGCTGCCCCGGATCGCAACGGTATCGAAAGTAATGCGCTTGACGCCGATCTCAGCGAGTGCCGAGAATTCGGCGACCAGGGAGTCGCTGCCCTTTCGGAGTTCCGCGCCCACCAGCCGACGGCGGTCGTCGCGGAAAACGTCGTCAGCCAGTGTTTCAGCCATGGCGTTCCAGTCGCGTGCCGCGAAGTGCGCCTGGATGCGCTCATACGACTGGGCCGCAGCGTTTTCGAGGCGTGACGGCTGCCGGTCTAGTTCGTCGAAGCGGGTGAGCGCGGGCTCGAGATCGTCCTCGTCGAAAATCTCGTAGCGGTTGACTAGATCGCCGCTGACTTTGAAGAAGCTAGTGATACGCCATTCGGCGTCGAACCCTTCTCGTGACGTCGACTTCGCCACATGGGTGGTGACCGCGCCGAGGTCGGTCAACCGATGAACGGTCTCAATATAAATGGCGCTCCGTGGTGCATCTTCCGACGCTGCCTGGAGGTATGCCATCAGGTCACCCGACCCGATCGCTGCCAATGAACGATGGTCGATATCTACCAAGTCTGGTGCGGTCGCGGGCATCTCACCGCGATTGAGCGCGGCGTATACCTCGGCAATCGCAGACCAAGCCCCTGAATGGGCTGCCGCGTCGCCGGTGAGGTAGCGGGCGTCGAGCTCGGCGATGGCGGCGTCGAAGTCATCAAGATCGAAAATCACAACACCCGCGATTCGCTCCTCGGCGTCGACCTCCAAGATTTGGAGGGCATCGTTTTGAATCGCCTCGGGGTCACGGCCCGACACGCGAATTCCTGTAAGGGCGAGGCGCTCGCCGCGGGTTGCCAGGACGCCCAACATCGTCATCGTGAAGCCGACGCCAACGGTTGCCTGAGCATCTTTGATGTTGGCATCTCGACCATGCAGGATCCCGGCATTCACTACCCGCCGGCGATCGTCGACAGAGACGTCCTCGGCCGTTATTTGAGTCACGGCGTGCCACTCGCCGGCAGCGACGTGCGAGTAAAGGCGCTCGAATACACGCGTTGCGGTGTTCTCCAGCCGCAGCGTCGGTCGGCTGAGCTGATCGAATCGCGCGAGCGCGGCGTCGATGTCTGCCTCATCGAATACCTCGCAGCGGCTGAACGATTCACCATCAGCCGTAAACAGCATGACCTCTCGCCACTCGGCATCGAAGCCCTCGCGTGAGGTCCCACACCCCTTGTGAGTGACAACTGCTCCGAGATCACTCAGTCGATGCACAGCTTCGATGTAGAAAGAGATGTCTTGGTCGAGATCCCACCCGGCACGGAGGTATTCGATCATATCACCAGTCGCAAAAGCTGCTCCCCGTCGATGGTCTTCATCCTCGAAATCCGGTGTTGTGGCGGGAAGTTCGCGCCGGTTTATCGCGCCATACGCCCCTACGATCGCAGACCACATATGCGCGTGGACAGCCCCTTCGCCGGCGAGGTATCGGGCATCGAGTTCCGCAAGGGCGGCGTCGAAGTCCTCGAGGTCGAGCAAGATGACCGCCGCGAGGTGGCCATCTAGGTCGGTCTCGACGAGGCCGAGTAAGTCAGCGAGGAACCCTTGCTGCTGGTCAAAGGAGATGCGGGTACGAGTGAGAACGAGGCGGTCGCCGCGAGTCGCGATGACCTCGACTGTGAACTTCGCCCCGAGATCTGCAACCACCCGCATGTTCTCGATCTCGGCATCCCGACCGCGGCGGGTTCCGGCGCCGGTTACCCGCCGCCGATCGTTGCTGCAAAAGTCGTCGGCCAGAATCGAAGCCATCGTGTCCCAGTCGCGCGCGGTGACGCTCGCAAGGCAGCGCGCGTTGGCCCGGCTTGCCGTGTTTTCCAGTCGTGGTGCCGGT
>NZ_JBVAXR010000105.1:0-3358 GCF_055419445.1 Mycobacterium sp. IDUB_19 | reverse complement strand
GGACCGATTGGGCGCGCTGCCGTTCCGGCAGGGCGCGCATGGAGGTCTCGAACCTGGCCAGCCAGCTCGGGTAGTCGTCGATCTTCTCGATCGGGTAACCCGCGGCGATGATCCAATCAACGAAGGTGTCCATGGAGATGCCGTCGTCATGCGGGTTGGTGGTGTTGTACGTGTCGAAGCTGTTGCCGTGCCGCGGGCCGATCGCGGCGATCGCTTCGGCAAGGAAGTCGACCGGCAGGCCCTCGTAGTGCGGCCTGGCGTCAGCGGCGTGATAGAAGGATCGGGGAGCGACGCCGGTGGCCACCAGACTGAACAGCAGGCGCGTGAAGATGTCCGGCGCGTTGAGCTGTCCCGCGTAGCGGCTGTCGGCGAGGATCATGCCCGGGCGGAACACCGCCACGGGCAGGCCACACAGATCGTGTGCCTCGCGCATCAACACCTCGCCGGCCCACTTGCTGATCCCATAGCCGTTGGCGTAGCTGTCGCCGACGACACAGGCGGGAACGGAGCGGCGGATGTCGGTGTCTTCATCCACGAGCTGATGGGCCACGGCAGTGACGCCCATCGTGGAGATGTAGTGGATCGGTTTGAGTTTGGCGGTGATCGCCAGCCGGATTACTTCGGCGGTACCCACGACGTTGGGGCCGAACAGGTGTTGGTAGGGCAGCACGTGGTTGACGTGGGCCGCCGGGTGCACGATGAGGTCGACCGTCTCGGCCAGACGCTGCCAGGTGGTGTCCTCGAGCCCGAAATTCGGCTCGCCGATGTCACCGGCCACGACCTCGAGATGGCCTTCGGCCAGGGTCCGGAAGCGGTCGAGCAGCTCGGGGTCGGAATCCAAAGCGGCCTCGATGCGTTGGCGAGCGTGCGCGGCGTCGGCGCCGCGGGTCAGGCACACCAGGGTGCCGCCCGAATCCGCCAGTAGTTGCAGCCATTCCAGGCCGAGGAACCGCCCCAGGAAGCCGGTCGAGCCGGTGAGCAGGACGGTGCGGATCTCGCTGGTCGGGGCGGGCAACAACATGGCGGTCTTGAGGATGTCGTCATCGATGAACTTGTCCAGGCGCAGATCCCCGGCCAACACCTCATGGCTGGCGGTGTCGTGCACGGATGCGCAGCTGGGTTTGTCCGAATCATGATGGCGCTCAATGTGATCGGCGATGCGCAGCAGATCTCCGGTCGGATCGATCACCACGCCCACGGGAACGTCGACGCCGTAGATGTCGGCCAGCAGCGTCGAAAAGGTCAGCGCGGACAGCGAATCGCCGCCGAGATCGATGAACCTGGCTTCCGGGGAGACGTCCGCCGGAATGCCCAGGGTGGCCTGCACGGCCTTGCTGACGGTGGCCAGCACCGGCTGGTCGGCGCCGCCGGTGCGCAATGCGCGCAGCTGCTGGAGCTGGTCGTCGGCCATGGCCGCGTAGAGCTGCTCCAGGCGTTCGCCGTAGCGGGCTTTGAGCTTGGGCCGCAGGAATTTCCCGACGCCGGACAACAGCCCGTTGGCCAGGCTGAACGGCTCGGTGTCGATCAGGAAATCGCGGGGGATTTCATAACCGTTGAGCGCGTTGTCGCGTGCGATGTGCCGTAGCGAGTCGGCGAGCATGGAGGTGCCCACACCGGCTTCGGCGGGCACGATCACGGCGAGCAGGAAGGATCGTTCGCTGTTGCCATAGATATAGATCTGGTGAATCAACGCGCTGGTCGAGTACAAAGCCTCCAGCCGTGAGACAGCGACGAACTCGCCCTGCGCGAGCTTGATGACGTTGTTGCGGCGGTCGACGTAGCGCAATCGGTCCGTCCCGACCTCGGCCATGATGTCGCCGGTCTTGTAGTAGCCGTCCGCATCGAACATTGTGGCGGTCAGATCGGGACGGTTGTAGTAGCCAGCCATGAAGCGGGCCGACTTGACCGCCAATTCTCCCCGGGGATAAGGCTTGTCGGTGTTGAAGTAGCCGAGTTCAGGAACGTCGAGCAGCTTGTAGTCGATCACCGGCGGCCGCAGCACATGCTCGTCGGCCACGATCATCCCGCCGGCGATTTCGGTGGACGAATAGCCGATCAGCAGATGCTGGTCGAGCACCGTTTCCATGAAGTCCTTGATTTCCGGGGACAGCGCCGCCGACCCGCAACCCACGGCCAGCACGCGACCGCCGAGAATCTGCTCGCGGATGGCGGTGGTCAGGTCCTCGGCCGCGTCGTCGGACCCGCCACCGGTCAGGGAGCGCCGGTCCAACTCACGCTGATAGTGGTGGTAGAACATCTCGCAGACCCGCGGCACCAGGCTCAGCGATGTCGGTCGCACCAGCGCCAAATCGTCCAACAGCGTCGACAGGTCGCTCTTGGCGGCGAAATAGCTGGTGCCGCCGTTGGCCAAGGTCAAGATCACGTAGCCGTAGCCGATCAGGTGACTCATCGGCATGTAGCTCAACGTGATGACCGGCTGATCGGACTGCGCGAGCCAGGTGCCGATACACAGACTCTCGGTGAACATCGCGCCCTTGGGGGTGCCGGTGCTGCCGGAGGTGTAAAACACCCACGCGAGTGGATCGTCGTCGCCCGCCGCGACATGCAGCGGAGGGTCTGGCAGTGACATTCCTTGCGCGACAACGTCGTCGAGTGACTCGATGACCAAGGCGCTGCCCGCGGCCTCCAGCCGGGCGCACGCTGCCTGGTAACCGGCCCGTTGGTCGTCGTCGCGGGACTCGTAGTCGAAGACGATGAGACGCTGGGGCGCCGTGCCGGTCAAGGCCGCCTCGACGGCGATTTCGAGGTTGTCGATTCCCACCGCGAAGATTCGGGGTTGGGTCTCGGTGAGGATCGGCGCGTGCTGACTGGCCGGTGCGCTGGTCTGTAAGGGCACCACCACCGCTCCGAGGTGAATGCAGGCGCACTCGATCGCCGTGTAGTCGATGCTGGCGAACCCCAACACGCACACGAAATCCCCGGTCCGCACCGGGTGCTGCTCGTGATGGTGCCAATCACCGGCCACCGCTTGGACACGCGCCCACAGATCCGCGTAGCTGACGGTCTCAAAGCGCGGCAGGTAGTTCAGCGTCGACCGGCCCGTCGAGGGGTCCGTAACCACTTCCCGCACACGCTGTCCCAGCGCCGGCCGGTCGGCGTAACCTTGCAACACCGTCGCCATGACCTCGCCGATCCGCAGCCCGGGTGCGCGCGCCGCGGCGGCGATTTGCTCGTCGGGACGGGTCGCGCTGAATTGCACATCGTCGGCGTAGAGTCGCTCGCGCCGGCGTGCCAGCCGTTCCCACTGGTCCTGCTGCGCGCCGGGATCCTTTACGTCACTGCGGCCGACGAACGCCATGTCTCACCACTTCCCTGTAATCCGCCTGTCAGTCCGGAT
>NZ_JBVAXR010000104.1:0-3369 GCF_055419445.1 Mycobacterium sp. IDUB_19 | reverse complement strand
GCGGATGGGTCCATCCTGCCTCACTCGGCTGGGTGCGCGCGCCCCCGACCGGTCTAGCTGGGCACCAAGGCTGGCCGGTAGTGGGTCAGTTTGAATCGGGTCCGCGCCTTGAGGGGAGCCACCCAAGGTTCGCCAAGATCGTTGTGATGATCCAGAGGATCCCCAGGGCACCGGCAACCCAATATAGGACGACGCTCACGTGCGTGTCGTGGATGAGTACCCCTGCGATCACGCTAGCGATGGCTCCTCCGGCAAATGCGTCCCACCCGTCAAATTTCAGGCCGCCGTCCCTGAGAGAGACAGTTATTATGTCCAATTCGGGATCTGTTGGATGATGCCGAATCGTAACCGGCGGCACGATTTCTGGCTCCCTCTGCGAAGGAACGCTGGGCTGAGGATCGTCGTCGGGACGTTCGCTCATAACGGGAAGTGTATTCCTCAGTCGACCTGTGATTGAGCGGTTATGGCATTGGAAAAGGGGCGCCCACGGGCGCCCCTTTTCGACGGACTGCCGGATGTTCTGCCAACTGAACTACAGCCCCATGCGTGGAGCTGACGGGGATCGAACCCGTGACCTTCCGGTTGCCGACTAACGTACAGCCGCGACCAGTGAGATCCTGGTCACTTCGCTCTGGGCGAAATCCAATGAACCGCGAGGTGTTAAACCGCTCCGCTGTGGATAGTTCCCTATGTAGGTTGTTCCAGATGTCCTGGCCTGATTGCTCAGCGGCTGCGGGCGCGTTCCTACGTAGACTTGAGGAGGCGGGGTGGTCCTACGTAGATCGACGAGGAGAGAACGTAATCGTGATCTGCGGTTGCCCGAGCAGGCATCGGACCAGCGTTATACTCTGGCCGATACCTGGGGCGCTTGAATTGACGATTGACATGATGAAACGCACAACATGCTGGGAGGGGTGACATGAACCGATACTGGGTAGAGATGTCACTGCTGCACTCTGGCGATGAGGGTGCGATAGATAAGTTGGTCGCCACCATCGATGAACGGCATGATGGCCAGACAACTTTCACCGCCGCCGGGCCGAACCTGACGCTCGCCCTGGTTGACGATTCGTCTGAGCAGATCGAGCAGGTCATTTCTCGTGTGATCGGGCTGGTGCGTGCGACCGCGCACGAGCTCGGGTTTTCGACCCTGGGATGGCCAGAGCCGGTTCGGATCGGCAATGTGCAGGCCACCCCGATGGAGTCAGCCGTCCCGGCCTAGCAGCTGGCGATCATTAGTCGAGTAGCGCGGCGATGTCGCGGTAGGTCCAAACGCGGTCCGTGACGCCAGCGGCCATCGCGGGCGTCGTCTTGTGCCCGCCAGCATCTTTCGTGAGCGTTTGGTGGGGACGCGCGAAGTTGTAGTACATGTAGTGCAGCGACACCGCGTGCGCCAAGTTCTCCACTTTCTTGCTGAAACCGTTGGTGAGCCGGGTGAACCGGCGCATACCCATCCGCATAGACAGGTTCTGGCGCTCCACGTAGGACGTGCTGGCCTTGTGTAGGTTGGGCTTGCCCTGCACCACCCGTACATCGATGCCGGTGCACACAGCGGGGCTGTAGCGCCGCTCATCGTCCACAGCATCGGGGGATGCGTAAATCTTGTGCAGCATCGCGTAGTCGATGTCTTTCCCAAACGCCGTGTCAACAGCCTCGATGTAGGCGCGGTGCCCGTCGGTGGTGAGCTGCACACGATGGCGTAGCCGAGAAGCCAAGTCCCGCATGAACACTTCCGCATCGAACGCGGTGCGCTCACCCACCAACCAGCTGGGCACCAACTTCGTGTCCGCGCAGATCGCCGTCCAGGTCCACACGTCGCCATAGCCGAACTCGCCACGGTGCTCATCGGGGACGTTCCTCTGCTTGCTGTAGCAGAACGCCCAGATTTCGTCGCACTCGATCCGAGTGCAGGGCAGATCCCGTAACCAGGCGTCCTGGTATTCAGCGCACGCGCGGCCAAGGTCAACCAGCAGCTTGGTGACGGTGTTTTTCGCGGCCCCGGTCACGCGCACCGTCGCGCGGATGCTCATCCCTTCGCACAAGCAGGACACGATCTGCGCCCGCTGATCGGTGGAGAGCCGGTTAACCATACTGACCTATTATGCTTGAGCGGTCATGCATAAACAAGAGGCCCGGCCCGGAAAGTTGAATCCCACCGGTGTTATCAACACCAGATTGCAGGGAACTGGTAGTGTGTCCCTGTGATCAATGATACGAGCGAGGGCGTGCTGGACGCGGTGGCTCGCCTCGACAGGGACATTGCCGAGGCGAAACAGCATCTGGCCGATTTGCAGGCGATGCGGGAGGGCATTCAGCCGTTCATCGAGCAATACATGCGCACCTCAGCAGCGTCCAGCGAACCAGCCGGGGCCAGGGGTGGCCCAGCAGACGCCCAGGGTTCGGCATCTATCACAGACGAGGTGACCAGGGTATTCCATGAATATCCCAATGAGATTCTCGACTTAGATGATGTCGTGAATGTTCTGCGTAGCAAAGGCTCCGAATCAAGCCCGATACAGATACGGAACGCCATCAACTACGTCGTAAGGATGAAGAGGGTTCATAAAGGGCCGATCCGAGGCACCTACACCCTTAGAGACACATCAGCCCCGGCTGCAACCGGGGCTGATGTAGGAGAGGAGCCGAATGTGGAGGGCTCCTCAGTAGAGAGAGGAGAAGGTCGAGATGACACCTCGACCCCGCCTCACGATCAAGATCACGGTGCGTATTAGCCGCACCCACTTGATCGTGCTGGTGATCGAGCCCCCATAGAAGGGCCTGATCACCGCCCGTGGCCTCGTCTAACGGCGAGGTTCACGGGCCTCTCAACGGGCGGTGCACGGTGCCGGGCTGGACTCTGGAAACCAACACCCGAGGGGTTCGAATCCCCTACCGTCCACCATTTAGTTGTAATACAACGTCACAAGTATACGACACACCCATGTACTGCAGCCTTTATCCGTTCGCTGCGTTGTCAGGTCGCTGCCAGCGGCTCAGTGCGGCCTTCTTGGCGATCTCTGACCGCTGCTCTGGTGTGAGTTTCGCGGCCCGCGCTTTACCGCCCTTCAAGCCACCTTTGCGGCCTAGCGCGACGGCAGCCGGATCTTTACCGTTGGTAGGTGGTGGTTCGGGTTCGGTCTCGCCGGTGGCCTCGTCAACGATGGATGCTGCCATCGCGTTCAAGTCTCGTGGTCTATTGCGTGAGCGGTCAGGCATCACACCATCATCCCACGCAGACCCAAAATCCCGCTGAGCCAGTTTCATTCAAACTGACCCACAACCGGCTGGCCGGAGAACTTGGGCGTGGGTGTGCCGGTACGCTAGAGTCGTCCAGCGATCCGCGCCAGAGTTCGCGTGGACACCGGTTAT
>NZ_JBVAXR010000103.1:0-3414 GCF_055419445.1 Mycobacterium sp. IDUB_19 | reverse complement strand
CGCCCCCGTAGCTCAGGGGATAGAGCGTCTGCCTCCGGAGCAGAAGGCCGCAGGTTCGAATCCTGCCGGGGGCACCAGGGTTGTCACAGGTCAAAGCCCTAAAACCCGCGCGGCCCGTAACCTAAATCCGCGCTGCGGGATTCACGCGTACGACTGCAGTGGCCCGATGTGGCCGCCCGGGTGTGTCCCGTCGCCCTGGCGCAGCACGGTGAACCCGCCGGGAATCCATGGGGTCTGTAGCTGTGTCGTGGAGTCCGGCGGAGTCACCAGGATCGTGGTCGGCGGCCAGGCCGGTTCCGAGCCGTTGGGGCCTATCTTCGGCAGGAAGGCCAGAAGGCTGGCGGCCGATGCTCCTGGCGCGAGTACGACGGGCTGCACATCGCCGCCCTCCCTGGGCAGGCTGTAGGTCGGGCCTAGCGTCGGATCGTCGGGACCCACGAGGTCCACACCGGGATAGCCCCGCAGGCTGCAGGTCTGCTGGGACACATTCGTCAAAATCAGGTAAAAGTGCAGATAGACCTGTTGACCGGGCGAAATGGGCGGACTGGTACCGAGATTCAGCGAATCGGCCCCGCACCATGGCACGGCTGCCGCTGTCGTATTCGTCGCTGCCGGCAGAGCGAGTACCGCTGCAATGGTCATGGCGGTCGCGCATGTTGAGAGTCTCATCGGGTTCGCCTTCCCCACCTTCGTATCCCAAGGCCGCTGCGAGAACCCTAGCCGCCATCTATAAGTTGGATCGAGATTCGTGCGTTGACGTGCCAGACCGAGCCATTCGCATTGACCTGCAAATAGAGACCCTTCACCTCATTGCCAACCTGGTGCTCGACAACGAGATTGGCCTTGTCCTTCACTCTCACGAACGTGTCCATGAAGCTCGGCAGCGCGTTGGCGTCACTTCCCGTGCCGACGGAGAGCGCCTTGGCGTTGCTGGCGTTGATCACGTCGATCGTGGGGACGACGTCTGGGCTCAGGGCATCCTCGAGATATCGCAGGCGCGCGTAACCGGCCGGCGGCGTCACTGACGTCGGGATGATGGTCGGGTTCGCCTCGTCGTAGTAGTCGATCAACGACATAGCCGTCACGTGATACAGACCAGTACGCAGCGTCACAACGCCGGTTCGCTCGTCGAGGCTGATGTTCCCGCCTTCCTGAACTTCCTTCTTATTGAAGACCCGCGCGTTCCAGCCGGCGACCATCGGCTTGTTCGACAGTGAGTATTCGGCGTAGACGGCGTAATCGGCCGCGGGCGCGCGTTGGCCTGGACTGCACGCTGCGACGGCGATGCTTGCGATCAGCACGACGATTGAAACGAGCGGTGCGATTGAACGAGACCTCATCATCGGTGACGACCCCATTTCCAGTCCATGCCCTCTCAATTTCCGCGTTCGTGCAAAGAATCCTGCCGCCCATGGTCGCTAACGGAATACCGAAAGGTGTAATCGGCTGTGCCACAAAATTATTGGTGGCCGCTGCTTCCGTCGCCGCGCCGACCGGCTGCGCCCGGGGCCGCGATCGACGTGATCATCAAGTCGATGGCGGCAAGCGCCTCTGCGCGGGCGGCCCCGACATCGACCGCGTTTGCGACGAACAGTGCCGCCTCGTTTGTTGCGGCGATGATCAGCCGGGCGGTCATCCGGGCCGAGGGCAGCGGGCGCACCTCTTTTGCGGCGATGCCCCGTTGAAGCAGTTGATCCAGAACGTCGAGCGTGTAGCGGTCGTCAATCTGATGCCACCGGGCGAAGCCCAGCACAGATAGCGCGTCGGTCAGCACGACCTGCCGGATGTACGGATCCGTGCACCAATTCAACAGGCTGCGTATCGACAGCCGCATGATCTCCAGCGGCGACGTTATCCCGGCACTCCACTCCCTGGCCCTGCGGACGCCCTCCTCCTCGAAGTCGGTGAGCAGCGCCTCGAGCACCGCAGCTTTGTCCGAAAAGTGGTGATAGAAGGCCCCTTTGCTGGATCCGGCGCGATTCAGGATCGCGTCGATGCTGCACCCGTGATAGCCGTGCTCGGTGAACAACTCGCGGGCGGCCGCGAGGATGGCCGCGCGGGTTGCGGCACGACGATCCGCCTGAGTTCGTCTCGTCATCGGCCGACGTTCCGGTGTCCGGCACTGTGTCGTTCATTCGGCCACGCCACAAGATACAGACTACTAGTCTGTATCTGACTACCGCGGAATGAGGTCTCCTGTGTCCCTGATCGACATGTTCGGGCTTGCCAGCGGGATCTTCTGGATCATCACCTACGCGTGCGTGATACGGCAGGGCCTGCTCGACCGCAGCTACGCGATGCCCTTTCTCGCGTTAGCAATGAACATCACCTGGGAGTTCCTGTTCACGTTCGTCTACCCGTCGGTCGGCGGGATGATGCAGGAGGTAATCAACGCGATCTGGTTCGCCGCCGATATCGCCATCCTCGCGGTCTTCGTGAAGTACTGGCGCTCCGACTACCCGAAAAGCCTTCCCCAGTCTTACTTTTGGCCCAAGGTCGTCTTCACTTTTGTGATGGTGACCCCGATGATGGTCGCCACGGTGTCGGTGTTCGGGCGCGAAAACGGTTCGGTCTACACGGCTTACGTCGACAACCTGATCATGTCTGCACTGTTCCTGAGCATGCTCATGCGTCGCGGTGACCGGCGCGGCCAGAGCATGTGGATAGCCTGGGGCAAGCTGCTGGGCACTGTGACCGCTTCCATCTCCCAGTACCTCTACGCCCCGGGAAACGTCGTCTGGCTGGTGATCTACGTCGAGATTCTGGTTCTCGATGCGCTCTATGTGTTCCTTTTGTCGAAAGCCCCGCGGTATCAACGCGACAAGGTAAGCGCCGACCCTGCGACAGCATCGGTCTAGCGAGATTCGAGCCAGCCTCAACTCCGGACGAGGACGAATGCCTCGATGTGGCGTTCGCCAGCCCGCGCTTCGTACTTCCGCCAGCCCGGATACAGCTCGAGTCCTTTTGCCCAGATCTCGTCACGCTCGCGAGGTGTGGCGGTCCGCGCCACCGCATCCCAGGTATCGCCCTCGATCGACACCGTGCCTTGTGGGTTGGCCTTGAGGTTGTGGTACCAGGCCGGGTGCTTGGCACCACCCCAGTTCGACGCGATGACGGCCAGGCCCTCGCGATGCGGGATTCCGTACACTGCGACAGTTCGGCGCTCGCCCGACTTTGCGCCAATCGTGGTGAGAGTGACGGCAGGAACGCCGGTTACCAGCCCGGCGAAGCTGCGCTTACCGCCGGTGAGCTTGCTGGCGAACCGGTCCAGGTGGTGCGCGGTCGGGCGAAAGACCGCGGACCCGAGCGTGGTGGCAGCGAAGGTGCGCATCGCCCGATGGAATGCGTTGGCATCGTTGAAGGATCGACTTGGCACCCTCACACCGGCTTAGCGCTGTCGACCTGATCCCGGCC
>NZ_JBVAXR010000102.1:0-3502 GCF_055419445.1 Mycobacterium sp. IDUB_19 | reverse complement strand
AAGTTCGGGGGAACGATCATCGATGCGGCGGTATCGGAAGCGATGGCGATGATCCGGGACCCGGACGGGCAACTCATTGAGCTGGTCACGGATGGATGGCTGGCGGCGCTGCCGCCGCGGCCGTAGAGCCGCACCATTGCGCAGGGTTTGGTCACCTAGCTCGCGGTCTTGAATTCTTCGAAGCGCTCGGCAAGCCGGTCCCTGGATGGTTGGTCAGCTCGTCGCTTGGGAAGAGTCAACCCACGACCATCCATTTCCTGGAGGCCGTGCAGAAGCATCGGGCCATCCGTTTCTTCCATAAGCTCCCCCTTGATGCACACCACATAATCAGGCGAGATACCAAGTAGATTCGCGTCGTATGCTGCGTGATGGATCTTGCAAAGGCTGAGGCCGTTGTCGACCGACGGCACGCCATGAAATTTGTCATCTCCGATGATATGGGCGGCATCGAGAAGCTTGCCGTGCTTTAGGGTGCACACAGCACATCGCTGCTCGTAGGCATGCATGATGCATCTGCGGAACTCTGGTTGGTGCAAGCGTTGCCTCATTGCCCGTTCTGCGTATGCGCGCTCGATCGGTTTGAGGTGGAGCGGGTCCGACACGATTCTGAGGCTCTCATCCAGTGCGATCATGAACCGACGATTTATGGCGTCGTCCGCGATGACATACGCAGGAAAGATTGGGACGTATACACCATCTTTGATCTTGCGAAGCAGGATGATAGGTAGCGCGAGATCAAGAGCTCGGCGCATCTTGCTGTTGTCGCCCGCTGTGCTATCCCGTTGGTAGTCATATGCGAACAACGATCCGCCCACATGGGTGTCGGCGTATCCGCCATCAGGACTGGAAACAATCGACAGGGTGCCGAGTAGGTCCCTGGGATTCCAGATTCCCTTATTGCGATCGATGATGCGGCGGGTTTGATCACCTATCCTTAAGGATTCCAATTGCTTGCGAGTGACCGCACCGTATTCGGAAACGAGCTCTGTGAGCTGTTCGAATATGAGCTCGCGGAGATGCAGTTCGACTGCACTTTCCATGCTTGAAGCTTGACATGCCGATCAGCGGCGGGTCTTGCGTTTGAGCAACCCGGCACGGGAGTATTGACGATTCGACTGTTACCGATCGGTCAGCGGCATAGGCTCCCTGGGACGATTCGGGCGAGGTCACCAAATTTTCATGTGCGAGCAAGGAGCTTTGCAACGTGTTATTCCGCGCGACTCTGATCGCTGTATCAATCGCTACGGCCAGTTGCGGTTTGGCATCACCGGCATATTCGTCGCCCGGCGGCGGCTGCTACACCGCTGCATCGGGTGACTGTGTGCCATATCCGCAAAAGGGTGGCTCACAGCCACAGGGCGCAACTGCCCAATGCGCGGATGGAAGTTGGTCGTTCAGTGAACACCCGCATGCCAGTGGGACATGCCACGGACATGGAGGCGTGCAACAGTATTTGTAGGCGTAGGCAAAGTTGATTCACGACGGATCTTGCATCGAGCCCAAAAGCCTGACCGCAGCCGCCAGCTGCCTTTTGAATACTCGTGCACCTCACGAAATCTGACCAAATCACTCGGTCCCTTTAAGGGCATTCGCTACCCCCAACCCGCCTGACAGGATTATTCTTTCGTTCGCGGCACTGCGGGAGCGGCAGTGCCGTGCGCGGCGATTCGGGGGCCTCCAAGAAAGGGGCGTGCACGTAGGTGTCGCGGATTTTCTTGAGCCACTCCAGCAAGGACACTCGCGAGGCGATCGCGCTCAAGACCTGGCTGACCGAGCGGCGGCCGGAGCTCGGCGACGAGATCTTCATCGACGTCGACAGCCAGACCGGCCTGAAGCTGGGGGAGCAGTGGAAGACCCAGCTGTTCACCGGCAAGTCGCGCTGCGAGCATTTCATCTGTTTGCTGTCACAGAATTGGGCGAATTCCACCGAGTGCAACGTCGAATACCGCACGGCCGAGGGTTTGGGTAAACGGATTCTGGTCGCGCGGTTAGAGGATCTGGGCAACAACGACATCACCTCGGCCTGGCAGCGCTGCGATTTGTTCGCCGACGGTGAGTGCAGCGACATCGAGGTGACCGACGGTCCACCTGTACGCTTCAACACCGCAGCACTCACCCGGATCATGGAGGCCGTCGACGGCAGTGGGGCGGGCCCGCGCCAATTTGTTTGGCCGCCAGGGACGGGTCCGCAACGGGCGCCGTATCGCGGGTGGGAGCCGTTTGAGGAAATCGATGCGGGGGTGTTCTTCGGCCGCGACGCCGTGATCGCGCGAGGCGTAGATGCGTTGCTGAGCATGCGATTTCGGCTGCTGGCCACCATGTCTGGACTCAAGTCGTTGTTTGTGGTTCTGGGCCCTTCGGGTAGTGGGAAATCGTCGTTCTTGCGCGCCGGGCTGATCCCGCGGCTGCGGCGCAAGGACCGCGAGTTCATGGTGCTGGGAATCATGCGGCCACAAGGCAACCCGCTCACCGGCGATACGGGCTTGGCCGCGGCGATTCACGCCGGCCGCGAATCTCTCGACCTGCCCAGCCCCTCACTGGGAAACATCAAGAAGGCCTGCGGACAGCGAGATGTCGATCAGATCTTCCAACTGTTGCGCGAAATCCGCTTCGCGGCCGCCGCGCAGCTCGCCCTAGCTCGTCCTACTGCGCCGACCGCCGCGCCGACACTGATTCTGCCGATCGACCAGGCCGAGGAATTGTTCTCCGCCGAGGCGGGCCCGCAGACCGAAGAATTCCTCACCATGTTGGCCGAGCTGATCCACCGAATCAACGCCGACGAGGTGGGATTGGTTGTGGCGGTGACCATCCGCACCGACCGCTACGAGGCGATGCAACGTCATCCCGCTCTCGACGGCATCGGCACGGCCATCTTCGACGATCTCAAACCCATGCCGCGCGAGGAATTCAAAGAGGTCATCGTCGGGCCGGCGGCACGCGCCACCGAGGCGGGTACGCGCCTGGTGATCAAGGACAACCTGGTGGCCAGACTGCTCGAAGACGTGGGCGAGGGTGCCGACACCCTGCCCCTGCTGGCCCTGACCCTGTCCCGGCTGTACGCCGACTACGGCGGTACCGGCGAGATCAGCGCATCCGATTATGAGGCCATGGGCGGCATGGCCGACGTCGTCAACAACGCCATCGACGAGCTCGTCAACCAATACCCGGGTGGACGCGAAAACGCGCTGGAACTCCTACGTTCGGCGTTTATCCCATGGCTGGCCACCATCAACTCGCTCAACGATCAGGCATTGCGACGGGTGGCCCTCGAATCCGACCTGCCCAAGGACAGTCGGCCCCTGATCGACGCCTTCGTGACAAAGCGATTACTGGTGCGCGACGAGCGCGACGGCCAGGTCGTTGTCGAAGTCGCCCTGGAAAGCCTGCTGCGCCAATGGGATGCCCTCGTCGGCTGGTTAGCCGACGAACGTCTGAACCTCAAGATCGCCGACGACATCGAACGCAATGCCGCCGCCTGGGAACACCATGGCCGCGACTCGTC
>NZ_JBVAXR010000101.1:0-3504 GCF_055419445.1 Mycobacterium sp. IDUB_19 | reverse complement strand
TCCTGCAAGCCCTCCAGCGCACGGGCCGCGCTGGCGTTGGCGGCCACGGATTCCAGGTCAACGCGAACGGCGGGGTCTGCGCTGATCGACTCATCCGACTCAGAGGAAGTCATCGCCACACCTCCTAGATCGCCGTGCCGCCGCCTGGTGGCCGGCGCTGCGGCCGCTATCAACCCTATCCGGCATATGCGGTGGGCAGGTTTACGCCTCGACCGCGGCACCCTCGAAGGTTGGCTCACTTGGCTAGTCGGCCGAATGGGACCATGTCTCCGACTTAGTCTGGGTGGGTGAAGCTCCTGGAGCGCGAGCCGCTTCTAGAGTCCTTGCGGGAATTTCACGTCGGCGCGATCGGCGGCGCGGGGTGCATCGTGTTCGTGTCCGGGGAGGCCGGTGCCGGCAAGTCGGCGCTGGTGCGTCGATTCTGCGACGACTTGCCGGTCGATGCGGCCGTGTACTACGGCTTTTGCGACGCCTACCGCACCCCGCGGGCGCTGGGCCCATTGCACGATATTGCACGCTCGGGCCTGGGCGGGCTGAGCAATCTGCTTGCGGCAAGCCAGGACCGGCACATCGTGTTCAACGAGTTTCTCGATCTACTCGGTGCGAGGCCATCGGTGACGGTGATCGAGGACATCCACTGGGCCGACGAGGCCACCCTGGATCTTTTGGTGTTCCTGGGGCGTCGGGTCGCTGACCTGCCATCCATGGTGGTGGTGACCCTCCGCAACGATGAGGTGGGCGGCCGTCACCTGATAAGGCGGGTGCTCGGAGATCTCGCGACGGTTCGTTCGGTGCGCCGGCTGTCGGTGCCGTCGCTCTCGCAGGCAGCGGTCGCCGAGCTCGCCGGGCCCGCGGGCCCTGACGCGACATGGCTGTACGCGGTGACCGGCGGGAATCCCTTCTTCGTCACCGAGACGCTTGGCGCGCCTAGCGAGCACGTGCCGGCCACCGTGCGCGACGCCGTTCTGGCCCGCGCCGCTCGCCTGAGTGACGGCGCACGTGCTGTCCTTGACCTTGTCTCTGTGGTGCCCGACGGTGCCGAGGTCGCCATGGTTGCAACGGTTTTCGCCGCCGGGATCGACGCGCCGGCCGACGTTGCCTTGGACCAGGCCGTCCAATCGGGGATGCTCCTACGCGACGGGGACACCGTACGCATACGCCACGAGCTCGCCCGCCGGGCGATCGAGTCCGACGTGCCGGTCGCCCGCGCAACGGAGCTGCACCGCAGCATCCTCGGGTTCCTGGCAACGCTGCCGGGGGCCGATCCGGCCCGGTTGTCGTATCACGCCGACGCGGCCGGCGTGAGCGCTGCGGTGCAGCGGTACGCCCCACACGCCGCCCAGTTGGCTGTCGGGGTCGGCGCTTATCGGGAGGCCGCCGAGCAGTATGAGCGCGCGCTTCGCCATGCCGCCGGTGTGCCGGCCACCCGGCTGGCGGAGCTGTGGGAGGGCCGCGTCGAGGCGTGCGAACGTAGTCACTGGACGGCGGCGCGCACACCGGCGTCCGACGGATTGTCGGAAGCGCTGGAGGCCGCCGCACGTGCGGTCGAGTTGTGGCACGCGGTGGGCAACGGCGAGCGGGAAGTCGTCGTCATGGCGCGCCGGTCGCACATCCTGTGGAACGCGGGTCGCAGGGCGGAGGCGCAGGACACGGCGCGCGCGGCGGTGGCGCTGCTGGAAGCCCTGCCGCCGGGACCGGCCCCCGCCCGGGCGCACGCGGCGTTGGCCCGCCTGTTCATGCTCGCGGGCGACGACGCCGCCGCGGTATCGCTGGGCACCACCGCGGTCAACTATGCGCAGCGGTATGAACAGGTGGACACCCTCGCCGAGGCGCTCGGCGTGGTCGGCAATGTGCACTGGACGACCGATCCGGACCGCGCTGTCGAGCTGCTGGCCGCCGGCCTGGAAGCCGCCCGCAGCGCCGGGGACGACCTGGGTGTGGCCGCCATGCTGTGCAACCTTGGTGCCGGGACCGCCGAGACCCGCCGGTACCAGCGGGCCGACCGCTGGCTGGGTGAAGCCGTGACCTGGTGTGCCGCAAGAGATCTCGACGCGTTGCACGACCTGGCGCTGTCGTGGCAGGCCCATTGCCACCTCGAGCAGGGTCGGTGGGACGACGCCGGCGCGGCAGCGGCCGCGGTGATCGGTTCCCATCCCCCATCCGAGCCCGGCCACATCTTGGCGCTCACCGTCGTTGGCAGGCTGCGGAGCCGCCGCGGCGACCCGGACGCGCAGCCCCCGCTCGATAAGGCGTGGTTGCTTATCAAGTCCTCCGGTGATCTTCGACGCCTGTGGCCCGTGGCCGCCGCACGTGCCGAGAATGCGTGGCTCGGCGGAAGGACGGCGCAAATCGCGGCCACGGTCACCGAGGCCTACCGGCTCGCCGTCCAAACCGACCACCCATGGGCTGCCGGTGAGCTAGGCCACTGGATGGGGGTGGCCGGGGCGACGACCGATCCGGGCGCGCGGATGGCCGCGCCTTACGCCCTACAGGCGGCAGGCGACTGGGCGGGCGCAGCCCGGCTGTGGAGGGAACTTGGCTGCCCCTACCAGATGGCACTGGCCATGGCCCAGGACGACGACCTTGACTGCCAGCTCGAGGCGCTGCAGGAGCTGCACCGCCTTGGCGCGTGGCCTGCCGCCGAGTTGGTAGCGCGCCAGCTCCGTCGCCACGGCGTTCGCAGCTTGCCCCGGCGCCCTCGACGGGCGACCCGCAACAACCCTGCACAGCTCACCGAACGACAACTCGATGTACTGGCGCTGCTCGCCGAAGGACTGCGCAACGCTGACATCTCTGTCGCCCTGCACATCTCACCCAAGACCGTCGACCACCATGTCTCGGCGATCCTGGCCAAGCTCGGCGTCGACACCCGCCAACAGGCCGCAAGCTGGGCACGTTCCGCGCTGACCAACATGGGGTGATCGCGGACCAAATATAGGGAACTCCTACCGATTTCCCGGCCGCCGGAACTGGGCAGAGTCGCTGTCGAAGGTGATCGGCACCTTCGACAGACCTTTGGAGCAGATCATCATGAATATTCGTAGAATCACCGTTGGCGCGCTGGCAGCTGCGGCACTGGCCGGCGGGGTGGGCCTCGTTGCCGCGCCCAACGCGGCCGCGCAACCTAAGAGTTGCGTCCTCCTGCACAATTCTGTGAACGGCGCGCAGGACGAATGGCTCCTCGATCGACAGCAGTATGGGGACAGTGCCAGGATAACCGTCGCTGCCAGGGCCGTGTACCAAAGAGCGATTGACAGGGCCGTCGCCGCTGGCTGCTGACAACGCCTCGCGCCGTGCTGATGCCGCGGATTTGAATTGATGTGGCAGCGGGGAAGCGAATTGCTTTGGCCACCAACGTTGGACGTCGCTTCGGCCAGCTCACGACCACATCGCCAAATTCGTTGACATGGCGCCGGTGTAGTTGTCGTGCGCCGTCGCGCCCGCGGTCCGCAATTGGCCCAATGCCTCGCGCATCATCGCCTCACCGCGAGCCCAGTGCTGATG
>NZ_JBVAXR010000100.1:0-3756 GCF_055419445.1 Mycobacterium sp. IDUB_19 | reverse complement strand
AAGTTCCGTAAATGTCTGCGGAATGCGCGTATGGATGCTGTGTAGATCAAAGCGTGCTTCGTGCGGAAGGCGTACATCTGGCTTCATGCACGACACGCGCGACCGAATTGCTCAACCCGCTACGGTCCCGACGACACACACGGAACTTTCAGCGCCGAGACGGTGGCCGCGGCTGCTCGACGGCGCCCACCCGTGGGGATCGTTTGTTGCCACGGTCGGCCGATACGGGGTTCAACAGTTTCGGTTGGTCATCTACCCGCCCGGATGCAGCGTCGCCGATCGGCAGCTGGCGCAGCTATGGCGGGGATGGCCGATAAGTGGCGCTGCGCTCGGGTTGGTCGCGATGGTGCTGCTCGGCGACGTGGCGGCCTCGCCCGACACGGTCCTGGCGTTCGCCGTCGCCTGCTACGTAACCATCGGCGCTCTGCTTTTCCTGGCGGCCGGACCGACCCGCATGCAAGTCAGGTCTGTGTCGATCGCCCTGATGCCCGAAGCTGCCGACGCTCGCGAACTACGCGGGTACGTCGAAGGTCTAACCCTGGTTGCCATGCTGACCCGCGCCGACCGGTTGCTTAAGGCGGGTGCGATCTCATCGGGCGAGCATGAGGTGATTTGGCGGGAAGCCTATGGGCGTCTCGAGGCGAGCCATGTCTGATGTGGTGTCGGAGATTTCCGAGGCCGTCGGCGCGAGGCGTCGGTCTTGTTGACCGTCTACTACCTGGGGCGGAGACATGGGCAATCCCGCTCCGAATTGTGGCTTGGTTGACACCCATCGCATGGCGTCCGGTTGAAACGCAAGTGGCACAGCGAATTTCGCGGCACTTCTGGCGCACTCTCGGCGAGACCACAGCCCTTTGTCAAGGGGCCGCGTCTCATCAACGAGGATTGCTTGGAAGCGCTTGTCTCAGCTGCGCGTCAGCCGCAGGGCCGAGCGCCAGCGCGGGCAGATACTCCAGCCCGACGATGATCAAGGTCGCTCCGACGATGAGGAAAGACGCCATCCTGACCGATCGATTTTGCGCAAGTGGTCAGGGAGACATTCGCGTTTGAGCTCCCGTGCCGGTTTGGCATCGCATGCGCCCCCGCCAACCGCTAGCCCATGCCCGGACTTTCGATGATCGGCAGTTGCACCCGGAAGACCGTTCGGCCGTCGGTGGATTCGGCGCTGACCGAGCCGTGGTGGGCTTTGACGATCGAACTGACGATGGCCAGGCCCAGGCCGATGCCCGAACCGTTGGACCGCGATGTGTCCGCGCGGACGAATCGCTCGAACAACCGGGGGAGCAGATCCGCGTCGATGCCGGGCCCGTCATCGGTGACGGTCAGTTCGGCATGCGGCCTGTCGGGTTCGCCGCGTTGGCAGGTGATTGCGGTGGTCACCGTGACGCCGGGCGGTGTGTGCAAGGCGGCATTGCTGAGCAGATTGCTGACCAGCTGATGCAGCCGGGCACGGTCCCCGCGGACCCAGACCGGTTCCTCGGGCAGATCTTTGACCCAATGGTGTGCCGGCGCCGCGACCGCGGCGTCGTTCACCGCGTTGATGACCAGATCGGCCAGTTCGACGTCTTCGTGTTGCAGGTCCTCTCCCTCGCCCAGGCGTGAGAGCAGCAGCAACTCCTCGACGAGCAAGGCCATCCGGCGTGCTTCCGACTCGATGCGCGCCAGTGCGTACTCCGTGGTCGGCGGCAGCGCCGAACTATCCTGGCGGGTCAGCTCGGCGTAGCCCTGAATCGCGGCCAGCGGCGTTCTCAGCTCGTGGCTGGCGTCGGTGAGGAATTGGCGCATACGCAGGTCGGAATCGACGCGATGCGCCAGCGCGCTATCCACGTTGTCCAGCAAGCGGTTCAGCGTGTGTCCGACGATCCCGACTTCGTTGTTCGGGTCGGTGTCCTCCTGCCGGACCCGGACGCTGATCCGGTGTTCGTCGCCGGTGAGCGGCATCGCGGCGACTTCCGCGGCGGTCGCGGCGACGCGGCGCAGCGGGCGAAGTGTGGAGCCGACCACCCATACGGTGAGTCCCGCGGTGATCACCAGGGCGGCCGCGATCAGCAGGCTGGTGGTGATGTATTTGCGGGCCATGATCTCGTCGGCGAGCTTCACCGACATCCCGACGATCAACAGGTCGGATCCGTCGACGCGGCTGTCGACGCGGTAGGCGCCGAGGCTGCCGAGCCGGATGGTGCGGGGCGGCGCGTCGGCCCAGGACTGCGCTTCGATCGCGCGGATGACATCGGGCGGGGCGGGTTTTGGTTGGTCCTCGGAGAAAACCGCCGAGCCGACAACGGCGCCGTCGTGCACCACGGCGATCAGGTTGCCCGGCGTTTGTCCGGTGAACTCCAGCATCGCCTCCGCGATCGGCGGAGTGCGGCGGTGCGCCGAGGTGTGCTCTCCGTTCTGGTATCGGGTGTACGAGTTGCTCAGTGCATCAAGGGATTCAGAGACATCGGCGTCGCCTATCGCGGTGACGTAGCCGCGCAGGCTGAGTACCGAGACCACGCCGACGCTCACCAGTACCACCGTGACGACCGTCAATACACCGAGCAGCAATTGACGGCGCAGAGACCGGGGCAACCACGAAGGGGTGTTGCGCTCGCCCGTCATTCCGCTTGCCGCAGCATGTATCCAACACCGCGGACGGTGTGGATCATCGGCTCCCGGCCGGAGTCGATCTTCTTTCTCAGGTACGAGATGTACAGGTCGACGATGCTGGTACGCCCGGCGAAGTCGTAGTTCCAGACCCGGTCGAGGATCTCCGTGCGGCTCAATGCCCGGCGCGGATTGCGCATCAGGAAGCGCAGCAATTCGAACTCGGTCGACGACAGCGATATCGCCGTGCCGTCGCGGCTGACTTCGCGGCTGGCGGTGTCGAGCCGAAGATCGCCGACCTTGAGCGCTTCGGCCGCCGGTGGGGACAGCTGGCTGGACCGGCGCAGCAACCCGCGAAGCCGCGCGACCAATTCTTCGAGGCTGAACGGCTTGGTCATGTAGTCGTCGGCGCCGGCGGTGAGACCCGTGACCCGGTCCATGACCGAATCGCGTGCGGTCAGGAACAGTGTGGGGGTGTAGACGTCGGATTCGCGGATTCGCTGCAGAATGCGCAGGCCATCCATGTCGGGAAGCATGATGTCGAGGACCAGCACGTCGGGGGTCGCCCGTTCGAATTTGGCCAGCGCTTCGCGGCCGTTGTGGGCGATCTCCACCACCCAGCCCTCGTAGTGCAGCGCCATCTTGACCAGGTTGGTCAGCGCCGGCTCATCGTCCACCAACAAAACCCGGATCGGTGATCCGTCAGCACGATAGATCCTGGGTAGCTGCCCAAGAATGGCTTGGCGCGGGCGCTGGCTTCCCGCGTATCCCGACATGGCGGTCATGTTCTTGAATTCTCGCAAAGCCCATATCCGCTTGTCACGGACTTCATAGACTTCTCAAATGTTGGGGCGTTGCAGATCAGGTCGCGCCACCCCGGCCTCGCTGCGCCGGATCCGCCGGATTTGAGACGCGGCATTCCGCGAAAAGCACCGGAATGCAAGGCCGTTGGTTCAAATCACGAATGGCTCGTGCCGCACGAAGACCGGGGCCGCACACCGATCGGTGTGCGGCCCCGGTGAGAAACGAGGGGTGTCAGGCCCAGCTGGACCCGACGGCGCTGTCGGTGCTGGCCATGTTGTTGCCCGCGGACTGCACCTTCTGCCCGTGGGAGTTGGCCTGCTCGTAGATCACCTGGAAGTTACGACCCAACTGGGTGATGAACTCCTG
>NZ_JBVAXR010000099.1:0-3810 GCF_055419445.1 Mycobacterium sp. IDUB_19 | reverse complement strand
CGACTACCCGAGCTGGCTGGCCAGGTTCGAGACCTCCATGCGCGCCCTGCCGGAACGGCAGCGCGCCCAATCGGTCCTCACCGTGCTGGACGTCTACCGTGAACCCATGCTCGCTATCCCCGGATCACCGGTACCCGGTGCGCAATTCCGGTCCGCGGTCGAACACTCCGGTCGCGCCGTCCCCCACGTCTCGCAGCAGTTGATCAATAAGTACCTCGCCGACCTGGAACGGATCGGTGTGCTCAGCAGGTGATCGCAACGAAGGGACGATGATGTCCAGGCCAGCCCACACCCTGTACCCCGACGGCGTAATCGGCGCTCCCAAGCACCGCCGGGGTCACGCGGCGGAATTCAACACCGGTCTGCCGCCCGGCACCGAGGTCTTCTCCGCCGACAACCACATCTCGGTCGCCGACGACATTTTCTATGAGCGCTTCCCCGACGAGCTCAAAGATCAGGCGCCGCGGATCTGGTACGAGGATGGCGCATATTTGCTCGGCCAACCGGGACAGTCAATGGTGGTCGGCGATTTCAGCGCGGTGCTGATGCAATACGACGACCTGGCCGGCGCCGCCACCAACAACGTCGAAGCCCGAGTCCGTGAACTCGCCGAAGACGGCGTCGACAAGGAGCTGGCCTTCCCCAACGCGGTCCTCGCGCTGTTCCACCACCCCGACCACACCATTCGCGAGCGGATCTTCCGCGTCTACAACGAGCACATCGCCGAGGTTCAAGAACGAGCAGGCGGCCATTGCTATGGAGTGGGATTGATCAACTGGTGGGATCCCCGCGGCGCTCGCCGCACGCTCACCGAGTTGAAATCGTTGGGGCTCAAAACGTTTCTGATGCCGATCAACCCGGGCAACGACGAGGACGGCCAGCCCATCGATTACTCCAGCACGCCGATGAGCGCGGTGTGGGACGAGATCGAAGAGGCGGGTCTGCCCATCACTCATCACATAGGGGAGAGTCAGCCGAAGTTCCCCAGCGAGGTCAACAGCGTCGCGGTGGCCATGATGGTCAACATCGACTCGTTTCGGGAGATGTTCTCCAAGTACATCTTCGGCGGCATCCTCGACCGGCATCGACGGCTTCGGGTTGGCTGGTTCGAGGGCGGAATAGCCTGGGTACCAACGGCGCTGCAGGACGCCGAGCACGTGCTGGCCTCCTATCAACACATGCTGCGACACCAGCCCGAACATGACATCCGCTACTACTGGGACACGCACATGTGCGCCTCGTTCATGGTCGATGGCCTGGGCCTGCGCCAGATCGACGAGATCGGAATCGACAGGGTGATGTGGTCGTCTGACTATCCGCACAACGAAAGCACTTTCGGCTATTCGGAGAGGTCGCTGGCCGCGGTGGTCGAGGCCGTCGGCCCCGCCGATGCGGTGCGGGTTGTCGGCGGCAACATCAAGAAATTCCTGGGAATCTAGGGGGCCGTGCTCATGACGAACACGGTGGCCGCCCGCGCCTCGCTCCTTGATGCACCCGAGGAGCCGGACTGGGCCCGCATGCGTACCGAGGTGGGAGCTCGGCTGCGGTCCGCGATGGTTGAACACGGCGTCGACGCGCTGATCCTGCTGATGAACGGCTACGTCGGATACGCGACGGGTGCCAGCTGGCCGCTCTTGGACGCCGGTCTGTCGCACGTGGAGCGTCCGGTTGCGGTGGTGCTGGCCGATGACGTGCATCCGCATCTGTTCATGCCGTTCCGTAGCGGAGCCTCGGCGGAAGTACCAGTGCCCGACGACCATCTGCACGGCCCCGCCTACCTCGAATTCGAGCACGGTGTCGAAGATTTCGCGCGCAAGCTGGCCGAGCTGGTCCCGCCGGGCGCCAGCATCGCCGTCGACGAACTCACGGGGGCAATGCGACGGGCGGCGCCCAAGCTTTTTCGCGCGGGACCGCCGACGGACGCGGCAATCGTGCTCGGCGCGGCGCAATTGGTGAAGACCCGTGACGAGCTGTCCTGTCTGCGCCGGGCGGCCCGCATCACCGAACAAGCCATTGTCGACGTGCAGCAGGCGCTGCTGCCGGGCGTGCGGCAGATTGATCTCTCGGCCACCTTCGTGCGTCGTGCCTTCGAGTTGGGAGCCACCACCAACATGCTCGAGGCCATCTGGCAGGTGATGCCGAGTTCGCGGGAAGCCGGCGTCTGGACAACGCATGGGGATCTCGCACTGCCGCTGCTGCCCACCGATCGCGAACTCGCCGCCGGCGATGTGCTGTGGACCGACATCAGCATCACCTACGCCGGATACTGCTCGGACTTCGGCCGAACCTGGGTGGTCGGCGAGAAGCCGACGTCACGACAGCAAGATCAATTCCGTCAGTGGCGCACGGTACTGGACGCCGTGCTCGCGGTGACCAAAGCCGGTGTGACCTCGGGGGATTTGGCGCGGGCGGCGATCGCGGCCAACGGTGGCCGCAAACCGTGGCTGCCGCACTTCTATCTGGGCCACGGCATCGGCACCTACCCCGCCGAAGCACCGATGATCGGAACGGATCTCGGCGAGGAGTTCGACGACAAGTTTGTCTTTCCGCCCGGAATGGTCCTGGTCCTCGAACCCGTGATGTGGGAGGACGGAACAGGAGGCTATCGCAGTGAGGAGATCGTGGTGATCACCGAAGACGGCTACGCGCAGATTACCGACTACCCCTACACGCCTTATGGCGACTGAAGTTCTGCCCGACACTCGGGCACTACGCTCCGGGCGCCGGCAACGCGCGCTAGCCGAAATGGCCAAACACGGCCTCGACATCCTGGTGCTCGGCCGGCAAGCAAATATCCGCTACGTCACCGGCGCGCCGCAGCTGTGGATAGCCGGCACCCGACCGTTCGGTCCGATGTGCGTGCTGGTGCGCGCCACCGGGGCCATCTACCTCAACAGCACCGACGACGAGGGGGTCCCGGAGGAGATCGACCATGATCACCTGTACGGACTCGCCTGGAACCCGATGACGCTCATCGATGTCCTCAAGAAGGTCGACGGCGCCGAATCCGCGCGACGGGTCGGAACAGACGCGATCACACCGACTTTCGCCGCGTTGCTGCCCGGCGCGTTCCCGAATGCCGAACTCGTCGATGCCGAGCCGGCGATGCGTGCGGCGCGGCGCATCAAGACGCCCGAGGAGATCGCGGCGATGGACGGCGCACTTCGTATCGCCGAGCACGGACTCGCCACTGCCCGGGCCGAATTGGCGCCGGGAGTGACGGAGCGGACGCTGGCCGGCGTCATGATGGAGGCGATGGCCGCGGGCGGGGTAAGCACGCCGGCCACCCAGGACGCCGCGTGGGTGACTTCGCGGGAATACCCGTGGCGTCGCGGTCAGGCCGAGGCCCGGCCGGGCGACCTAGTCGCCTTCGCCGCCGGGGCTCTGGCGAATGGCTATGTCGCCGAGGTGGGCCGAACCTGGCCGGTCGGCGATACGGTCGACGGTGAGGCCCGCAAGCTGTTCGGTCGGTCAAACACGCTGTACGACAGCATGCTTGGTGCATGTCGCCCCGGTGCGCCTATCCGCGATCTGCTCGCTGCGTATGACGCGGTTGGCGAGCAGATACCGCCGATGCCGATTGCGCACGGGCTGGGGCTGGGTTTCGACCCACCCGTGGTATCCGAAACGCTGGTGGCTGCGGGCGAGCACGACCAACTCGAGGCCGGGATGGTGTTGGCGATCACCGGCTACGTCTGGCAGCAGGGCATCGGCGCGGTGTTCCGCCGAGACACCGTCCACATCACCGACGACGGCGTCGACGTGCTGACCACCAGCCCGGCGTGGCCTGAAAGCTGAAATCACTTGCGT
>NZ_JBVAXR010000098.1:0-3859 GCF_055419445.1 Mycobacterium sp. IDUB_19 | reverse complement strand
CCCAGTCGCGCGCGGTGACGCTCGCAAGGCAGCGCGCGTTGGCCCGGCTTGCCGTGTTTTCCAGTCGTGGTGCCGGTCGGCTGAGTTGGTTGAACCTCGCGCGCGCGGTGTCAAGGTCTGCCTCGTCGAATACCTCGGTGCGGCTGATCATGCCGCCGTCAACCGTGAGAACCGCGATCCCGCGCCACTCGGCGTCAAATCCCTGTTGCGAGGTCTCATGTGCCGCATAAGTGACGACTGCTCCGCGTTCGGTCAGCCCATGCACGGCCTCGACATAAGCCTTGTTGTCTTGGTCCCGGTCCGGCACGGCGCTGATATATGCGATCAGGTCGCCGACCCCCATCGCGGTCTCCCGTCGGCGGTCGATATTGACACAGTCCGGCGTGGTCAACGGCATCTCGTTTCGGTTGATCGCCGCGTAGCTGCCGGAGATCACCGACCATGTGCGCGCGTGTGCGGCGGCTTCTCCGGCCAGGTAGCGCGCGTCGAGCTCTGCGATGGCGGCGTCGAAGTCTTCGAGGTCGAACACGATGATCGCCGAAATCCGCTCGTCGGCGTCGATCTCGATGACGTGAATAGCCTCGGCTTGAAACGCGTCGATCGGCTGATTACCTACGAAGGATCGGATACGACTCATGGAGAGTCGCCGCCCGCGGGTCGCGATGGTGTCTGATGCGACAGCCGTGACCCCGATTTCAGCGAATCCAGAGATTTCGGCGATCACGGCATCCCGGCCCGTTCGCACGCCCGCGTTCACCACCCGACGGCGATCATCGCTTGAGACGTCGCCGGCCAGAATCTCGGTCATCGCGGCCCAATCACGTTCCACAAAGCACAAATTCAAGCGTTCGTACACCTGGGTTGCCGTATTTTCCAATCGCGGAGCCGGTTGGCTGAGTTGTTCGAACCTCGCGAGCGCGGTGTCGAGGTCTCCCTCGTCGAATAGCTCGGAGCGGCTGAACATATCGCCTTCCACCGCCAGCACGTGGACATCCCGCCACTCGGCGTCGAAGCCCTCTTGTGAGATCCCATGCGCCACATGGCTGACGACCGCGCCGATCTTGCTGAGCCGATGCACTTCCGCGATGTAGATCTTGGTGTCAGGCGAGTCATCCCATGCCGCTCGGATGTACGAGATCATGTCGCCGGGGGCGAAAGCTGCTCCGCGACGGTGGTCAATGTTCACCCACTCGGCCGTGGTCGCGAGGAGCTCGCGCCGGTTGAACCCGGCGTAGCCACCTGCGACGAGCGACCACGTGTGCGCGTGGGCGGCCGCTTCGCCGACGAGGTAGCGGGCATCAAGCTCGGCGATGGCGGCGTCGAAGTCGTCGAGGTCGAAGACGACGACCGCCACAACTTTGTCATCGGCGTCAATCTCGACGACGTTGAGCGCATCGTTTTGAATCGTCTCGGGGTCGTGGCCTGAGACGCGAACACGTGCGAGGACAAGACGCTCGCCGCGGATCGCCATGGCGCCCACCATCGATATCGTGAAGCCGACGTCGGCGGCCGCTTGCAAATCTTTGACCACCGCATCTCGCCCATATTGATTCTCGGCATTCACGACCCTTCGGTGATCGATGCCCGAATAGTTGTCGGCCACGGTTTCGGCCAAGGAATCCCAGTCGCGGGCCGCAAAGTGCGACCAGACGTGGTCGAATACGCGCGCCGCCGTGTTCTCCAGGCGCTGTGCCGGCCGCCTGAGCTCGTCGAACGTCGCGATCGCTGCGTCCAGGTCCGCCTCATCGAAGAACTCGGTGTGGTTGACCATGTCGCCGTCAACCGTCACAACATTGACTCCCTGCCACTCGGCGTCGAAGCCCTGGTGCGAAACACCATGCGCCGCATAGCTGCACACCGCTCCGAGGTCACTCAGCCGGTGTACAGCTTCGACGTAGGGTCGGATGTGCCCAAGGTCCCACCCGGCACGGATAGTTGCGGACAGCTCGCCAGGCCCAAACGGTGTCGTCCGGCGATGGTCAATTGTCACGCAATCGGGCGTTATCGCGGGGAATTCGCGCCGGCCGACCGCGGCGTAGGTTCCCGCAATCACCGACCACGTGCGTGCGTGGGCGGCTGCTTCGCTGGCGAGGTACCGGGCGTCGAGCTCCTCGATGGCTGCCTCGAAGTCGTCGAGGTCGAACATGACGATCACCGCGATGTGATTGTCGGAGTTAATTCCGATGACGCCCAGCACCTCGTTGAGGAACTCCCCGGAGCCGCCTTCGCCGCCCGACACGTGCGCGAGGACGAGGCGCTCGCCACGCGCGGCGATGACGACGGACGTGAAGTGGGTGATCCCGACGTCGGCGGCCGCCCGCAGGTTTGCAATCTCGCCATCCCGCCCGTGCTTGATCCCTGCGTTTACGACCCGCCGGCGATCGTCGACAGAGATGTTGTCGGCCAGTACCTTCGCCAGCGCATCCCAGTCGCGGGCTGCGAAGTGCGCCATATAGCGCTCGGCCGCTTGGCTTGCCCCGTTTTCGAGCCGTCGCGCTTGGGGGCGCAGCTCCTCGAAGCGGGCAAGGGCGGCGTCGACGCCGTCCTCTTCGTAAACCTCCACCCGCGATCCGTCAGAAAGGAACAAAAACGTGCGACCCCAATGCAATTCGTTCCCGTGTGCGTCCGTGCCTTCGATGACGAGGGTGGAGACGAGCCCGTGTTCGTCCAGCGCCTGTACGGCCTTCGTCCAGTAACGGGCGTCGGGCACCAGTGTCCACAACTCCTCGATCGATCGCCCGTAGTCTTCCGCCGACCCGAACGGGACGCGTCGGTGATCAGCAAACGCAATCCGCCCAAGCATCGGCCCCGGCTTGTGACGATTGAGCTCCCCCACCGTGTCCATTGCGGGCTGCAAGACGTTGGCGTAGGCGGCCGCTTCGCCGACGAGGTACCGGACGTCGAGCTCTGCGATGGCGTCGTCGAAGTCATCCAGCTCGAATATGACAAACGCCGCGATCTGATTGTGCGAGTTGATTTCGACGACGCTGAGCGAATCCGCGGAGATCTCCGGGGGCGCGCCACCGCCGACCGAGGCGCGCGTGAGGATGAGGCGCTCCCCGCGGGTTGCGATGACGACGAACGCCGTGTACGTGATCCCGACCTCCGCGACCGCCCGCAGGTTTGCGATCTCGGCATCTCGACCCCGTTTGATCCCTGCGTTTACGACCCGACGGCGATCGTCAACAAGGATGTCGTCGGCAAGTACCGTCGCGAGTGCATCCCAGTCGCGGGCTGCGAAGTGCGCCGAATGGCGCTCGGCCGCTTGGCTTGCCGCGTTTTCCAGCCGCCGCGCCCGACGGTGCGCCTCTTGCTCGAACCGTGCATGCGCGGCGTCGAGTTCGGCAATCGCGGCATCCATGTCATCGAGGTCGAACCAGATCTGCACATTGATTCGACCCTCATCGTCAACGCCGTATAGGAGGAGAAATTCGTCTTGCGGCGCCCCGGGGCTCACATCAGGAGTGCCCAACGTCATTCGAGCGAGAGCCAGGCGCTCGCCTCGCACGGCAATAACGACAAGGTTCGTCCGCATGATCCCTGTCTCGAGATCGCGCCTTGTCTGGCTTATCACCTCGTCCGAAGCAAATTCGGTCGGCTTAAACCCGACAATCTTCCGCCGACTCTCGACGGAGCCCGCGGGTGCGAACAGTCGCTCGAATTCGTCCCAGGCCTCGCGAGCAATCGCGGCCATCACGCGTTCGCTCGCCTGGACGGCCGCGGTGCGAGTCTCGATAACGGGTGCTTCGGGTGGAGTCGGGTCAATTGTCTCGACACGCGCGTCGAGCATGGAACGCGCCTTATCGGCAAGTGCCGCAGCACCTTTCCGCTCATACAGGCTGGCCGCGCGTTCGGCAGC
>NZ_JBVAXR010000097.1:0-3881 GCF_055419445.1 Mycobacterium sp. IDUB_19 | reverse complement strand
AGTTCGCGCTGTACTACGACGTGTAGGCCGCAGTAGTTCTGGTTGAGTCCACCCGTTCCGCGATCGCGGGGCGGGTGGACTTTTCTGTGTTAGTCGTTATGGGTCGTCGCTTTGCGTCAGCTGACCCAGCACCCGCAGGAACACGTTGCGATCCTGGGCTGACAGCATCCCAAGCCAGCGCTCCTCGCCACGCTGGATGGCCGTCTGCACCGCATCTTTGACGGCACGGCCCGACTCCGTGGCGGCCAATAACCGCACCCGCCGATCGTCGGGGTCGGGATGGCGGTCGATGTGGCCCTGAGCCTCGAGTTCCTCGAGGATGGGGATGATGCGTGTCTTGTCGGCGCCGATCGCCTCGGCGAGCGCCGCCTGGGTCCGCACCGGCGAGCGATCCAGTGCCAGCAGCACGCTGTAGCCCCACATTGTCAGCCCGTGTGACTCGAGCACGGGCAACTCCGCGGCGATCATCTCGCGAAGCAGCGGCGCGAGCATCGCCGCCAGGTCGGGACGCCTAGCCCTCGATGTCATGCCCGTGATGGTAGACATTGACCTATCGTAGGCATATGCCTATGGTCTATATATGCATACGTTCCCGGATGTTCGTCCGTATCACCGCATCGCCGTGCTGGCATCCGTAGATGTCGTCGACGCCGTCACGCCCGAGCAGCTGCGCTTACCGACGCCGTGCGCCGGCTGGAACCTCGCCGATCTGTTGGCCCACATGACCGTGCAACATCGCGGCTTCGCGGCGGCGGCTCGCGGGAAGGGCGCTGACCCAGCGGTGTGGGAGGCCGCCGCCGTGGCAGACGCGGTGGTCGCTGACCCAGCCGGCACCTACGCTGCAGCGGCGGCCGAGGTGCTCGCGGCGTTCACGGCCGACGGTGTGCTCGACGCCCCGTTTGCACTTCCGGAGTTCGGCCCCAGTGCGGCGTTCCCCGGCGCGCTGGCGATCGGGTTCCACTTCGTGGATTACGTCGTACACGGCTGGGACGTCGCCCGCACCATTGGCTCCTCGTTCGATCTGCCGGCGGACGTCCTGGCTGCGGCACTACCGGTCGCGCTGGCCGTCCCCGACGATGGGGATTTCCGCACCGCCGAGGGGGCCGCGTTCGATCCGGCCATCATGACCAGCGACGCGGCAAGCGACTTGGAACGCATTCTGTGCCATCTCGGACGCTCGTCCGCCTGGACACCACGCGCGGAACATGTTGAGCACTAGCCCTATTGGTATCCGGGGCGGCCCAGCATCTCAGCGACCTGCCGGCGCGAGCATGGTCGAGATCACACGGTGTGCGCGAGGTTCGCAGAATCGCTGAGCCGGAACTCCCGGGCCGCCGCTAGCGGTGGTGACCGCAGTCGGGATTGGCCGGCTTGGCCGGCCAGGCGCAGGCATCGATATCGGTCGTGCCGCCATAGCCGCCGCCGGAGAACACTCCGTAGGCGTTGCCGTTGGTCCCGGTGTAGGTGGCGCCGCCGCCTTCCCCGCCACCACCCGAACTGACGACGGTCACCGCCCAGCTCGCGCCCTCCAGGGCGGTCTTATAGCCGCCCATGGCATCGCTCGGCGACCCGTTGACCAGAAAGTGCAGGTGGATTCCGTTGTCCGCGATGTTGTCCGGACCGTCGGTCCGTTGTGTGTTCGCCGGCGTGGGTATCAGCGACCGAAGGTCCGTGGGGGCGTTCGACGTCGTCGTGGCTTGCGACACCGTGGTCGTGACCGTCTTGGCACTCGTCGTACTGGTGCCCGACGCGGTGCCCGGATTGGGCGAACTGCTGCACGCGGCCGCGACCAGACCGATGGCCATCGCAGCGGCCGCCAACACGTACGTTTGCTGTCTCATGTTCTCCCCCATGCAGATTTAACGAGAAGGTCTAACGCCCAGAACCCCTCGCGACGCGCTGGCGGGCTGCCCCTCGGCCATTTCGACAAGCTCTAGCCAACTGCCCGGAGCGATGTAATGCCGGTGGACGTCTCCGCGGTGCATCTCGATGACCAACACGCCCGCATCCGTGACCTCGTACTTGTCGAATACGCCGTAATCGCGCGGTTCGCCGTTGCTGAACACAACCGTGAAGGGCATGGGTCGAGTATGGTCGCGACCCAACCCGCCGTCTAGCCGTCGAGCGCGAGGTCCTTGCGGAAGCGTTGCATGCCGTCGATCTTGTCGTCCAACGTGGCCTCAGGCCCGGTGTAGAACATCCACGGCATCGTGATGATGCCGGTGATGCCGGCATCCGCGACGCGTTGATAGTCGGCGGTGGTGAACGCGTCGGTGAGCGGCGTCAGAATCGTGAAATCGTGCATAGTCAAACCCTTTTCGAGGCGCAGGTCGCGCAGCTTGCCCACCGCCTCGATGGCGTGTTCGGTCTTGATCAGGTCGCCGATCCAGCCGTCGTTGCGGGCAGCGCGGCGTAGCGCAGCGTCGCTGAGCCCGCCGACGTAGACCGGTATCCGCGGCGGAGTCGGTTGCATCTCCAACCGCGGCGTCTGGTAGAACTTGCCGTCGAACTCCGTCCAGCCCGGCTCCCACAGCGCGCGCATCAAGTCGATCATCTCGTCGGTGCGCTTGCCGCGGGCATCGAATTGTTCGCCCATCAGCGCGAACTCCTCGCGGCACCAGCCGACTCCGATGCCGAGCTCGATCCGTCCCGACGCCAAAACTGCCGCAGTGCCAATCGCTTTGGCCGCCGAGTAGGGATTGCGCATCGCCGGAATGTAGACCGTGGTGACGAACCGCAGCCGAGTGGTGACCTGGGCCAGCGCGCCGGCCAGCACCCAGGGGTCGGGCCAGTCGGTAAACGGCTGCCAGCGTCGTTCCCCGTCTTTGGTGTACGGGTACGGCGTCTCGAGCGTCTCCAGGTTCACCACGTGATCGGGTATGCCGATGCCGTCGTAGCCGAGTTCATCGGCAGCCTTGGCGATCTCGATGATCTCCCGGGTATTCAGGAAGGCGCTGCTGATGTAGAACTTCACCGGGCTCCCCGCGCCCACGCCGGTTCGATGAAGATGCCTTCTGCCTCCACGGTCACCCCTTCCGCATCCGAGATAGAGCCCCGCGCAAACACTTTGACGCCCTCGCTGCGATCGATCCAGGCATCACAACGAAGCGGGCCCAAAGGTGTTCCGCGCAGGTACTTCACGCTGATAGTTCCGGTGAAACGTGCCTTGGACAATCCGTCGCTGGCCGCCTCGCCGAGCATGTGATCGAGCACCAGTGCGCTGACGCCGCCGTGCACCCGACCGGGCGGGCCTTCGTAGGCCGACCCGAGGACAAACTCGCTCCAGCAGCGGCCCTCGCCGTCGTGGTGCACGTCGATCGGCGGGGCGATCGGGTTGCACACGCCGACCACGGCATTACCCAACGGCAGCGGACGACCGTCGACGCGAAAGCTCACCCCGAGCGGCCGGGTCCGCTGGCGCAGCAGCTCGGTGACAGCCTCGATCTCGGTTCGCGCCTTCTCGACGACGTCGTCGTCGGCCTCGGTCCGGATGGTGGCGTCGACGAGTTCCCGGACCGCCTCAGCCAACGGAGCGTAAAGAGCCGTCACTCGATCAGCCTCTGTCGCGCTGAGCACCTCGAACATGGCGTCAAACGCGCCGGCTCCCTGACTCAACTCCCGAACACCTTGCGCACCACCGCTTTTGCGCGTCGCGTCACCCGCAGATAGTTGTCCAAGAACTCACTTCCGTCGTCGTTGTGCCAGCCCGCGGCGACTGCCACCGCATTGAGCTGACGTCCGGGCCCCGGCAGCTGGTCGGTCGGTTTGCCTTTGACCAGCACCAGCGCGTTGCGGGCCCGCGTGGCCGTCAGCCACGCGAGACGCAGCAGCTCCACCTCGTCCGCGGGGACTAGCCCCGTCTCGGCGATCACGTCGAGCGA
>NZ_JBVAXR010000096.1:0-4061 GCF_055419445.1 Mycobacterium sp. IDUB_19 | reverse complement strand
CAGCGTCACCACGCACGGGCCCAGAAAGTGACTGCAGCCCTTGGCCACCAACTTCTGGTGGGCATCCGAGCTGATCATCGCGTGCACGTCGGCCCGGCCCTCCATGCGCCAGCCATCGACGTCGTACACGCCGTCGATCGCCCATAGACGCGCGGCGGCATCGGGGTCGCCGGCGTCGACCGCCGGACCGTAGGACGCGATCAACTGCCTGATGTCACGGTCGTCCTCGAGCCGGCGCAACCGGGCCGCCAAATCCGCCAAGTCCATCACGATCGTCTCCTCATCGCTGGGTGGAGCCCGCGTCGACGGGCAGGATCACCGCGGTGATGTACCGCGCCTCGTCCGAGGCCAAAAACAGCGCGGCGTTGGCGACATCGACCGCGTCGATCCACGGCACCGCAAGCATATTCATCGCCTCCGCTGCCTCGGCGAATTCGGCACGCGTGGGCGGTCCGTCCAAGTCGGGCCGGAATGCGCCGCTGACGACCTCGTTCTGGATCATGGGCGTGTCGACATTGGTCGGGTTGAGGCAATTGACCCGAATATTGTGCGGTGCAAGCTCATTCGCGAGGCTGCGCATCAGACCGACCACGCCGTGCTTGGCGGCCGTGTAATGCGCGACACCGACCAGGCCGCGCAGTCCGGCGACGGAGCTTGTCAGAACCATCGCGCCGGCACCGCGCGCGATCAGGTGTGGCGCGGCGGCGCGGCAGGTGTGCCACACGCCGGTGAGGTTGACGTCCAGCATCGTTCGCCAGGTGTTTTCGTCCAGCTCGACCGCCATGCCCCGGGAGGTGATTCCCGCCGTCGCACAGACGACGTCCAACCCGCCAAACCGCTCGACGCCACGGTCGGTGGCCGCCTGCACACCGTCGGGGTCGCGCACGTCGACGATCTCGGTGTGCACCCGCGCGCCGGTGTCGGCGACCAATGCGGCCGTCTGCTCGAGGTCGGCGGGTGTGCTGGGCGGGATCGCCACCGTCTCGACCGGGCCGCACAAATCCAGCGCCACGATGTCGGCGCCCTCCTGGGCGAACCGCACCGCCCGAGCGCGACCGATCCCCCGCGCCGCGCCGGTGATCAGCGCTGTCTTGCCTGCTAGGCGTCCGCTCATGTCGTTTTCTGCGTCAAGCCGGCGTCGACGACGAGCTGGGTGCCGGTGATGTAGCGGCCCTGATCGGAGGCCAGGAACACCACGGCGTTCGCGATGTCGACGGGCTCCACCCACGGGACCGGCAGCAGGTTGCGGGCCGCCAGCACCTCGGCCGCGTCGGCCGCCGTCGGGTTGGCCAGATCGGGCCGCAGCTTCCGGTACATCTGCTCGTTGAGCACCATCGGCGTCGCGACCGGCCCCGGGTGCACGGTGTTGACCCGAATGCGGCGGAATCCCAGCTCGTTGGCGAGCGTGCGCGCCAACCCGACCACCGCGTGCTTGCTGGCCGTGTAGTGGGCAGTGTTCGCGGTGCCGCGAAGGCCGTTGGTGGAGCTGATCAGGACGACGGATCCACCGTCGGCACCGATGTGCGGCACGCCGGCTCTGACGGTATGCCAGACCCCGGTGAGGTTGATGTCGAGCGTGCGCTGCCAGACCTGCGGGTCGAGTTCCCAGGACGGGCCGCCCGGGAGATGGATACCGGCGTTGGCGATGATGACGTCCAGCCGGCCCAGCTCGACCACACCGCCGTCGATCGCGGACGTCACGGCCGCGAGATCGCTCACGTCGGCGAAACCCGTGACGCAGCGCCGGCCCCGGCTTTCGACTTCCCTTGCCGTACCGACTAACTCGTCGGCAAGCGCGGCAATATCCAGGGCGATCACGTCGGCGCCCTCGTCGGCGAAGCGCTGACAATGCACCCGCCCAGTCCCTTGTGCGGCGCCGGTGACCACGACGACCTTGTCGAGTAATCCAGTCATCGCTTGATCAGATCGAAGCCCCGGTAGCCGGCGCCGGCGACCTCGGCGCAGATGTCGTTATAGGTGGCGAACCCTCCGACGAACAGCATGAAACCCCTTGGCTTTCCGGGCACGTTCGCGCCCATGTACCACGAGTTGGCCTTGGTGAACAACGTTGTTTCGGCACGCCGGGCACATTCGGCGCCCCAGCCGTCCACACTGTCCACGGTGGCTTCGATGGCGGCGCACCCATGGCTGTCGAGGTAGCCGATGGCCTGGGCGACCCAGTTCACCTGAGCCTCCGCGTGCAGCACCATGTTCGCCAGCACGGCGGGCGCTCCCGGGCCCGAGATCAGAAACAGATTGGGAAACCCGTCGACACCCAATCCCAGGTAGGTGCGGGGTCCGTGTGCCCAGTCCTCGCGCAGCGTCGCGTCGCCACGCCCGACGATGTCGATGCTGCCCAGCGCGCCGGTCATCGCATCGAAACCGGTTGCCAGCACGATCATGTCGAGGTCGTAGTGCGCCTCGGTGGTGGTGATGCCCGCGGCGTCGATCGATTCGATCGGTGTGTCGCGGACACTGATCAGCGACACGTTGGGCCGGTTGAACGTCTGAAAGTAGTTGCTGTCGGTGCAGATTCGTTTGGTTCCGATCGGGTGGTCGGTGGGGATCAGCAGGTCGGCGATCGCCGGATCGTCGATGACCGCCCGGACCTTCTCCTCGTAGAACTTGCGGGCCTCGTCGTTGGCTTCCAGGTCGGTCATCTGGTCCGGGAACGTCTTCGAGAACAGCACGCCGCCCAGCTGCCACCGTTTTTCGAACGCCGCACGCCGCTGCGCTGCGGTGAACTGCATCGTCGGCTTCGCGGCGGTGAGGTGCGGCGAGCCTCCGCCGCTGCGCCACGACAACCGGCGCCGCTGCGAATAGCCAATCTTGACCTCGTCGAGTGCCGCGGCGGACAACGGTGTGTTGCCGGCCGGGACGCTGTAGTTGGGCGTGCGCTGGAAGACGTACAGCTGCGCGGCCTGCTCGGCGATGATCGGAATCGATTGGATGCCGGAGGATCCGGTGCCGATGACCGCCACCCGCTTGCCGGTGAAGTCGACGGGATCGTGCGGCCAGTGTGCGGTGTGGTGGGTTTCGCCCGCAAAGGTATCCAGGCCAGGGAAATTCGGTGTCATCGCGGCCGACAACGGGCCGGTTGCCATCAAACAGAACCGGGCCGAGAACGCCAGCCCGGTGTCGGTGGTGACCGTCCAGCGCAGCGTCGTCTCATCGAGTACGGCGGAGTCCACACGGGTGTCGAAGGCGATGTCGCGGCGCAGGTCGAGTTTGTCGGCGACCCAGTTCAGGTATTCGAGGATCTCGGATTGGCTGGCGTACTTCTCCGTCCAGCACCACTCCTGCTGGAGTTCATCGGAGAACGAGTAGCAGTAGTCGACGCTCTCGACGTCGCAGCGCGCACCCGGATACCGGTTGTAATACCAGGTCCCGCCGAGCTCGGGAGCGGACTCGAGCACCCGCACCGAGAGCCCCTGCGCGCGCAGCTTGTGCAAGGCATACAAGCCGGCGAACCCGGCGCCCACCACGATCACGTCGAGAGCATCATCCACAAGCGCTCACGCTATTGGCGCGTTCGTCGCCGGGCGCCCTGTCTCCCGGTCACCGGACGCTCCGGTCGACTTTTCCCGGCCATCGGGCACGCATTGGCGCGGCGCCGCGGCATGCGCGCACCATCGGCGCATGTCAGAAATCGCACGCCTCGAGGTCGAGCTGGACGGGAACCGCCACCGGTTGCGCTGGCCGCGCAGCCAAACCCTGATCGATCTGTTGCTCGACGCGGGCATCGATGCGCCGCACTCGTGCCGGGAGGGTCGCTGCGGGTCGTGCGTGGCGACCGTCGTGTCGGGAGAGGTCGACATGGCGGCATGCGAGGTGCTGGGACCCGAAGACGTTCGAGACGGCCTGATCCTGGCGTGCCAGGCCAGGCCGGTGAGCCCGGCGCTGCGCATTGCGTTCTGACCCGCATTTCCGCCCGCTCATCGGGATTTCCTTTGGGACGGGCGGGGACTGCGGTAGACCATTACCTAGCCCACACACGTAAGGACAACGATATGAGCGACCGGGTACTCGACCGGGTAGTGGCCATGGCGGACCAATTGCGC
>NZ_JBVAXR010000095.1:0-4216 GCF_055419445.1 Mycobacterium sp. IDUB_19 | reverse complement strand
TTCTTGTAAGGACATCCGGACACGCACATCCGCCAGCCGCGGCAGCGGTCCTGGTCGACCAGCACGATGCCGTCCTCACTGCGCTTGTACATCGCGCCCGACGGGCACGACGCCACGCAGGACGGGTTGAGGCAGTGCTCGCAGATGCGGGGCAGGTAGAACATGAAGGTCTCTTCGAGCGAGAGTTTGACCTCCTCGCTGATCTTGTTCAGGATCGGATCTTTGGCCAGGGTTTCGTGCGAACCGGCCAGGTTGTCGTCCCAGTTCGGCCCCCAGGACACCTTCATCGGCTTGCCGGACAGCAGGCTTCGCGGCGCGGCCGTCGGGAACGTGTCACCCGCGGGAGCGTTGGTCAGGTTCTCGTAGTCGTAGGTCCACGGCTCGTAGTAGTCTCCGATGACGGGCAGTCTCGGGTTGGCGAAGATGCGCAGCAGCTTCTGGATGCGGCCCCCGTCGCGCAGCCGCAGCCGGCCCCGCTTGTCGCGTATCCAGCCGCCGCGCCACCGCTCCTGGTCCTCGTAGGTGCGCGGATAGCCTTGGCCCGGACGGGTTTCCACGTTGTTGAACCACACATACTCGGTGCCGGCGCGGTTGGTCCACGCCTGCTTGCAGGTGACCGAACAGGTGTGGCAGCCGATGCACTTGTCGAGGTTCATCACCATCGCCAGTTGCGCCATTACTTTCATTAGTAGGTAACCTCCTGGCTGCGACGGCGCACCACCGTCACCTCGTCGCGCTGGTTGCCGGTGGGGCCCAGGTAGTTGAACGCGAACGCGTGCTGGCCGTAGCCGCCGGCCAGGTGGCTGGGCTTGATCCGCACCCGGGTCAGCGCGTTGTGGTTGCCGCCGCGCTTGTTGTTGGTCTCGCTGCGCGGCGTGTCCACGGTGCGTTCCTGCACGTGGTAGACGAACACCACACCGTCGGGCATCCGGTGGCTGACGATCGCCCGGCACACGTAGATGCCATTGACGTTGACCGCCTCCACCCAATCATTATCTTGCACTTGAATTTTGGCCGCGTCGCCCGGGCTCATCCACATCGTCGGGCCGCCGCGCGACAACGACAGCATGTACAGGTTGTCCTGGTAGGTGGAATGGAACGACCACTTCGAGTGCGGCGTGAGATACCGCACGGTCAGGCCGATTCCGTCCTCGGTCGGGCCCAGCGCGGGCTGGCCGAACAATCGCTGCATGTCCAGCGGAGGCCGGAAGACCGGCAGGTGCTCGCCGAGTTCTTCGATCCAGTCGTGGGCCAGATAGAAATGCATTCGTCCGGTCAGGGTGTGGAATGGCTTGAGGTTCTCGATGTTGATCGTGAACGGCGCGTAGCGACGGCCACCCGTTTCACTACCCGACCATTCCGGGCTGGTGACCACGGGAACCGGCCTCGCCTGGGTGTCGGCGTAGCTGATGCGCTTGTCCTCGCTGCCCTCGGCCAAGTGCACCAGCCGCTGACCCGTGCGCTTTTCCAGTTCGTGGAAGCCCTCGACGGCGAGCCGGCCGTTGGTCGTCCCGGATAGCAGCAGCAGGACGTCTGCCATCCGCGCCGCGCTGGTGATGGCCGGACGGCCCGCTCCCACACCGGTATTCATCACCCCGAACTTTGCGGCGAGCTCCTCGACCTCCCGGAAGGGGTGCACGGTGACGCCCTTGGTGGTCAGCCCGAATTTTTCTACCAGCGGACCCAGCGTGATCCACTTGTCGTAGATCGCGCCGTAGTCGCGCTCCACCACGGTGAGTTTGGCCATCGTCCGCCCGGGCACCGGCGTCGCGCCGGTGTGCAGCCAATCGGATTCGGTGCCATCGGGATAGGCCATCGCATCGGGCGTGTCGTGCTGCAGCGCGGTGAGCACCACATCGCTGCGGGTACCCAGGTGCCCCTTGGCCATTGCACTGAACGCGCGGGCAATCGCGCCGAAAGCATCGAAATCCGAACGTGTTTCCCACGGCGGATCGGTCGCCGCGCTGAACGCGTGCACGTAGGGGTGCATGTCGGTGCTGGAGATGTCGGCCTTCTCGTACCAGGTTGCGGCCGGCAGCACGACATCGGACACCAGCGTCGTGGAGGTCATCCGGAAGTCGATCGACATCATCAAGTCGAGCTTGCCCTCGGGAATGTCGCCCTCGCAGGTCACGTCGAGGGGCCGTACCCCGTCCTGCGGCGGCTGCGCCATCGCGTTGGAGTCGGTTCCCAGCAGATGACGCAGGAAGTACTCGCCGCCCTTGCCCGACGAGCCAATCAGGTTGGCGCGCCACACGGTAAGCACCCGCGGCCAGTTGCCCGGGTGGTCGGGATCGGTCACGGCCAGCTTGAGTTTGCGCTGGCCGAGCTGCTCGGCGACGTATTCGACGACGTCGCGTTCGGCGGCGCGGGCCTCGTCGGCGACGTCCAGGCTGGAGCGATCGAACTGGGGGTAGAACGGGCTCCACCCCATGGCCACCGACGACGCCAGCAGATCCATGGTGTGCTTGTCCGCGAACCTGCCCCGGCCCACCGGGCTGGCCAGCTTGTCGGCGCCATACCCGTCGTAGCGCCATTGGTCGGTGTGCGCGTACCAGTACGACGCGCCGGGTACCTGCCGCGGCGGGCGCGTCCAGTCGGTGGCCATCGCCATCGTCTGAAATCCGGTGAGCGGCCGCACCTTTTCCTGACCGACGTAGTGGGCCCAGCCGCCGCCATTGCGGCCCATCGACCCGGTCAGCATCAGCAGCGCCAGCACCGCGCGGTAGATCGCGTCGCTGTGGAACCAGTGGCAGATGCCGCCGCCCATGATGATCATCGACCGTCCGCCGGATTCCTCGGCGCTGTGCGCGAATTCCCTGGCCACCCGGATGGCCTGGGCGGCAGACACTCCGGTGATCGCCTCCTGCCATGCCGGGGTATTCTGCTGGGTCGCGTCGTCGTAGCCGGTCGGCCATTCGCCCGGCAATCCCTGTCGCTCCACCGCGTATTGGGCGAGCATCAGGTCGAAAACGGTGCACACCAAGTGTTTACCGACGCGGCGTATCGGGACACCGCGCGCCACGGTCGTGCCCTCGCCGTCGACCGTGTCGAAGCTGGGCAGGTGAACCAGGGCGGTGTCGTCATTGCCGTTGGCGCCGCACGCATCTCGTACACTCAGCGCCGGGGTCAGGCTACCCAGGTCCAGGTTCCACTTTCCCATCCCGTCCTCGCCGTAGCGGAATCCCAGCGAGCCGTGCGGGGCCACGATCTTGCCGGTCGCCTCGTCCAACAGCGCGGGCTTGAGCGCCGCGTTCTCCACGGCCTCCCCCAGATCTGCTGCCGTGAGGTTCTTTCCGGGCACCAGCATGTCGCCGCGCTCTTCCAGCTTGATCAGGAACGGCAGATCGGTGTAGCGGCGCGAAAAGTCGGCGAAGAACGGAATCTGTTTGCGCACATAGTATTCCGAGAGGATGACGTGGCCCATCGCCATGGCCAGCGCGCCGTCGGTGCCAGCCGCGCACGGCATCCACTCGTCGGCGAACTTGGTGTTGTCGGCATAGTCGGGGCTTACCGTCACCACTTTCGTGCCGCGGTAGCGCGACTCGGCCATCCAGTGTGCGTCGGGGGTACGGGTGATCGGGACGTTGGAGCCCCACATCATCAGGTAGGCCGCATCCCACCAGTCGCCGGATTCGGGCACGTCGGTCTGGTCGCCGAACACCTGCGGTGAGGCGACCGGAAGGTCGGCATACCAGTCGTAGAACGACGTCATGGGGGCGCCGATCAGTTCGTAGAACCGCGACCCGGCGGTATACGACACCATCGACATCGCCGGGATCGGCGAGAATCCGGCGACCCGATCCGGGCCGTAGGTCTTGATGGTGTGCACGTGGGCGGCAGCGATCATCTCGGTGGCCTCGGCCCAGGTGACCCGGATCAGGCCGCCCTTGCCGCGGGCCTGCTGATAGCGGCGGCGGCGCTCGGGGTCGTTCTGGATGTCGGCCCAGGCCGCGACGGGGTCACCCAGGCGGGCCTTAGCCTCGCGGAACATCTCCACCAGGACCCCGCGGGCGTACGGGTAGCGCACCCGGGTGGGCGAGTAGCTGTACCAGGAGAACGAGGCGCCACGCGGGCAACCACGCGGCTCGTATTCGGGGCGGTCAGGGCCCACCGAAGGATAGTCGGTCTGCTGGGTTTCCCAGGTGATGATCCCGTCCTTGACGTAGATCTTCCACGAGCACGATCCCGTGCAGTTGACCCCGTGCGTCGATCG
>NZ_JBVAXR010000094.1:0-4286 GCF_055419445.1 Mycobacterium sp. IDUB_19 | reverse complement strand
GACGTCGACGTGTCGATACGGCCACGGGCTGAGTGGGCGCGGCTCTACGAGAAGAAGCAACTCGCCGCGCGGTAGGGTCGCCTAGCTGCCGTAGCGCGGCAGATCAGCCCGTTGGTGGGTTGACGAACCAGACGTTTTCTTCGCGCAGGCTGCAGCTGCGCCAGCCGTCGGCCGTTCGTACCAGCTCGTGGTGGTAGTAGCCGCCGCAATAGCTCAGGTCCGACATGCCCGGCAACGTCATGGGGTTGTAGAACATCGCGCGCACGGTCGCGACATCAGCTTGGAGACCAAGGATTTCCACGTTGGTGATGTAGTGCATGGACATCGGAATCGCGGCGAATCCCTGCGCCAGCCATTCGGCGACTTCGTCGCGGGGGCCCGCGGGGGCTCCCGCTGAGGAGTAGTCGATGTGGGCATTCTCGGTGAACACCGACCGGTACAAATCCCAGTCCTTGGTGTCGACGGCGCGGGCGTATCTGTGCAGTAGCGCCGTGATTTCGAGTTCGTCGCCGACGCGCTTCAGGTCCATCACCCGGGCAATCCTAACGTGGTGGCGGTTCGGGCCACCGCGCGCTGCTGGGAGGAGGTGAGAGGCCCCGGGTCTGGAAGTACCACGCCGTGGAGCCGCTCGCGCCGCAGCGGACATTCCTCTCGCATCGCGGCGAGATAGCCGGTGGATCGTCGATTCACTAAGGCAGTTCCACTCCCTCAAAGCTTTTGAACATCTCGGGTTGCGGCGGTGTCATCTGAAGGTAGAGGTCTATGTGACGAATCCTGTCGTCGTCGGCGAACTCGTAGACCGACAGCGAGTTGACCACGCTGCTGAAATCGCCTACTTCGCTCCGCTCCTCCAGTTCAAGGAACACGCGACCGCCGGACTCCGTGATGTGTTTAAACGAGCACTCCCACTTCGACGTTGTGGCCCAGCTGGTGAGGAATTCCACATAGTCCGGCCACGTCATCACCTCCCTGAAGGCACCGACTCGCTCGAACTCTCCGACGGCGACCAGTTCCGCCAGCGGCGCCCAACTGCCCGCCGAGAAGCCCGGTTTCTTCCCTTCGTCGACCAGACGTTTCGTGACGGTGCAGTACTGCAGCACAGTGCGCGCTCGGCCGGTGTGCAAGCCGATAACATCCTCGACCTTCTGCAACACCTTCACACCGACACCCCGGCTTTCGCCAGGCAACGTTCGAGCGCGTCGACGTACTCGCCAGTCCCGTGGAACGGACCATGCACACCGATGGCGACGTCCAGGAAGGCGTTGTACTCGTCGTTGACGTGGGTCTCCCAGCGCGTCAACTCCCCCTGATCGTTCGTCTCGATGAAACTGTATGAGTAGAAGCCCATCTCGATGCCGTCCTTGGTGTGGCCTTCCCAACGGGTTTTCATGACGACACCGTTTTCAGCCGGCCAATATGTGAAGTCGGCGGGCTTCCAGTCCGGGAAGGTCAGCGAGTAGGCCTTGGCCTCCATCGTCGAAGCACGTGCGGTGTCCTCGGGGAACTCACTGAATTTGAACACCTGATCGCCGGTGAAATATGGCGAGACGTAGATACCGTCGTCGGCGAATTTCCAAGCGTCGGCGAACGCTTCGCCGTCCTGGACTCCCTGGTGCAGGTAGGCGTCGCGGTAGGCCTCGGCCATCCGGCGATGGTGGGTGATGCGTTCGTCAATGTTCATTGGACTCCCTCCCGGTTCAGGCACCGTCGGCCATGTAGCGGTCGAGGACGGAGTGGTAGTGGCCGATGACGACTTCCTCTTTCACCAGCGACATGTGGTGGAGCCTGCTGTTGCGCAGACCGAGTTGCTGTCGCGGCATCTGCTCGTAATCCTGTTGCAGCGCTTCGAAGTACTTGTAGCTACCGGGCTCGTCGACTTCGGTCAGCGGGACTCTGAAGGCGTCGCGGTGTTCCGGTGGCAGGTACATGTAGCTGCTGACGTGCCAGATGCACCGGTTCGGGTCACCGTCCGGATGAGGCACCGCCATGATGACGTGACATTCGCCGGCGCGGACCGTCATGAAGTAGTTGGGGAACAGCATCCAGCCCTGGTTGTCGCTCATCTGGTCGTCGGTGAGACCGCCGACGTCCAGACCCATGCCGGTTAGGGTGTCGCGAGTCGCCCGCTGAAGCAGCCTGCGCGCAGTCACACCGTCGGGAAACTCGACCGAGCTGTCCGGCGCCCGGTACTCGGCGACCAGTTCCTGAAAGCGCGGGATGACCGCCACGGTCGAGGGGAACGTGTCCGGCAGATTCAGAATGCCCTCGATCTGCTTTTCTGCACTGGCGCCTTTTACCTCGAACGGAGCAACCGCGACGCTGTGGTTTTCAAAGAACCGGTATCGGGCGGTCGTCGGATCGATCACAAGCACGCTAAGGAGTTGCGGGTGGATGCCGTTGATGTGATAGCCCTCCTCGAAGGCGTCCATGACGACCTTCCAGTTGCACTCCAGGGACTCTCGGACGTTCATCACGGTAACCATGTCGTCGAGGTGGTACGGGGCGAGCAGTTCAATAACTTCGGGACCGAGAAAGTCGCTGAGCGGCTGCGCCTTTGGATCCGGGTTGAGGAAGATGAATCCACCGAACGTTTCGACGGGCACTTCCAACAGTGAGTTTTCGCTCTTGTCGATCGGGCCGGCGAGGTTCTCCCGCAGCATCCCGCGCAACTTGCCTTCCAGGTCGTATGACCAAAGGTGGTACTGGCAAAGGAAGCCGCGCTTGGCGTTTCCGGCAGCGGCATTACACAGGGTGTTCCCGCGATGGCGGCAGGCGTTGACGAATCCGCGGAGTTTCTCGTCCTTACCGCGGACGATCACGAACGATTGGTTCAGAATCCGGTACTGCTTCCAATCACCGACCTTCGGCAGCTCGTCGACACGGCCGGCGATCTGCCAGACCCGCATCCAGATGCGCTCGTGCTCCTGCAGCGCGTATTCGCGGGAGGTGTAGCGGTCGGTCGAGATCGCCATATTGAAGGCGTCGAGGTCTTGCCGGTCGAGCCCCAACCCTGCACCTCGCTGCACCCACTGTCCTGGCTGTGTCACTTGGCTCATGCCGATCTCCTCATCGTGGTGATGGTCGGACGCGAGCGGAATCCACCGGCGACTGTGGCCTCCCGCTTCGTGTGACGAGTGTCACCGTATACATTGCTGTATTAGATATACAAGTATGTATTAAAGTGGTTCACATCACACTTTCTGGTCCGGCCAGCGGGCTTCCGATCGAGAGTGGCACCGCCGAGAAGCCGTTCCGATTGTTGAGGTTGGTGGTGAATAGACCTGTGCGACAGATTATTTCGATGGATCCCGAGGTACGGGGGGCCACACGTGCGCTGCGATGTGGGAGGATGGGTCGGTGGCGGAACGGTGGACCAGGGAGCGACGCCTCGAGCACACGCGTGGCCTCTTATTGGATGCCGCCGAGGAAATCTTCGCGCGCAAGGGCCTGAGCGGGGCCGCACTCGAGGACATCGCCGACGCGGCCGGGTACACCCGCGGCGCGATCTACTCCCACTTCGGCGCAAAGGAAGAGTTGTTCCTTGCGGTGACCGACCGTCAACGGCAGCGGTTTCTCGACGGCTTCACCGAGGTCATCCAGTCCTTCCGACGGCTCAGCGACATCGATATCGACGAACTCGCCGATCGGTGGAGCCAAGCCAGCAGCGATCCGAACCGTGCTGCGCTCAACTACGAGCTCACGTTGTTTTTGCTGCGGTGCCCGGAGGCGCGCGACAGACTCGCCACGCAGCGAATGGAGACAATCCGCTCGCTGGCCGAATTCATCGCCAAAAACGTGGCGAGACTGGGGGCGTCGCTCACGATGCCGGCCGATGCGCTGGCCCGCGTCATTCTTGCCGTCAACGACGGTGTCACGCTCGGCAGTCAACTCGACGGAGTAAATCTCTACCGCCCGTATCTGCAGCTAGTGGTGTCGGCCGTTGTGCCCGCCGGTGACACACCATAACTAGAGCTCGGCCAGCACTGGGCCCAGCTCTTCGAGTTGGTCTATCCCGGCGGCGAATTCGCCGCCGATGGGTGGCAGCAGCGTGACGTAATCGGCGGGTTGCCGGGTCTGATAGCCGTGAATGTGCGGCCAGCTTCACTTTCGACCCCGAGTGTGCGGCTCGCTTCGCCCGGCCGCCAAAACTATCCCTCGGGAAGCTGTGGCGGCGGCCGATAGTCGGGCCGATACCCGGAAACGTGGATTGGAGAGCCGACGAGACGGAAATCGCCTGCCGTAACAATCACTTCCGGCGTCGCTTTGAGCGCCTCGGGCAGCGTGCG
>NZ_JBVAXR010000093.1:0-4373 GCF_055419445.1 Mycobacterium sp. IDUB_19 | reverse complement strand
TCGGCGTCCCAGGCGACCTGCCCGGCCATGAACACGAGCTTGGAACCGGTAGCAATCGACACCTGGCGGTGAAAGTCGACCTTCGGCAGGGCACGCGGGTTCGTCAAAGTGATGGTCATCCAGACTCCTTATCGTGAGAGCTTGCGGCGGCGAAATGTGTTGGCCCCCATGACTTCAGCACCGCGAATAGCCATGAGCAGGCGGTGATATGGCGAGACCCCGAAACGCCGTGTCGTGCAGCGCCATCAGTTGCTGTAAACGCGGTCGGGGCGGGTGAGCACCGCTGCCCGGCGCTGTTCGGCCATCGCCCGGTCGTAGTCGTTCCAGTCGTCGTGTGCACCGCCGGCTGCGGTGAAAATCGCTCGGAGCAAACGCCGTAGCCCCTCGGCGTCCAGCCAGGGTTGGCCGCCCCGAACGGCGTACTCGGTGACGAATAGCCTCAACGCCGCCCCGATGTCGGCGGCCCCCGGCTCGACGACACCCGTGCGATATGCCTGAATATCCGCGGGGCCCACAATGGCCAGTCCCCCACAGGGCTCACTGTGGAATTCGACATAGCCGCTGTTGATGATTGCAGCCTTCCCCTGACTGACGCCCTCGTAGAAGCGCGTCAGCGTCGCCACGTCGCCGGTCACCAGTCGGGTTTGCTCGAGAGTCATCGTGAGTTCTCCTGATGTCGTCCCGCCTTGAACTAGCTACGATACGCTATCGTAGCTATATGTCGCAGTCAACGGCGGTCTACACATCAGCCCCGCAACGTGAGGCCGCTAGTCCAAGGCCTGGGACGCCACGGCGTTCTGCGGCAACCGACAGGTCGGTTGGGACGCTCGCCGGGACCCACCCACCCGCGATCCGAGCAGAACCATTACTCCCGTGTGCGCCGCCGCTGCGTCCCACAGGGCAGGGCGGTTCACGGTCGAAACCCTGGGCCTACAAGCACGGAGAGGAACGGGGCCGTGGGCGCAACGCGGGCATCACGGGGTGCGAAGCGCCCGCGCGACGACCCCGCGGACGAAGGCATCGTCGATCTCTTGGCGTGCAAACCACCGGCGGTAGAAGATGGGGCCGGCAATGTTGGCAGTGAGCTCGGAGACGTCGAACGACGCGTCGAGTTCGCCGCGTTCCTGCGCCCGCGCCGCAATCGTGTTGAAGCCCGAGATCATTCCCGCGTGAGTGCGCGATTGAAGATCAGCGACCTCCTGGTCACGTTCGGCGGCGTCGATGATCGAGGGCAGCGCGGAAGACCACCGGCCTGTCTGCAAGCGTTGAGCCAAAGCGAGCGCCAATGCGGTCAGGTCGGCCTGAAGGTTGCCGGTGGCGGGCGTCGGAAGCCGAGGGGCGAATTGCATGACGGCATCGAACAATAGGGCTGAGCGTGTCGGCCAATAGCGGTAGATCGTGGTCTTGGCGACACCGGAACGGCGTGATACCTCGTCGAAACTGACGCCGCTGAAGCCGGCCTCGGTCAGCAGCTCGTAGGCGGCGGCCAGGCTGGCGGACTTCACGGCTTCCTTGGAACGCCGCGGCGGATCAGCGCCCCTCGTCGGGCCGGCTGGGGTTGGGGATTCTGAAGACACCGGTTGACTCCTCCAAGCAATTTGAGCTACGGTAGCGTAGCTTCGACTGAGAAGCTAAGCATACTGCCGAGAAGCGCCAGATCTCATAGCGCGCCACGGCGGCAAGTCCATACGGTATCGGAGGAGATCATGAGTGTTTTAGTCACCGGCGCGACCGGCAACGTCGGCTCGGTCGTGGTCGAACAGCTGGTCGCGGCGGGATTGGACGTTCGAGCGTTCACGCGGTCCCCGGAAAAGGCAACGTTCGGGCCGGGTGTCACTGCGGTCAAGGGTGAACTGCTCGACGTGGATGCGCTGCGGGCGGCGATGGACGGCGTCGACGCGGTATTCCTGCTCAGTCCGGTCGTGCCCGATGAGTTGAACGCCACGATCTCCGCGCTCAATTTGTGTCGCGAGGCGAACATCAAAGCCATCGTGTACTTGTCGGTGTTTCAGGTCGAGCAGACCGCGGACGTTCCCCACTTCGCCTCGAAATTCGCCGCCGAGCACATGATCGAGAAATTCCACATGCCGGTGACCATCTTGCGCCCGAACGCCTACATGCAGAGCCCGGTCGTCAAGGATTCTCTCGTCGGCCAGGGCGTGTTCCCGTTCCCGATCGGGCAAAAAGGTGTGTCCTTCACCGACATTCGCGACATCGCCGAGGTCGCGGTACTGGAATTTCAACGCCGGCTGGCGGCCGAGGAAGCACTCGGTCCAGAAGTCTACGAGGTGACCGCCGAGGACGTTCTGACCGGCGAAGCTTGCGTCAAACTGTGGAGCGAAGCGCTTGGCCGCCCAATCGAATACATCGGGGACGACCTCGACCAATACGTCCAGAGCTTGCAGGCCTTCGCCCCCAGCTAGATGGTCTACGACTTCAAGTACATGATGAAGCACTTCCAAGAGAATGGCCCCGCATCGACCGACGCCGAACTCGAGCGTCTGCGCCGACGCCTGGGCCGCAGCCCGCGCTCCTACTACGACTTCGTCATGGAGAGCGCCAAGCTGTGGGGCGCGGCGTCCTACTGACCCCTAAGGCTCATGGGCGGTAGACACGTCCACCGCGCAGATGCACGAAAGCGCCTATCCGCCAGGGGAATCGTGAACTTTCGACGGTTCACGATCCCTTGTCGGGAAGACGCGATGTCAGCACCACAGGTTCGTGCCAAGGAGGCTCGAGTGAATATGTTCTGGAAGTTGTCACCCTGGATGAGCAAGTCCGTCTTGCTACCGCCGGCAGCGATCTTGACCATGGTCGGTGTCCGCAACCTGGCCCATCCAGAAGAACAAGCAGCAGAACGGGGCATTGCCTTCACCAATCCCCTGGGCGCGACGATCTATCGCGTGGGCTTCGCCGGTTTCCCGCTAGGCTGCGCCGCGTTCCTCGCGTACTGCCTGCGCACGAATCAACGGACGCTCACCGGTCTGATCTTCTCGGCCCTGTTCAACGGTGTCGTTCTCGCGGTTCGCATCTTCGGGATGAACGTCGATTCCACCGTCGAGCAGAGTCTGCACCTCGTCAGAGCAGAGATCGTCGTGGTCGCCTTCAGTCTCGCGGGTATCACCCTCGAAATCGGGCGGCGACCCCATCGTCTGCGAGGTCCGCTGCACCCCTGAGATAGACCACGGTTCCAGTTCCACGGACCTGTGAAACACCGGCCCCTCTGACGGGCTCAGCGACCGCTGACCGTCAAGCAAAAAACGAAAGTAGAAGGAGAGAGTTGATGAGCTTTGATACCCCCCACGGCACCCGCGGTGCCCGCCTGCCCAGCAAGAGGCTGATGAACTGGATCAACGCCTTTAACATGAGACGGATCCGCGGCAAGGCCCCGAAGGTGATGGGCTTCCCGTCGCTGGTGTTGACCACCGTCGGCGCCAAGAGCGGCGCACCACGCCACACCCCGGTCGCCTACTTCCCCGACGGCCCCGACAGCTGGCTGATCGTGGCGTCCGCGGCCGGGGCCGCCAAAAACCCCGACTGGTACTACAACCTGCGCGCGCACCCCGACGACGTGCAGATCCAGCTCGCCGGCCGGACCTACGCGGTGTGCGCCGAGCAGCTCACAGGCGCTGCCCGCGAGCACGCGTGGCGCCAGATCGCCAGCACCGCAAAACGTTTCGCGGGCTACGAGAAGAAAACCGACCGCGAACTGCCGGTCATCCGCCTGCGAACCCAACTCAACCCCAAGCGATAGGTTCAGGACGCCCACACCACAGCAGGTCAGTCGGTTCGTTCGTAACAACTAAGCCCTCTCAGCGCACCTTTAGCGACATCAGAGTGGCTGCAGCGCAACGCAGACCGCAACGTCGTCCTGAGTGAAATCGGTACTCAAAGTCGGTTGATTTCCAGGGCGCCGACCAATGAGTACCTGTCTGGGTGTACTTGCTGGACGAGGGCGACAACCGGACCCCGGCGCCTGGTTCCGAATGTCGTGTAGCGCGCGCTTTTTTGAAGGGCAGGAAAATGAGTGTTTCGGGTGGCGACTTGCTGCGGCGACGGTGGATGGTGATCGTTGCCGCGTTCGTCGTGGCGATCACCGTTTTCAATCGATGGCGTGACGTCTGTGGATGAGCACCCCTGCGCTCGTGTCACCCCGGTATCAAGCCGGGCGAAGCGCAGGCGCCCGGTTCAGGATCGGTGTCAGCCAGTCCGCGTCGCCGTAGCCTCGCCGCCGAAGCGCGCGTGCTAGTCGAGAACCGCGATCGCCTCCACCTCGACGAGGTGCTCAGGCTGGACCAACGCGGCGACACCAATCAAAGTGCCCGGCGGCACGAACGTGGCGACACCGAGTTTCGCGCAGGCTCGGGCACGGC
>NZ_JBVAXR010000092.1:0-4486 GCF_055419445.1 Mycobacterium sp. IDUB_19 | reverse complement strand
AGAACTTGGGCGTGGGTGTGCCGGTACGCTAGAGTCGTCCAGCGATCCGCGCCAGAGTTCGCGTGGACACCGGTTATTCCCCTGTAGCTCAATTGGCAGAGCATTCGGCTGTTAACCGAAGGGTTGGTGGTTCGAGTCCACCCGGGGGAGCAGGTAACGGCGCAACTCCAAATCACCGGGCGCGTGGTGCTCGCGAGCGCCGCCAACGGGGGGCTCGGCATCGATGGTTCGAAATTCAACATCCGTAGAACGTGCGTTTCTCGCACGTCACCGACAGTTCAGTGGCGGCGCGTACGGTTTGGTCGTCGCACTCGGGTGGGTGCGCACATGACGGCTGGAGGGGGATGTCTCCCGGTGCCAATGAGCGGTTTGGTGACCACATTCGACGCCTTCATCCGCGCCGGCTACCCGCAGGGTGTGCCGAAGGCCGACTGTGTCCCGCTATTGGCGCTGTTGCGGCGCCGCATGCCCGACAACGCGGTGGCCGCGGTGGCCACTCACGTGGCGTGGCGCGGCGACTTGAACATCGATGCCGTCGATATCGGCCCGGCCATCACCCGGGTGGCCGACGAACTTCCCTGCGCGGCCGATCTCGAACGCGTGCAGGGCCGGCTCGCGGCGATCGTCGAACTGACCCGGCAGCCCGCCCCCTGACATAGCGGAATCTCGCTACCCGAAAGGTGTTCGCGCTCAACGCCGCCAAGCAGGTGCTAGTCGTAGATGACGGCCAGTCCTCGCCGCTCGAGATCAGCCAGGCTGTCCCGCATGGCTTGAAGCTGTTCGGATGAATGCCCCACCCAGTCCGTGATTTCGTCGACGATTTTCACGGGCTCCCGGGTGCGGTAGGAGCGAGTCGGATTTCCGGGCAACTTTTTGTCGGTCACGTTCGGGTCGTCCTCCAGCGTGCCTTCCGGTTCCACGATGTAGATGCGGCCGCGACCGTCTCCTTTAGCCAGTTCGGCTCCCCACACTGCGGCATCCAACGTCCGAGTCAGATAAACGTGGTTCGCAAAGCGTCCTGCGCCGTAGTTCGACCGACGTCCAGGCACCAGGCGATCACCCACCGCAAGGTCGGCCTTGGTGCCGTGCAAGAGCGCACCCGACTCGTGCACTTCAAAAGGTTTCGGCGTGCTCGTCACAGCAACCCCATCCGTCGTAGTACATGGTTGAAAGACAATGGGCGCTAATCGTATTCGGGTCGCCACATCGTGTCGAGGACTACCTGCCGGACGTCGTCGTGCGTTCGGGTGGCTACCCCTTCGTCGACGGCGGCGTGATAGACGGCCTCGGCGACCGCGGACGAGACGGCACCCAAGTTCTGCACGTCCGGCAACAGCGAATCCCCCGGATTGGTGGGCCTGGCCTGTCCCGCAACGGCTTTCGCGGCCGCGTGCAACATGGCCCGGGTCAGCAGCCGGGCGCCGGCCACGATGATGCCCAGCCCGAGCCCGGGAAACACCAGCACGTTGTTGGCCTGGCCGATGCTGTAGCTGACGCCGTTGTATTCCGCAGGGGCAACAGGGGTTCCGATCGCAACCAGCGCCCGGCCGTTCGACCATGCCAGCACGTCGGCCGGCATCGCTTCCATGCGTGAGGTCGGGTTGGACAACGGGAAGATCATCGGTTGTTCGCAGGACGCCGTCATCGCCTCCACGACCTCGCGGGTGAACGCGCCGAACACCGTTGAGCAGCCCAGTAACAGCGTGGGGGAGGCCAAATTGATTGCCTCGACGAGCCCGATCCGTTCCCCGGTTTCTAAGCCCAGCTGCCGGCGGTTCTTGGCGTAGGCCACCTGGAAGTCGCGCAGGTCGTCCATGTCGTCGAACAGCAAGCCCTGCTTGTCGATTGCCCAGATCGCCGAGGTGGCCTCTTCGATCGTGGCGCCGTCGTCAACCATCGCGTCGCGGATCTCGTCGGCGACACCGATTCCGGCGGTCCCGGCGCCGAACACGATCGTTTTCTGGTCGCGCAGCGGCACACCCGTGACATGCGATCCGCCGTGCACTGCAGCCACCACCACGGCGCCGGTGCCCTGCACGTCGTCGTTGAACACGCAGTAGTCGTCGCCGTAGGTTCGCAGAATCTTTCGCGCGTTGATCGGGCCGAAGTCTTCGAAATGCAATATGGCCCGTGGAAATAGCGTGCTGGCGGTCTCGATGTAGCGCTTGATGAAGGCGTCGTATTCGTCGCCCTGGCGGCGTGGGTGGCGATTGCCCAGATAGAACGGATCCTGCAGCAACTGTTCGTTATTCGTGCCGACGTCGAGTGACACCGCGATGCAGCGGCGGGGATCGATACCGCCACCGGCCGTGTAGAGCGCCAATTTGCCCACCGCGATTTGAATGCCACCCACGCCCCAGTCGCCGATGCCCAGGATGGCTTCGGCGTCGGTACACACGATCAGGTCAACGTCGTCGGGACCCAGCCCGAACGTTTGGAAGGCGTCGGCGATTTCATCGGGCTCGTCGATGCTCAGAAACAGGCCCCGCTGGCCGCGGTATTCGTCGGAGAAGCGCTGAATGGCCTCGCCGACCGTGGGCGTATAGACCACCGGCATCAACTCGGGCAGGTGGTCTTCGAGCACCTTGTAGTAGAGCAGCTCGTGTCGGTAGTGCAGCTGCTCGAGAAGCAGGTTCCGGCCGAGATCGGTTGCCATGCTTTGTAATTGATGCCATACACGGTCGGCTTGCTCTTCCAGGGTCAGCACCGCGGATGGAAGCCGGCCGGTCAGCCCGAGGCGCCGTCGCTCTTCGTGAGTGAAGCCGACACCACGGTTGAGACTCGGCGAGGACATCGCTATCGGAATCCGTGGCACACGGCCGTCGCTCATCGCCACCTCCGTCGTCGTGTCGGTACGTCAAGTCACGGTAGCGCTGATCGCGGTGAACGCATCTTGAAGACCTACTGAAAGCGCGTGGAGCTCAGATGGAGAAGTCCTCGCGGTGCCAGACGCCGGCTTCGGGTGGCCGGATGACGCGGCCAGTTTGCGCGTCGTCATCACTGGAAGCCTCGAGCCGGGCCACTCGGGTGAGCAGGGACTGCAGGCTGACACCTATCAGGTCGGGCATCATCGCGTCGTCCTCGTGGCCGCGGGCGAGTCGGGTGATGACCTGCCCGGGAACCCCGATGACGACGGAGCTGGTCGGCACCTCTTTGACCACGACGGCATTGGCGCCGATCCGGCTGTCGTCGCCGATTTTGATCGGCCCGAGGACCTTGGCCCCGGCGCCGATGATCACGCGGTCGCCGATCGTGGGGTGGCGTTTGCCGGTATCGGCACCGGTGCCGCCGAGCGTGACGCCGTGGTAGATCGTGACGTCCTCACCCACCTCTGCGGTTTCTCCGATCACCACCCCGGTGGCGTGGTCGATGAACAGCCCCGAGCCGAGGATCGCGCCGGGGTGCACCTCAACTCCGGTCAGGATGCGGGTGAATTCCGCCAGTACGCGTGCGGCCAGCCGGGCACCGCGGTTCCACAGCAGGTGGCTGATCCGATGTCCCCAGATGGCGTGCACGCCGGGGTAGGCGAGGATGACCTGCAGCGTGGTGGGAGCGGCCGGATCTCGCTCCTTGGCCGCTTGTATGTCGCGCTGCACCTCGTCGAGCATGGCTAATCCGCCAAATCGGCGAAAAGCGGTGTGCTCAGATACCGTTCGCCGAAGTCGGGAAGGACGACGACAATGAGCTTGCCCGCGTTCTCCGGCCGGCGGGCCACCTGCAGGGCGGCCACCACGGCCGCACCCGAGGAGATGCCGACGAGCAGCCCCTCCTCGCGGGCCAGCCGCCGGGCCAGGTTCATCGAGTCGTCGTTGCCGACGGTGACGACCTCGTCGACCACTTCCTCGTCGTACACCGGCGGGATGAATCCGGCGCCGAGGCCCTGGATGGGGTGGGGCCCCTTCTTGCCGCCGGAGAGCACCGGCGATGCGGCCGGCTCGACCGCGATGAACTGCACGGACGGCTTGCGCTCCTTGATGACCTGGGCGACCCCGGTGATGGTGCCTCCGGTGCCCACTCCGGCCACGAAGATGTCGATCTTCCCGTCGGTGTCCCGCCAGACCTCCTCCGCGGTGGTCTTGCGGTGAATCGCGGCGTTGGCCGGGTTCTCGAACTGCTGGGGCACGAAATACCGCTGATCGCTCTTGGCCAGTTCTTCGGCCTTGGCGATGGCGCCCGGCATGCCTTCCGGGCCGGGGGTGAGGATGATTTCGGCGCCGTAGGCGCGCAACACCTTGCGGCGCTCGATACTCATCGTCTCCGGCATGGTCAGCACCAGCTTGTAGCCGCGCGCCGCGGCCACCATCGCCAGCGCGATGCCGGTGTTACCGCTCGTCGGCTCCAGGATGATGGTGTCGGGCTTGAGCAGCCCGGCTTCCTCGGCGGCGTCGATCAGTGCCAAGCCCAGGCGGTCCTTCACGCTGTTCGCCGGGTTGAACGATTCCAGCTTGGCGACAACGTCTGCGCCCGCGCCGTCGGTGACCCGGTT
>NZ_JBVAXR010000091.1:0-4520 GCF_055419445.1 Mycobacterium sp. IDUB_19 | reverse complement strand
TGCCCAACCCCCGCTCACGCAGCCCCAAATAATCCCGCTCCAGCGCCGACAGGCCCGCCACCACACCATCGAAAGCCCGTTGCCGCGCAGGCTTCTCGGCGAACTCCTCATTGATCGTGACCGATTCAACGGACCACAACCCGTCGGACCCGCGCACCCCACGAACCCCACGAACCCGCTCAAACACGGTGTCATCACCCGCCGTCCTCGAACCCCGGGCTCGTTCCACGCCACTCAGCGGCCCGGCCCGATGCGAACCGTCGGTCACCTTGATGTGATAGTCAAAAACGGGTTGTCCGTCCTCGTCCTCGATGCCGAGGTTTTCCAGCATGGTCTTGACGGCGGGGTCACAACCCCGCAAGAAGTTCCACACGATTTGCGGTGGTTTCCCGTCTACCCAGTGGTCCCGGTTGAAATAGGCAACCCGAAGTTGTCCGAGGGCTTGGGCTTCCAGTTTGTATCGCTGGTAGAGGTGCCGCCTGAGCGGGTGGTTTTTCGCTTCATGCCAGGCTCGACCGCCATCGGTGATGATGTCGATCTCGCAGCTGATGTGACCAAGTGTCCGATGTTCAGCGGTGAAACCTCGGCACACCGCGTCGATCTGGTCGAGTTGCTCGGCCAGCCCGATCTCGCCGAGCAGACCGGCCACGGAATGCGATACAGAGCCGATCGCGTCCCATGCCATGGTGATATGCAATTCGTCGAGCAGCCGACGATGGACCACGACATGGTCAAGCCACCGCCACGCGCCCCTATCCACCAGGCCCTCGTGCCTGTCCAGCAGTGCATGCAACCGTCGTTCGGCCTCAGCCAGATCTTCAAGCGCCCTGTCCAGTCTGTCGATAGCCACGGGGTGGTCCGGGCCTCGCGACGGGTCGATCTCCCTGGCCATCCCGTGCTCGGCGCGGTAAATACGGGCCAGCCAGTCAACAAAGTTGGCCCCGGCCCCTGCTGCGCGGACACGCCAGCTCTTCACCCACTGACCGGTACGGGTCGCCGCTCTAACGTCAATCATCGTGTCCGCACGCGTTGTACCCACGAACGCGACCCCGCCCTCATCATCGACAACCCCGGACATCGGATCGTTGAGGGGCATCCGGAGCACAGCTGCGGCTCGCCTCTCCCGGTATTCCCGATACCGTTCGCGGAGGAGGAGCTTCGCCTGCCTAACGGCGTCTGGATCGGTGCCCGCGCGTTCGATTTCCGCTTCCAATTCATGCAGAAGCCCCTCAACCTCGACAAGAGTGCGCTTCCAAGCGATCTCACGATGCACCCGCGCATCATCGGACCGCACTTCGGCGGCCAACCCCGGATCCACCTCAGCTGACGACGCCGCGGCAGCGCCCGGATCGATCCCAGCTACGAGCCCGTTAGGAAGGTTAGCGGTGGGATGCAGCCCGTGCGTCGCAGCCGGGCTTGATGGCCCAGAATTCGACCCAGACTCGGAGGAGGCCGACGATCCGCGCAGCTTCCCTTCCTGGACGAGCCCCTCGCCCGAAGGCGCGGTTTCGGCCGGGACGGGATCACCGCCCCCGGCCTCGCCGCCGCCGTTCGAGCGGTCGTCGGATCCGATCCGACGGACGTGGTCGTCGGCGACATGGGATGGGGCGCCGGCACCGTCTGGCCCCGGATCATCCCAGTGGTCCCACACATACTTCGCGGCGCGGGTGACCTTTGGGCCGATTCTCCCCACCCTCATTGTTCGCCCCGCACGCGTTCGGCTGTAGTTGTGCGTGTAGCACAAGAACAAGGCTTCGGCGGCATCCACGTTCTCGTCGACCAGTTCGCGTTGAAGCTGTTTGAGCCTGCCATGATCGCGGCGGTCCAACCACTCGATGGTGTCCAACACCTCCGTGGTCGACGGGGGCTCATCCGAGTACAGCAATGCCCACCGCTTCTCCATTTGGGCGAGCGTGTCCATAAGGGAAGACGGCGAGATTCCGGAGGCCTTGGCCGCCTGCGTCAACGTGAGGTCTGGGCGGAGGTAGAGGTCGAGGAATCGGGCCAACTGCGGATGGCGGCTGCGCAGCACACGCATGCATTCGGTGAACTTCGCGGGAGTCTCACTTTCCATCCGCTCGAATTCGGCCAGCACAACGCTGCGCCGCCAGTGCGCCCACATCCGGCGCGTCGCGGCCACGAGACGATCCCCCGCTACTCTCCCGCCCGGGGCAGCGCCGGCCGCCGTTGGCGTGAGACCCCTGTCGTAGCACAGCTCAAGCTCGCGGGTGTGGTTCGGATTCTCGTCGCCAACGGCACGTCGGCATTCGCCGAACTTCTCGTTGTCGACGCGGTCCATCCACTCCAGAAGGTCCAGCGCAGCGTCACGGTCCAGGACTGCGTCGCTCGGGGGGGACTGGTCCCACAACATCCTGAGACGCCGCAAAGCGACAGCCCTCAGATACTTCACTTTCCGAGGTGTTTCCCCAACCTCCTGTGCCACCCGTTCGATGGACAGCTGCCCATCTTTGGACAGCTCAAGACATTTCGCCTCCTGCTCGTGGCGCTTGAGCAGCACACGCATGCACTCGTCGAACTCCTTCAGACCGTCGCGCTTCATCCGTTCGATTACGGCGCGCCACGCCGTGTCGGACAGTGCATCTGAATCCAAGGCATCAATAGCACTGTCCGCGACGACATCTGCGCCGAGGGCGACGTATTCAGACGGAGCTCCCGATAGGCGCAGCTCTCCTTCCCCGAACCCGGCTCCCGAATGTCTGTCTCGCCGCAAATCGCTTGTGGTGCTCGATGGCCCAGTATTCGAACCACGCTCGGAGGAGGCCGATATGCGCAGCTTCCCTTCCGGGAGCCCTTCGCCTGAGGGCGCGGTTTCGGCTTGGACGGGATCATTAGCCGCCACCGGGGGCCCACGGTTGGGTGGTGCAGGCCCGTCGGTGCGATCGATGTGGATGGCCTCGTCGAGGATCGCCTGATCGGCAGTAGCGGTGTCGAGTCTCTGCTGGCGGGCCGACTGCATCCGCTCCCGACTCTCCGAGGCGTCGTCAAACTCCGATTCGGCAGCGCTTTCCTCTTGCGGCCGATCGGGTTCGGACCCGCCGACCTTGGCCCGCGCGCCCTCGTCGATGACAGGTGAAGCCCCCGCGTCTTCCCGGCCCGCCGCCACGATGGTGCGTTCGACGTGAAACTCCCGCGCAAGATCCTCTGCCAGCAGCCGCACGACCCGGTCCTGCTGCGCCGCGAACACACGTGCATCCCACTCAATCCCGTTCGCAGACAACTCGCGACGTATCTCAACAACCGAACGATTGCACTGCAGGCCTTCCAACAGAATTAGGTGCCCCGGGTCGATATCGGGTTGCCTTGCGACGGCCGCAACAGCCGTCTGCACCGCACGCCTGCCCGCCGCAACCACAAGCTGGTAGGCAATCTGATCCACGCGCTTCGCAATACCAGCCAGCCGTCCACGGAACACCACGAAGTCCACCGTGTCCATCAACCACTGCCACACGCTGATCCCATCGGCGGCATCCCACACACTGGCTCGAGCCTCATTCCGCACCGCAGTCACGGCGCCATCGATGTCCGCGGGATTGCGGGCCGACAGGGCGATACGGTCTCTGATATCGGACTCGAAGACACCAAACAACTCATCGACCGCCTCAACCCCGCCGGCTCGCACAACCTGTTTCACCACGGCCATATCGGGACCCGCACCCCACACCACACCATCAGAATCGCGCGCTATGGACTCCACCCAGTCCCATTCGGCATTGGTGATGCCCAGCGCCTCACCCAGCGCTTGGCGCTGCTCGTCGGTCAGACCACGCTTGCGGGTGTTGCATTCGATCTTCTCCACTTCTCTCGAGCCCATGCGTACTTCGGTTGCTAGCCGCTTAGAGTCCCAGTATTTCGCGATACGCCGAGCGGTGACGAGGCTCCCCAGGCTGTGATGCCAGATGACACCGGGACGAAACGAACGCAACCGGCCCGGAAAAAATTTCCGCAAAAACAGATCCTGCGCCCACTCGGGAACATCCAACGCACACAACAACTTCCGCCATGTCCGCAGATCCCCATCCCGCTGGTTGCGCTCGAGAGCGATTACCGTACTGTCGGAAACATCGGCATGACCGCTCAGCTCCTCCTGCGTCCGGCCGCGGGATTGACGCAACATTTTGAGGAAGGTTCCCCGATCCTCCGCCGGCCGCGGCAGCCCGAACTCGTTGACGCACAACGCCCGCCACCAACCGGCTTCGCCCGACGCGCGCAACTCCTCACCATCTACCGGCGGCTCGTCGCCGGACTCCATTTGCCGCTTCGCCAGCAGGTGTTGCAGACCGGCTATGCCTTCGTGCGCGGTCGTTACCGACTGCTCGGCGAACTCGCGTTCGGTGGCGGGCTCACCGGCATCGGCGGGCACCTCTTGGGGACTCTCGGCGGTGTGGAGGGGTTTGTTGGATAGTTGTCTGACCGCAATCACGCCTACGCCGTCGACTGGCATCGCCCGTACCGTCGGATCGACACCGCTGGTGTGGCCGTAGTAGGCCACCTGGGCGTTG
>NZ_JBVAXR010000090.1:3434-4582 GCF_055419445.1 Mycobacterium sp. IDUB_19 | reverse complement strand
GCGACTGGAAAACGCGGCAAGCCAAGTGGTCGAGCGCTATTGGAAGTACTTCGGCGCCCGCGAGTGGGCCGCATTGGCTGAGACAATGGCCGACGACATCTGCTCGCAAGATCGCCGCCGTGTTGTCAACGGCGGTGAATTACGCGGTCCTGCCGCCCATGTCACGAACATGCGAGCAGTCGCCGAGGTCGGATTCGAGGGCCTTACGTCGACCGTTGTCGCGACCCGCGGGCAACGCCTCACGCTCATTCGCATTCGTTCCTCGGTGCGTGGCTCGGGACCCGGTGAGGTCGCCGCTGAGATGCTCACCGTCATCGAAATCGACACCGACAACCGGCTCACCACCGCCGTCATATTCGGCGGCGACGACATCGACGCCGCCTTCGAGGAGCTCGAAACCCGTTACCTCGCCGGCGAAGCGGCGTCTCATGCGCAGACCTGGTCGCTCATCGCGCGGGCTTATGCAGCGCTCAACCGAGGCGAAATCCCTGCAACAGCGCCGCATGTGGTAGATATCGATCATCGGTCGCTTGCGGCCATCGGATCTGGCGACATGATTCCCTACGTCCGTGCCGCGCTGGACGACATGACGATCAGCCGCATCTACGCTGAGGCCGTTCATCGGCTAGGCGACCTGGGCGCGGTCATCAGCCATGCGGCGGACGGGACCACACCGGAGGGCTTTGACGCCGAGTGGCGACATGTCCAAGTTGTGACTTTCGAAGGCGATCGGATCAACCGCTGCGAGATATTCGACGCGGCAGACCTCGACGCCGCCCTCACCCGCTTTGATGAGCTGCACCCGCAGGCGCCACGGCTGGAAAACGCGGCAAGCCGAGTGGAGCAACGCTTCATGACCTACTTCGCGGCCCGCGACTGGGACACCTATGCGGAAATACTGTCTGGTGACGTTTGCATTGATGATCGTCGTCACGTCGTGAACGCCGGGGTCAGGCACGGCCGAGATGCCGAGATCGCAAACGTGCGGGCGCTTGCCGACATCGGAGTCAGGAGTGCAACGTCAACCGTGATCGCAGTCCGAGGGCGGCGCCTCTTCCTCGGTCGTCACTGCGTCTGGGGCGGCTGGTCCGATTCAGAAGCGTCCGAGATACTGTGCGTCCTTGAAATCAACGCCGAAAACCAGATAG
>NZ_JBVAXR010000090.1:0-3337 GCF_055419445.1 Mycobacterium sp. IDUB_19 | reverse complement strand
TCGAATTCCTTCGGGCAGCACATCATCCAGCTTCCAACCCGCATCACGGACTGTCGCCTCGGTGAGGTCGTCGAGCGGTATGCGCGACTCACCGCCGGTGGCCGCCGAGCGCCGTCGGCTCTCGGCCGCAATCAAGTCCCGCACGCTGTGCTCCCCCGTGCCGATGACCTCCGGGGGCACCCGCAGCGCTGCGGCAACCACCCGGCCGTCGATCACCACTAACCGGAGGTCGTCGCCATTTACCCGCTGCTCGATCAGCACCTCCGGGTATTGCTCCCGCGCCCGCGCGAGGGCCGTAGTGAGCTCGTCTTCGGCGACAACGCCGACGGTAATGCCCTTGCCCTGTTCTCCGCGAGTCGGTTTGACGACGACCTCTCCTACCTCCTGCAAGAAGGCGTAGTCGTCCTCGTCAAATGTGGCCAGGCGGGCACGGGGCACGGTGATGCCCGCCTCGGAGACCAGGCGCTTAGTCAGGCGCTTGTCGTCGCACCGGCACATAGCGATCGCCGAGGTGAATTCGGATAGCGACTCGCGGGTGATCAGCGTGCGGCCACCGAGAGAGAGTCGCATCTCGCCGGCCTCGGCATCGAGAACCTCGACCCGGATTCCGCGGCGCAGCGCCTCATCGGCGATGATCCGGGCATACGGGTTGAGGTCGTCGACGGTCTCCGGCGGCGGGCTGAACAGCGGCTCGTTGATGGCGTTCTTCCGCTTGATCGCCAGCACCGGAACGCGTCGGAAACCCAGCTTTTCATAGAGGGACAACGCGGCGGCGTTGTCGTGGCCGACCGACAGGTCCATGTAGGCGCGGCCGGCGCTACGGAAGTGCTCAGCCATAGCCCGGGTCAGGGCTTCCCCCATGCCGGGCAACCCAGCGGCCGGGTCCACCGCCAGTGTCCACAGGCTCGACCCGTGCTCCGGGTCGGAGAACAACACCTCGTGGTCGACGCCGGTCACGGTGCCCACCACCGCACCGTCCTCGTCACGCACCGCAACAAGGTAGGTCACCGCGTCCGCGTGCAGATGGTTGTCCCAAATCGTCTCCACCGGCGCCGGGACCATGCCGCATCGCACAAAGACGCGGTTCATCTCGTCGGCGTCGGCGGGGTCATTCAGCGTGCGCACCGTCACGCCGAGAGGTGTCGGCGCCAGCTCTTCCTCGTGCGAGGCAGTAAAGCGCAGTCGATAGGTATGACTGGGATCGATGAAGAGCTCGGTTGGCGCCCGGGCGATCACCACGTGAGACTCGCGGGCGTAGATGCAGATGTCACGGCGCCCGGGCGCTTCTCGTCTCAGCGCCTCGGCCAGCGTGTCGGCATCGGCAAACGTTTGGCCGAAGATGAGCCTGCCCCAACCCAATTCGAGCTCGACATCCTTGGCCATCGCGTCGACCAGGTGCGGCGGCGACGCATCGTGCAGGCCGAGCGTAATCGCCTCGGGGTGGTCATCCGAAGGACCGATGACAGTCATGCGGCAGGTCCTGTCACACCGTGGCGCTGCAGCCAAAGCTCGAGCAGGCCGATCTGCCAGAGTTCATTGCCGCGCAGAGGTGTCAGCTTGCCGTTCGGGTCGGCCAATAGCGCGTCGACGGCCTCGGCGTCAAACAACCCGCGCTCCTTCGCGATTGGCGCATATAGCGCGTCGCGGACCAGATCGAGATAAGGGCCTTCGAGGTGGGTCAGCGCGGGGACCGGGAAGTAGCCCTTGGGCCTATCGATGACCTCCGACGGGATCACCCGTCGCGCAGCCTGTTTGAGGACGCCCTTGCCCTCGTGCGCGATCTTCAGTTCTGGCGGGCAGGTCGCGGCCAGCTCGACCAGCTCGTGATCGAGGAAAGGAACCCGCCCCTCCAATCCCCACGCCATGGTCATGTTATCTACCCGTTTCACGGGATCGTCCACCAGCATCACCGTCGTATCGAGCCGCAGCGCGCGATCGATGCCGGTTTCGGCGCCGGCGCGAGCGAAGTGCTCGCTGACGAATAGCCCGCTGGGATCTCCGGGCGCGAATTTTCCTGACCCTAAGAGTGCCTCGATGCCCGCGGCGTCGCGATCGAAGAAAGCACCGCGATATTCGGTGACGGCACCCGCGAGGGTCGCGGCGGCCGGAGAACCCATCGGCGGGTACCAGTGGTAACCGGCGAACACCTCGTCGGCGCCCTGGCCCGATTGCACGACCTTGACGTGGCGCGACACTTCCTGACTGAGCAAGTAGAAGGCGACGCAGTCATGGCTGACCATCGGTTCGCTCATCGCGCCGATCGCCCCGTCGAGCGCGGGCAGCATCCGGTCTGTGCCGATGCGGATCTGATGATGATCGGTGCCGAAGCGTTCGGCCACGATGTCTGACCAGTGGAATTCGTCGCCTTCGACGCCACCAACCGACTCGAAGCCGATCGAGAAGGTCGACAGCCCGGTCTGGCCGGCCTCGGCGAGCAGCCCGACGATCAGGCTCGAGTCGACGCCGCCGGACAACAGGCAGCCGACCGGCACGTCGGCGACGAGTCGGCGCTCGACGGCGAGGCGCAGGCTGGACAGCACGGCGTCTTCCCAGTCCCGCTCGGACCAGTCGGAGCGATCCTCGTGCCTGGTGAAGTCGGGTGTCCAGTAGGTCGTGGTCCTAGACCGGCCGTCGGGCTCGATGGCAACGAGCGAAGCGGGCGGCACCTTGCGAACGCCGCGCAGGATGGTGGCCGGTGCCGGTACCACGGAGTGAAATGTCATGTAGTGGTGCAGCGCGACCGGGTCGATCCGGGTGTCCACACCGCCGCCGGCCAGCAATGCCGGCAGCGTCGACGCGAATCGGATGCGGTGGCTGTCCTCCGTCAGGTACAGAGGCTTGATACCGAGCCGATCCCGGCCGAGCAATACGCGGCCGCTGTCGCGTTCGACGATGGCAAACGCGAACATGCCTTTGAGGCGGCTGACGAAGTCGTCGCCCCAACGGTGGTAGGCCTTGATCAGAACTTCGCTGTCGCTGGTCGAAAAGAACCTGTAGCCGTGACTTTTAAGCTCGTCGCGCAGTTGCTTGTAGTTGTAGATGCAGCCGTTCCAGGCGATGGTCAAGCCCAGGTCCGAATCGACCATCGGTTGAGCGCCGTGCTCGGTCAGGTCGATGATCTTCAGGCGGCGATGTCCCAGCGCAACGCGTCCCTGTGACCAGACGCCGGCACCGTCCGGCCCCCTTGGTGCCATGACGGCTGTCATGGCCGAAACCGCAGCTACGTCGGGTACGCGATCGTCGAGTCGCACCTCACCGGTGGCGCCGCACATACATTCGACCCTAACTGCGGCGAGCCGAAAAGGTGACCTCGGGACGGCAGCTTGTTCGCGACCAG
>NZ_JBVAXR010000089.1:0-4598 GCF_055419445.1 Mycobacterium sp. IDUB_19 | reverse complement strand
GCATTGCTCGGGCGCTGGTTCTGGTGGCCACAACGCGTGCGGCCGCGCCCGGCAAGTGAGATGCTGCGACCTTTCGGACCGCGTCGTCTGGTTCGCTCACTCCTGCTGGGTGAGGAGGCCGATGCGGCGACGCTCAATCGCTCAACACCCAATGGGCAGGAGCCCAGTCATGCTCATGCGAATCCGTAGACCACCACGGCAAGACCGACGACGACGACCGCGATCGCCGACAGCGCCCTATGCCGGTCGTGAATCCATCGTCTGATCCGGTGTAGGTGCGGTTCGATCCGTGGACCCACAACCAGGTAGGCCACGACGGGCGCCACGACGGTCGAATTCGCCAGGACGGCATAAAAAGCGACGGCTGTCACCGCGCCGGCCACTGTCAAACGGACGGTGGCGATCTCCGTGCCCGCGGCTGCGCTGGCGGCGAGTACTTTCGGGTTGGCGAGCAGTGGAAACATCCCTATCGCGGCGGCCATCGTCGGGGTGATCCTGTCGACCCGAGGTTCCCATCCGGAATTCTTCGTGGCTCTGGTGTGCCGCCACCATAGCCACACGCCGAGCATGACGAGCACCACACCGGCGGCGACGACCGCGCAGTCGGTCCACGCTGGTGCGGGCTTCGTAAGGCCGTCGAGGAACCGCGGAACCTGAACGAAGGCGGTGGTCAGCGCCATCAGGGAGATCAATCTTCCGCCTAGGTAGGCGATGCTCGATGAGTAGGGCTGGTCATTCTGAACGAGGAGCAGCACCGCCAACACAATCGGTACGGGCGAAAGCGCTATCACGAGCGCCGGTGCAGCCAGCTTGGCCAGCACCAACCCCGAAAGACGCAACACATCAATACCTTCCAGATCGGCGAACTCGCCGCCCGGTACCCGGCTCTAGCGGTCTCGAAACGGCCCGTCACCGGCATTCATCAAGCACTTCGCTCCTCCGACCATACCCCCGGGGCTATGAGCGGTCAGGCTGCAGCGTGCTTCGCGGAGCCGGGCATCGCCAAGTGCCGTCTTGCATCAGCCGTGCCCGTAGATAATCCGCAGCATCTTGAGGTTGATACGGATGAAGCGCCCGAACTGGACGAGGACGTTCTGACGCATCCGCAGCCTCGCAGGGGTGGGCAGCGGTGCGTCGGCAATGCGCTCGGCGGTCTGCGCATTCACGTCCGTATAGATGTTTTCGTCGTCCATCGCAGTGCCTTTCACTCAGGGATCAGCCACCAGAATGGGCGGGCCTTGGCCTTGTAAATGAAGAGATGATGCAGCAACAGCTTGATCCAGTGGCCGGCCAAACCGAGCTCACCGGAGGTGCCAGCGATGTCGCGACCGGTCTGGGGATACTTCACCGGGTCGGGGACCACTGGGAACATTGTCATCGCGGCGGCCGAGCCCTCACGCAAACCGGTGCCTGCCGATGCAACGCACGCGGCGCCCATGCTCGACATCGAGGCGCGGTGAGCAACAGCGGTGTTTCCCTTAGTGATTCGATCGCGGATGGTCTCGGCAACGGTCTTGGCCATAATGCCCGAAGGCATGCCGGTGCGCGGCGGGCTGGGCGTGATGACCGTTCCGTTAGGGCTCGTGCGCGGCCGGGAGATGGGATGCGGGGGTGCGAATGCGATGCCCGGCGCGAAGATGTTCGGGTAGGCAGGGGACTCGTAGGTGTGGGGCCAGTCCTCGGCAGACCAATCGTCGTAGGGCTTACCCGAGTAGTCGGCGTCCACCTTGAGGAAACCTGACGGTGCGAACAGAACGGAGGTAATGTCGTTGCCCCCCTTGTCGTATGCCGCGAGGGCGGCTCCCCTGAAAGGCGGCAATAGCATGGCGAAGTCGAACTCCAAATCGTGCTCTTTGCCGTCGAGCTGCTCGTAGCGCAGCTTGCCATCCATCACCTCGTGGACGGCGGCCTGCGTGATGGCCTTGACGCCGCGCTCACGGAACAGCGACTCGGTCCACAACCGGCTGGACTGCACAAAGCCCTGATCGACGAAACTCATACCGCCGACGCCGAAGTCACCCAAGTCGTACTCGTTGGTGAGATAGACGATATCGGCGAGGTCTCGCACGCCGGCGCTCCGCAATGCATGCTCAACGTTGAAGGCGTACTCGAATGCCGCACCCTCGCAGGTGCAGGTGCCGTGTCCGACGCCGATGACGAGGCGCTGCTTCTCGCCGGCCTTCAGTTTGGCAACGACCCGGTCGAGTGCCTTGGCGGCCTCGACGGCATGGGATGCGGTGCACACCGAGTAGGAGTGGCCCGCAGGGCCGAGCCCGGGTGTGGCCGCAAAATTCAGTTGCGGCCCAGTGGCGTTGATGAGGTAGTCATAGGTGATGGTGCCGGTCTGGCCAGCGTGCTCCTCATCGGTGTAGGTGAAGTCCACCGACGGCGCCGACTGGTCTCCAGTGCCTTCCGGATGGAGCGCCGTGGCTAGCGCTTGATGAAAGATGATGCCCTTGCGCTGGTAGATCGGCCTGAGCGGAATGAGTACCTTGGCCGCGTCCATCCGGCCGACGCCGACCCAAATGTTCGACGGGATCCAGTTCCAGTCGGCGTTGGGAGAAATCACGACGACCTCGTGTCTGCGGGCTAGCCATCGGCGCAGGTGCAGCGCGGCGGTATGCCCCGCTATGCCGGCACCGAGGATGACGACTCGTGCCATTGATACTCCTCAGTCAAATCTGGCGACTCGATCGAACGGTCGCACTCCAGGCATGTACCCCCACGGGTATACCACCGGCGGGGGAGAAGTGGCCCTCCGAGGCCAGAATGCGCTCCACGACGGGGCACTTTCTAGGGTCGATGGACTCTACCGGTGGGGGTATATGTGCTGCATCGTTCAACCATGGCTGATGCATCTGCGTCCAAAACCGAAAAGGGTCACAAACCTTGGTCGATGCGCAGTGCCTCAATTGCGGCCTGCAATTTGGCGGCCGCTTCATCGGCGATTGGCTGAAGTGCTGGCTGGTCGGCGACCTTGGTCATGATCTGCGGGTCCATTGCCTCAACCAGCACGGTGTGGCCTTGGCTACCCGGATCGGCTCGTAACACGACGTTGCAGGGCAGCAACTGACCGATCTGCCGGTCCACATCCAGGGCTTTGTGTGCCAGTGTCGGATTGCAGGCACCCAGGATCAGGTAGTCCTCCATATCCTTGTCGAGCTTTTGCTTGAGGGTCGACTTGACATCGATCCTGGTGAGCACGCCGAAACCCTGATCCGCCAGAGCCCGAGTCACCCGTTCGACCGCGTCCTCGAATGTGGTGTTCAGCTTGGTACCCAGACCCATGGTCATGGTGATTCCTTTCGATGGTGTTGCGCTCGATCACTTGCAGGCGGAAACCGGGAATACCCCCACCCGTATATGTATTGTAGTGGGTATGACTGAAAACAACCACTATCACCAGGTACTCGACGACCTCAACCCGCAGCATCGCGCCCTACGCAAGATGATCCCGGAGGTGTACCGGGGTTTTGCAGAGATGAGCAATGGCGCACTGACCTCGGGGGCGTTGGATAAAAAGGTCAAGGAGCTGATCGCGATGGCGATCGGCGTCGTCGCCGGGTGCGATGGCTGCATCGCCTCCCACGCCCAAGGGGCGGCTCGTGCCGGTGCATCCAAAGAGGAGGCCGCCGAGGCGATCGGCGTCAGCATTCTCATGCACGGTGGGCCGGCCACGATCTATGGTGCTCGCGCCTATGACGCGTTCTGCGAATTCGCCGACAAGACCTCGGAAGCCGGTAGCTAGACCTAATCAGAACCTGGTTTTGGTCATAATCCCCTCAACGCCGAAAGGAACAACGATGACCGTCAAGACGCTGACCGCCGCAGATTTCGAGGCGACGATTCTTGAAAGTCCGATTGTGCTGGTTGACTTCTGGGCCCCTTGGTGCGGGCCATGCCGGGCTTTCGCGCCGGTCTTCGAACGGTCAGCGCAAACGCACCCGGATATTGTTTACGCCAAGGTGGACACCGATACCGAGCGCGAACTAGCCGCGACCGTCGGCATCCGCTCGGTTCCGACGATCATGGCATTCCGCGAGGGGATCCTCGTGTACAGCCAACCGGGAGCGATGTCACCAGCGGTGCTGGACAACTTGATCGACCAAGTCAACGGTCTCGACATGACGAGAGTCCGGGCCAAGATCGCTGAACGCAAAGCTGCCGTAAATGCGTAGTGGCCCAACCACTTCGCCTTGGCAATAGTGAGGAACCGTGTGCTATCCCGTACGCTGCCGTCACTGCGGCAAGATCACCTGGGCGGGCTGTGGCCTGCACGCCGAGAGAGCGTGATGAAACGTGTGCCCGCCAACCAACGATGCACCTGCAGTTCGAGCGTCGCCAGATAGCGCGTCCCCGCCGAACGCGGTGGCGGGCATCGGATCCACTGCGCCGAGTGTAAACCGGCGGCCGCGTCGACCGGCGTGTTGCCGCCGCCACGTCACACCCGACCGCCGAGGTCAGGTCGTCAGGATCGTCGCCGCGGCGGTGCCGGGGGCGCCGTACAGCTGGGTGAACCCCACCTTCGGGCTCCCGGGCACCTGGCGATCGCCGGCTTCACCGCGCAGTTGGCGAACGATTTCGTGGATCTGCCGCAG
>NZ_JBVAXR010000088.1:0-4605 GCF_055419445.1 Mycobacterium sp. IDUB_19 | reverse complement strand
TAGCCCACACACGTAAGGACAACGATATGAGCGACCGGGTACTCGACCGGGTAGTGGCCATGGCGGACCAATTGCGCGACCAGGCCGCGGAGGCCGAACGAATTGGCCGGCTCACCGACGACACCGTCAAGCTGATGAAGGGCGCCGGCCTGATCCGGCTGCTGCAGACCAAGCAATACCAAGGCTTCGAGGTCCACCCCCGCGAGTTCGCCGAGACGACGATGGCCACCGCGGCGCTGGACCCCGCCGCCGGCTGGATCGTCGGCGTGGTGGGCGTGCATCCCTACCAATTGGCCTACGCCGACCCGAAAGTCTCCGCCGAAATCTGGGCCGACGACGTCGACACGTGGATGGCCTCTCCGTATGCGCCACAGGGCGTGGCGAAACCCGTCGACGGCGGCTACCTCTTCAACGGCCGCTGGCAGTTCAGCTCCGGCACCGACCATTGCGATTGGATCATCCTGGGCGCCATGCTCGGCGACGAAAAAGGCATCCCGCTGATGCCGCCCCGGATGCTGCATATGATCCTGCCGCGCAAGGACTACGAGATCGTCGAGGACTCGTGGAATGTGGTGGGGCTGCGGGGAACCGGCTCCAAGGACGTCATCGTCAAAGACGCGTTCGTCCCGAGCTACCGGACCATGGACGCGACCAAGGTGATGGACGGCACCGCCCAACGGGAGGCCGGCATGACCGAGCCGCTGTATCTGATGCCGTGGTCGACGATGTTCCCGCTGGGCATCTCCGCGGCGACAATCGGCATCGCGGAGGGCGCGCTCGCCGCGCACCTGGACTACCAGCGCGAGCGCGTCGGCGCCACCGGAACCGCGATCAAGGACGACCCGTACGTCATGCACGCGATCGGTGAGGCCGCGGCAGACATCAACGCCGCCCGCCAGGAGCTGCTGGCCAACGCCGACCGGATCTACGACATGGTCGCCGCCGGCAAGGAGGTATCTTTCGCCGATCGCGCCGCCGGACGCCGGACGCAGGTCCGCGCGGTTTGGCGCGCGGTGGCGGCCGTCGACGAGATCTTCGCCCGCTCGGGCGGCAATGCGGCCCGGATGGACAAGCCGCTGCAGCGGTACTGGCGTGACGTGCACGTCGGCCAGATGCATGCCATTCATGTGCCCGGCACCACTTACCACGCATCGGCGTTGAGTTCGATTGGCATCGAGCCCCCCGAGGGTCCGCTGCGGGCGCTGATTTAAGGAGCCTGCGATGACGGACCTGAAAAGCCTTGGCTACATCACCATTTCGACGAACGACATCGAACGCTGGCGCCGCTTTGCCTTCGGCGTCCTGGGTTTCGCCGAAGGGAGGGGCCCCGACGAGTCCGCGCTGTATCTGCGAATGGATGAGCGTGCCGCGCGGCTGATCGTGCTGCCGGGTGAGACCGATCGGGTGCTCACCATCGGCTGGGAGGTGCGCGATCACCCGGCGCTGCAACGGATCAAGGCGGCCCTCGACAGCGCCGGGATGCCATTCAAGCAACTGTCCGTCGACGACGCCGAAGCCCGCCGGGTGGAAGAGGTGATCACCTTCGACGATCCGGCCGGCACCACAATCGAGGTGTTCCACGGTCCGGTGCTTGATCACAGCCCGGTCGTCACTCCGTTCGGCGCGAAATTCGTCACCGGCGATCAGGGCCTGGGCCACGTCGTGGTGCCCGCGATGGATCCCAACGGGTTGTTCGCCTTCTACACCGAGGTATTGGGTTTCCGCTCCCGCGGCGCGTTCCGGGTGCCGTTGCCGAAAGAGTTTGGCCCGGTGCGAGTTCGCTTCCTCGGGATCAACGAACGCCACCACAGCCTGGCGATCGTACCCGCCGCACATATGCGCGACCCACGCCTGGTGCACATCATGGTCGAGGTCGACACCCTCGACGCGGTGGGTCAGGCGCTCGACCGGGTCAACGCCGAGGGCTTCCAGCTGTCGTCCACGCTCGGCCGCCACACCAACGACAAGATGATCTCCTTCTACGTCCGGGCGCCCGGCGATTGGGACATCGAGTTCGGCACCGAAGGCATGCGGGTCGACGAAACCTATTACACCGCAGAGGAAATCACTGCCGACAGCTACTGGGGCCACCAGTGGGTCGGCGAGATGCCCGCGGCGATGCAGCTATGACACCTGACACTGACGTCACACCGGTTGCGGCGTCGTCGATCACCGCGTGGGATCACGAAGCCGACGTCGTCATCGCCGGCTACGGCGTCGCGGGCGCGGCGGCCGCGGTCGAAGCGGCCCGGTCCGGCGCCGACGTTCTGGTGGCCGAACGCACCGGCTCCTGGGGCGGCGCGGCGGCGATGGCTGGCGGGTTCATCTACCTGGGCGGCGGCACGCCGCTGCAAAAAGCTTGCGGTTTCACCGATTCCGTCGACAACATGGCGGCGTTCCTCAACGTTGCGATGGGGCCGGGCGCCGACGAAAACCGGATCGCCGATTACTGCGCCGGCAGCGTCGCGCACTTCGAGTGGCTTGTCGGGTGCGGCGTGCCGTTCAAGGCGGAGTTCTTTTCCGAGCCCGGCTGGGAGCCGATGGGCGATCAGGGGCTGATGTACAGCGGCGGCGAGAACTCCTACCCGTTCAACACGATCGCCTCCCCCGCCCCGCGCGGGCATGTCCCGCAGATGCAGAACAAGAAGCAGGGCGAGGCCAGCGCCGGCTACATGCTGATGAAGCCGCTCGTCGAAACCGCAACCGCGGCAGGCGCACGGGCGCTTTATGACGTGCGGGTGCAGTGCCTGATCGTCGAATCCGACGGCCGGGTGGTCGGCATCCGCGCCCGGCAGTACGGCACCGAGATGACGATCCGCGCGCGCACCGGGGTCGTGCTGGCGACGGGAAGCTTCGCCTACAACGACGCGATGGTGGCGCGCTTCGCGCCACGGATCGCCGGACGTCCGGCCGCGTCGATCGAGCAGCACGACGGGCAGGCGATCCGGATGGCGCAGGCACTCGGCGCCGATCTGGCCCACATGGACGCCACCGAGGTCGCGATTTTCATCGACCCGCAGCAGCTGGTGCGCGGGATCTTGGTCAACGGGCGTGGCCAGCGGTACGTCGCCGAGGACACCTACCCGGGCCGCGTCGGACAGCTCACGCTCTACCACCAGGACAACACCGCCTACCTGATCATCGACAACGATGCGCAGGAAGAGGCGATGGCCTCGTGGTCACCGAAGTTCATGCTGCGGCCGCCGACCTGGGTGGCCGACAGCGTGGCCGACTTGGAGCGCGACATCGGCCTGGCACCCGGTTCACTGCAGGCGACCGTCGCCGCCTATAACGAGGGCGCTGCGCGCGGTGAGGATCCGCTGCTGCACAAGAAGCCGGAATGGATCAAGCCGATCGGCAGCCCGGTCGGCGCGATCGACCTGCGCGAGAACACCGGCGGCTTCACCCTGGGCGGGCTGGCCACCACGCTGGATGCCGAGGTGCTGCACGTCAGCGGCGAACCCATCCCGGGGCTCTTCGCCGCGGGCCGATCAACCGCCGGACTCGCCGCCTGGGGTTATGCCAGCGGCGCCTCGCTCGGTGACGGCAGCTTTTATGGCCGCCGCGCCGGCCGGTCGGCCACCAAGGGCTGATCACCTCGCCCAGCTCCTTGTGAAAGTGCGCTGAGGGCGTTGAGTGTGTGCCCTGGTCGGGAATTGCGCCGATAATGCGCCGTCAGCGCACACTCAACGCCGCCACGACACGCTCGCCCGTCAGTGTTGGTGTGTGACAGCGGCCACATCCGTGTGGTACAACAGATATTCCTAATAGGAATATGGCAGCCAGATACACCCCGCCCTTTGGAGGACCGATGTCAGGGACCGTGCGCTCCGTTTCCACCCCCGAATCAAGCACTCCCACGGCCGTCATCGACCGCATTTCGTTGGTCCTCGACGCGTTCGAAGGACCGGGACGGCTGACACTGGCCCAGATCGTCCGGCGCACCGGCCTGCCGCGTTCCTCAGCACACCGGATGCTCGAGCGCCTGGTGCAGCTGCGCTGGCTGCGCCGCAGCGGACGCGACTACGAGCTCGGCATGCGCCTGGTCGAACTCGGGTCGCTGGCCGTGCACCAGGACCGCCTGGTGCGTGCGGCGGGGCCGCTGCTGGGCGAATTGCACCGCGCCACCGGCCTTGTCGCACACCTCGCGGTGCTGGACGGACCCGACGTCGTCTACCTCGACAAGACCGGCGACCGGATGGCCGACGCGATTCCCACCCGGGTGGGCGGCCGCCAACCCGCGCATTGCACCGCCGTGGGCAAGGCGATCCTGGCCTACCGCGACGAGGACGCCCAAGTCGATCTGCGGGTCCGTAAGACCAAATACTCGGTCTCGACCAGCTCACAGCTGGCCGCGGAGCTGGCCAAGGTGCGCGCCCATGGCGTGGCGTTCGAGCGCGAGGAGTCGCTGCTCGGCTTCGGTTGTGTCGCAGCGCCTATCGGCGGCCCGGGCGAGGCTGTTGCCGCGGTGTCGGTCTGCGGCCCGATGAATCGCATGATGTTCGATCAGCGACTCACCGCGCCGGTGCGCATGACGGCGATGGGCATCTGGCGCAACGTCGAAGACGGCCCGCCGCGGGTCGCTCCGACGCTTCAGCCGCTGCG
>NZ_JBVAXR010000087.1:0-4648 GCF_055419445.1 Mycobacterium sp. IDUB_19 | reverse complement strand
CTGATCACCCGCAGGTCACGTTGGGGATCTACAACTCGCCGCGCCAGAGCGTGATTTCGGGGCCCACCGATCAGATCGAGGCGTTGATTGACAAGGTGCGTGGCCAGAACCGGTTCGCCAGCCGGGTCAATATCGAAGTGGCCCCGCACAATCCGGCCATGGACGCCCTGCAACCCGCGATGCGCGCCGAACTGGCCGATCTGGCCCCGCGGCCACCGTCGATCCCGATCCTGTCCACCACCTACGAAAACCTGCAAGCCCCGCCGGCATTCGACGCCGAACACTGGGCCACCAACATGCGCAACCCGGTCCGCTTCCAACAAGCCATCACCAAAGCCGCAACCGACCACCACACCTTCATCGAAATCAGCGCCCACCCACTACTCACCCAAGCCGTCCTGGAAACCCTGCACAGCGCCCAGCACGGAAGTAAGTACGCCTGCGTCGGGACGCTGCAGCGCGATAGCGACGACGCCATCACCTTCCGCACCAACCTGAACAGGGTGCACACCACCCATCCGCCGCAGACTCCGCATCCGCCCGAACCGCACCCGCAGATCCCCACCACCCCCTGGCACCACACCCACCACTGGATCCCCGTCACGAAGATGGCCGGGCTGACGCCAAAGGCGGTGCACCACAACGACTTACCGGCCCCAGTCGCGGCGCCGTCCAACTATCTCGGCGGCGCACTGGACTCCTGGTGCTACCAGATGGCGTGGCCGTCCACCCCGCTGACCGGTGCGGCAATCGCCGGCACCGGGCGCTGGCTGGTGCTGTCCGATGCCGAGCTGGGCGAGGAACTCGCCCGGATCGCGGGGTCGCAATGCCGCGTCGACGTCGCGCAGTCCTCGGTGCTCGACGACGAGGCGGCATTAAGCGCGGCGCTGCGTGGTGTCGACCATGTGGTCTACGCGCCACCGGCGGGCAGGTCCGTCGATGCGGGTATGGCTTACCAGCTGTTCGGGCAGGTTCGCCGCCTGGTTGCCGCGATGGCTGCCGGCACCTCGGCGGCCAAGTTGTTCATCGTGACCCGCAACGCCCAACCCATCGCGGAGGGCGATCACGCCAACCCGGCTCACGGGGCGCTGTGGGGTCTGGGACGAACCCTCGCACTCGAGCACCCCGAAATCTGGGGCGGCATTGTCGATCTGGACGGCTCGGTGCCCGCCGAACTGGCGGCACCCCAGGTGCTCAGTGAAGTCAACGCCGGCGACGCCGAAGATCAGGTCGTCTACCGGTGGGGTGTGCGTCATGTGCCCCGGCTGCAACGGCGTGCGGTGCCGGCGCAGTCGCCGGTGACGCTGGATGCCAACACCTGTCACCTCGTCGTCGGCGCGACCGGCAACATCGGTCCGCACCTGATCCGCCAGCTCGCGCAGATGGGCGCCAAGACCATCGTCGCGGTATCCCGCAATCCCGGCCAACGACTGCACGCACTAGCCGAAAGCCTTGCGGCACAGGGCACGGACCTCGTCACCGTCGCGGCCGATGCCACCGACGAAACGGCGATGAGCGCGCTGTTCGACCGGTTCGGCGCCGACTTACCCCCGCTGGAAGGCATCTATCTGGCGGCCTTCGCCGGCGGCCCGGTGTTGCTCAGCGAGATGACCGACGACGACGTCACGGCGATGTTCGCACCCAAGCTGGACGCCGCCGCGGTGCTGCACCGCCTGTCGCTGAAAACGCCGGTGCGTCACTTCGTGCTGTTCTCCTCCATCTCCGGCCTGACCGGCTCGCGCTGGCTGGCCCACTACACGGCCACCAGCGGCTTCCTGGACGCGCTGGCGTATGCCCGTCGCGTCATCGGGCTGTCGGCCACCACGGTCAACTGGGGATTGTGGAAATCGCTGGCCGACACAGAGGACAATGCCAGCCAGGTCAGCGTGGGCTCCGGTCTGCTGCCGATGGACGACGAGGTCGCCATCGCAGCGCTGCCGATCGTGATGAGCCCGGCCGCCGGAGTGCATTCCGTTGTCGTCGACGCGGATTGGCCGCTACTGGCCGACGCCTACCGGACCCGCGGATCACTGCGCATCGTCGATGACCTACTGGAAGACGCTCCGGCCACTTCCCTGGTCCCGGCACGGGATTGGTCGAATCTGTCACCGGTGCAGATCCGCACCGAGCTGGAAAGCGGCCTGCGCGACATTGTCGCCCGCGAACTGCGGATCCCCGAATCGGAGCTGGAAGCCGATCGTCCGCTGGCCGAACTGGGCCTCAACTCCCTGATGGCCATGGCGATTCGACGCGAAGCCGAGATGCTGGCGGGCATCGAATTGTCGGCGACCATGCTGTTCAACCACCCAACCGTCGCAGCCCTGGCGGACTACCTTGCGAAAGTAGTCGCGCCCCAGGCGGATTCAGGAAATGACGAGATCGCGGAGCTGTCCGCTTCTGCAGGAAGCACTTTGGACAGCTTGTTCGACCGCATCGAGTCATCACCTGTGGCCGCCGAGGAGCCCGCGTAATGCGAAGTGTTTTCAGCCGCATCGTGGGTATGACGGCTCAACAGCGCACGGCCTTGTCCGAGGAATTCTCCCGGGCCGCGCGCACCGCCACGACCGAGCCGGTCGCGGTGGTGGGGATGGGATGCCGCTTTCCCGGAAATGTGACCGGCCCGGAGAGCTTCTGGGAGCTCATGGTCGAGGGCCGCAACGCCATCTCCGATATTCCACCGGACCGGTGGGACGCCGAGGCCTTTTACGACGCCGACCCGTTGACGCCGGGTCATATGACGACGAAGTGGGGCGGCTTCGTCCCCGACATCGCGGGATTCGACGCCGAGTTCTTCGGGATCACCCCCCGCGAAGCCGCGTCGATGGACCCGCAGCAGCGGATGCTGCTCGAGGTCGCCTGGGAAGCCCTCGAACATGCCGGCATCCCAACGGATTCGCTGGCCGGCAGCCGAACCGGCGTCATGATCGGCGCCTACTTCAACGAGTACCAGTCCATGGTGGCAAGCAGCCCGGAAAGCGTGGACGCGTACACCGGAACCGGCAACTCGCACAGCATCACCGCGGGCCGGATCTCCTATCTGTTGGGGCTGCGCGGTCCGGCAGTGGCCGTCGATACCGCGTGCTCTTCCTCGTTGTCGGCGATCCACCTGGCCTGCCAGAGCTTGCGGTCACGAGAGACCGACCTGGCGTTGGCCGGTGGCGTCAGCGTGACGCTGCGCCCCGAGACTCAAATCGCCATCTCGGCCTGGGGCCTGCTCTCTCCGCATGGCCGGTGCGCCACCTTCGATGCGACGGCGGACGGGTTTGTGCGTGGTGAGGGTGCCGGGGTGGTGGTGCTCAAGCGGTTGACCGACGCGGTGCGCGACGGCGATCGGGTGCTGGCGGTGGTTCGCGGTTCGGCCGTCAACCAGGATGGCCGCTCCAACGGCATCACCGCGCCGAACACCGCGGCCCAATGCGATGTGATCGCCGACGCGTTGCGCTCCGCCGATGTCGCGCCGGAAAGCGTGCACTACGTCGAAAGCCACGGCACCGGAACGGCTCTCGGAGACCCGATCGAGTTCGAGGCGCTGGCCGCAACCTATGGCCGCGGCGACGGCAAGTGCGCGCTGGGAGCGGTGAAGACCAACATCGGCCATCTCGAGGCGGCGTCGGGAGTCGCCGGGTTCATCAAGGCGGTGCTCGCGGTGCAGCGCGGCCAGATTCCACCGAACCTGCACTTCTCGCAGTGGAATCCGGCCATCGACGCGGCGCCGACGCGCCTGTTCGTTCCGGTCGAGAACATCGCGTGGCCATCGGATTCCGGTCCGCGCCGGGCTGCGGTGTCCTCCTTCGGCCTGGGCGGCACCAACGCCCACGCGATCGTCGAGGAGGGGCCAGAACTTGCGCCGGTTACCGACGGCAGCCCGGACACCGAGGTGTCGGCGTTGGTGGTGTCGGGTAAGACGGCGGCGCGGGTGGCGGTGACGGCGTCGGTGTTGGCCGATTGGATGCAGGGTGCGGGGTCGCAGGTGGCGTTGGCCGATGTGGCCCACACCGTCAATCATCACCGGGCTCGACAAGCCAAGTTCGCCACCGTGGTGGCTCGTGATCGCGCTCACGCGGTGGAGGGTCTTCGTGCGCTGGCGGCCGGTCAGCACGCTCCCGGCGTGGTCGGCCCGCACGAGGGTGCGGGTGGGCCGGGCACGGTGTTCGTCTATTCGGGGCGTGGTTCGCAGTGGGCCGGCATGGGTAGGCGATTGCTGGCTGATGAGCCGGCGTTCGCGGCCGCGGTGGCCGAGCTGGAGCCGACGTTTGTGGCCGAGGCCGGATTCTCGCTGCACGAGGTGATCGCCGAGGGCAAGCGGCTCGAGGGTATCGAGCAGATCCAGTTGGGCCTGATCGGCATGCAGTTGGCGTTGACCGAGTTGTGGCGCTCGCACGGGGTGACCCCGGATCTGGTGATCGGGCACTCGATGGGCGAGGTGGCCGCTGCCGTCGTTGCCGGGGCGCTGACCCCGGCCGAGGGGTTGCGGGTCACCGCGACGCGGTCTCGGCTAATGGCGCCGCTGTCGGGGCAGGGCGGCATGGCCCTGCTCGGACTTGATGTGGCCGCGACCGAGGCGCTGATCACTGATCACCCGCAGGTCACGTTGGGGATCTACAACTCGCCGCGCCAGAGCGTGATTTCGGGGCCCACCGATCAGATC
>NZ_JBVAXR010000086.1:0-4914 GCF_055419445.1 Mycobacterium sp. IDUB_19 | reverse complement strand
CCGAACACGAGCAACCCGACAGTCGCCAACACGGCCACCGCGGATCGGCGTCGTGTCAGTGAGAACATTTCCCGTCCTGTCGTGTTCGGTTATCGGATGCAGGATAAGCCACATTGCGGGCCGAGGCGTCCGCTATAGCTACCCTTTCGACGATTTCGCCGAAATGTCTTCGGGTCGTTATGGCGTGGCTTCTCGGCTATACGAGACTGCTCGTGTGATAGCGATTCGCAAATGAATCCGAATCGGTGATGCGGTGTTGCCCGGGGTCACTCGCGCTCTGCAGCAAAGACGACATCAGGGTTGAGAATCCCGGCCGGGTCGAAGCTCTGCTTGATGCGGCGCAGCAGGTCGATCTTGACCGGGTCTTCGAGCTCGCGCCAGTAAGGGGCCTTCGCGCGGCCGAGGCCGTGTTCGCCCGAGATCGCGCCGCCCAACTCCATGGCGAGCGCGAAGATGTCGGTCAAGAGTTTCTTGCGGGTGTCGGGATCCTTACAGAAGATGGCCAGGTGCACGTTGCCGTCGCCGGCGTGACCACAGCCCACCGCGCCGCCACCCACCGCGGTCGCCAGACCGCGCACGGCGGCAAGGAATTTCGGCATCGCGCCACGCGGGACGACGGTGTCGATCAGGTCGTCTGCGCCGACCGCCTTCAGTGTCCAAAACGCGTTCTCGCGCGCCTCGATCAGCTTGCGCGCCGAACCGCCTTCGAGCACATAGGCATCCAGGGCGCCCAGCTCGGCGAGCAGCTCACCGGCCCGCTCGACATCCTCGTCCAGCCGGTCCTCGGTACGGTTCTCAAGTGCCACAACAAGATACGCTTGGCAGCTGTCGCGGATCTGGTCCGGAATGCCGAGTTCCAGATTTTGGGTGTGCACGAGCGCGGCCATCGTGATGTTGTCGATGTATTCCAGGATGTAGGGCCCCAGGCCGCTGGCGATGACCTGGGGCACCGCCTCCATCACCTGGTCGAAGTCGGCGAACGGGGCGAGCACGGTGGCGCTGTGGCCGAGCCGCGGGTGCAGCTTGACGATCACCTCGGTGGCCAGGGCCAGGGTGCCTTCGGAGCCGACGATCAGCTGGGTCAGGTCGTAACCGGTGGACACCTTGGCGATCTTGCCGCCGGTGCGGATGATCTCGCCGGTCGGCAGCACGGCTTGCAGCCCGAGCACGTTATGGCGGGCGATCCCGTACTTGACCGCGCGCATCCCGCCGGCGTTGGTGCCGACATTGCCGCCGACGCTGGAGGACAGCTCGCCGGGTTGGACCATGTAGCGCAGGTTTTCCGGTGCGGTCGCCGCATCCAGCTCGATCAGCGTCACCCCCGGTTGGACGACCGCGACCTGATTGGTCGCATCGACCTCGAGGACGGCGTTCATCCGCTCGAAGGAGATGACCAGCCCGCCCTCGCGCGGTGTGGCCGCGCCCGACAGGCCGGTCCCGGATCCGCGGGCCGTCACCGGAATCTGCTGCTCCGTGGCCACTTTCAGCAGCTGTGCCACTTCTTCGGTGGTGGCCGGTTTAGCGACGTACGCCGGTTGCTGCGGCGGATGCGTCAACTCCTCGTCGTGCCAGTAGTCGTCGGGGATTGCGTCGCCGGTCAGCAGGTTGTGGTTGCCGACGATTTCCGCGAGCCGCGCCGTGATGTCGCTCATGAACGCACTGTAGAACTTCGCGGCGTGAGCCGACGCACGTTACGTCGAGGCCGAAATGGGGAACCCGCCGGGCTGACGATTGTTGAGTCGGCGGAAGGAATGCTCCTTGTTCTCCTCCTACCGCTCGCGTCTCGGCACGCGGTTCGGGCCATACGAGCTGCGATCGCTGCTCGGCACGGGCGACACGGGTGATGTATTCGAGGCTTACGACACGGTTAACGACCGGATGGTCGCTTTAAAGCTTTTGCGTGCGAAGACTGCTCGCAGTGCTGGCTTCCAGCAACGCTTTTGGCGAGAGTCTGGGATAGCGGCGCAGCGACAGGAGCCGCATGTCATCCCGGTGTACGACGTTGGTGAAATCGACGGGGTGCTTTTCGTCGCTATGCAGTGGGTGGACGGCGGCAGCCTCAGGGATTTGTTGCGCGAGCACGGCGCGCTGGCACCCTCGCGCGCGGCGTCGATCGCCGGGCAGATGGCGCGGGCGCTGGATGCCGCACATGCGGCCGGGCTGGTGCACGACGACATCAAGCCGGAAAATGTGCTGCTCACCCGGGACGACTTCGCTTACCTCATCGACTTCGGCGTTGCGGGTCCGGGCTCATTGGCCTACCGGGCGCCAGAGTGGTTCAGCGGCGGCCGGATTGGGCCACAGACGGACGTCTACTCGCTGGCGTGCGTGCTCTACGAGTGCGTCACCGGTCAACCGCCGTTCGAGGGAACGGAACAGGAGGTCAGGGACGCGCACCTCTTCTCGCCACCGCCCCGGCCCAGCATCATGCGCCGGGGCATCGGCCGCGGCCTCGACGACGTCATCGCGGGCGCGATGGCAAAGGAGCCCGGGGCGCGGTATGCATCTGCAGGTGAGTTCGCCCGGGCGGCCAGAGAAGTTGTGTCCCCGGCCTACGAGCCGCTTGCTGCCGCGGCCGGCGGGAGTCCGCTTCCTCGCACGCGACCTTTCCCGGCGGTCTATCCAAATCCGGACGACTCCGGGTACAGCCCGTACGCGCCGTCAGCAGCAACGCCTGACGCGCCTCCGCGTCGTGTCGCCCAGGTCAGCGCGCCGCTGGTTTTGGCCGCCGCCGCGGTGGTGGTTTTGGTCGCCGGTTTGATACTGGCGGTGATATCGGCTTTCGGCAACGATGACCATGGTTCGTCGCCCCAGACGACGGCGGCGTCGCCGGCTCCATCGGCCGCGCCGCCGCCCAAGACGCCCACGCTGTCATCGCCCGTGAAAGGTGCCGACGGGCTGGGGTTCGTCGGCGAAACGGCTCGATGTGACCCGGGGAATCCACCGGCCGCCGTGGTGCGCACCAGGAAGTCGCTCGCGGTGGTGTGCCAAAACCTCAGCGGCACTTACTATTACCGCGGCGAACGCATCCGCGACGGTGCCCACATCGAACTGTCGAACGCGGAGCGCGTCGCGGACGGATTCGATGTCACCAACCCGGTCGACGGCGTCGTCTACGAGGTCCGTCCGGATCGGCTGAGAATCATCAGCAACGGCCACGTCGATTCGTCAGAGCGGGTGCTGCAGTACGCCACCGCGTCGTAACATCCGCGGGCGCGACGCGTTAAGGCTGCTCGAGCAGCCTTAACGGGTGCAGGCCGTCGACGGCGCCGACGAACGGCGGATGGATGCTGTAGCCGATCATGCGTTGGATGTCCTCGGAGACCGTTCGCGCGACGTCGCGCGGTATCGAGAGGGTGAAGGCCTCCATCGGCCGCAGCCACGGTTGGCAGTATTGGGCGGTGACGGCAAGGCGCGCGGCATCGGTGGTGTTGGCGCCGCCGCCGTGCCACAGCGTTCCGACGAAGACGACGCAGGAGCCGGCGGGCATGACGACGGGCAGCGGGGCATCGTCGGGGCCGGGCGGACGCGCTTCCCAGCGATGGCTGCCGGGGATAACCACCGTGGCGCCGTTGTCGGCGGTGAAGTCGTCGATCGCCCAGATCGTCGCGGCGGTCAACGGCGCCCGCGGCCGCGGAATCGGGTAGAACCCGTCGTCGTGGTGGGGCAGCTGCGGAGCCTCTCCGGGCTGAATGTTGATGGCCTGCAACGCCGAAAGCAGGTAGTTGGGCATCAGGAGCCGATCGAGCACCGCCAGCACCCGCGGATGATCGACCAGCCGGTCGCACCCGCGCGTCCGGCTCAGCACGCTGTAGATGCGCTGGGTGCGCCGTCCTTCGAAGGAGTTGCGGCCGGTATGCCCGAGCCAGGGGTCGACGAGATCGTGGATCTGCTGACACTCGTCCGCGCTGAGCAGGTTCTCCCAGATGACGTAGCCGTTGCGGTCGAGGGCCGCCACGTCGGTGTCGACGAGCGCGGGGTCCACGGAGGCGCCGCTGGTCGGCGTCCATTTGTGCCGGCCCGCCAAGTCGTTCTTGAGGTCGTCCAGCGTCGTGACGGGGTCGTCGTCGATGCCCATGTAATCGACAGTGGACCTGACGTGACCGCCGGTCAAGGTGCTTGGTGGTGGTCTTCAGCTGTGAGCCGCAGTAACGACAAAAGTCCCTAACACGCCCTTTCGGGTCGGCGTAGCGTCATCGCAACCTCACAGAGCGGTGAGTTAAGGAAGACAATGGGCGATACCCACACCGACGTCGACAAATGGGACCGTGGCCTGACCGAGCACGTCGTCGCGCTGACCCGGCCGATCGTCAAGCACTATTTCCGTTCGGAGGTCCGGGGCCTCGACAACCTCCCACCCGGTGCATCCCTGGTGGTGGGGAACCATTCTGGCGGCCTTACGTCCTTTGACCTGTCGGTGTTCGCGGTCGGCTATTACGACAGGTACGGCTACGATCGTCCGCTCTATGCACTCGCCTTCGACACTGTGTTCGCCGGGCCGGCGGCGGACTTCCTCCGGCGCACCGGAGTGATTCGGGCGACGCGCGAGAACGCCGCGAAGGCACTGGCCGCCGGTGCCGTCGTCTTGGTCTTCCCGGGCGGCGACTTCGACGTCTACCGGCCGACCCTGCGGGAGAATGTCATCAATTTCGACGGCCGAACAGGCTATGTAACGACGGCTTTGGAGGCGAACGTCCCGATCGTTCCTGCTGTCTCAATCGGTGGTCAGGAAGAGCAACTGTTCTTGAGCCGCGGCACGTGGCTCGCGCGTTTGCTTCGGCTCACCAAGCTGGAGCGCAAGCTTTTTCGGACGAACATCCTGCCGATAACGTTCGGTTTCCCGTTCGGGCCGAGTGTCGTCTTGCCGGTCAACATCCCGCTGCCGACAAAGATCGTCACCGAGGTGCTGCGACC
>NZ_JBVAXR010000085.1:0-5305 GCF_055419445.1 Mycobacterium sp. IDUB_19 | reverse complement strand
CCCGCTGAGGGATGCACCGGTGCAGAGCTTGCGATCGCCGACGGCGGGGGGCTCGATGGAAGGACGGGGGCGGAGGCTGCGGGCATCGTCGGCCGTATGTCCGAGGCGTAAGCGGGCAGCGGGCCCGAGGGTGCGGGCGCGGCGGCGGCTGGACTGGCTGATCCCGCGATGACCTGCGGTGGCGGGGTTGCGTCGGGGGCGGCCGCGTGTGCGACGGGCGGCGCCTCGTATGCCGGCGCGTTGACCGGGACGCTGCTCGCGCCGGCGGTCGGAGTAGTCGGTAGGGCCTGCGGGTCGGTGGGTTGAGAGGGCAGCGCACCAGCGGTCGCTGAAAGCGGTGTCCCCGCCTGCATTCCCTTGTCGAAACTGTGCATCAAGTCGGCTGGTGTAACCGGCTGCACCGGACCGGTTGGCGCGACTGGTGCACCGGTTAGTGGTGTCGCTCCGGTCGTGGGCAGAGCGGGTAGTGACGGTTTCGCTGACACAGGCACCGACGGAACCGATGGAGCCGCAGGAATGGGTGGCCCCGATAAGGGTGGGGATCCGGCATGGGTTGTGTTGGGTACAGGAGGCAGAGTTCGGTTCATGCCAGCTTGAGCGATCGAGCCCATGGAATGCGGGGCCCCCGCGGGTGCAGCCAATCCGGAAGCTGGCGGAGCTTCTGATCGCACAAGGCCGGTTTGGGTGACGGGACCCAGCGAGTCGGGCGCGTTTAGTGGTTGCGTCCCAGGCGGCATCTGAGGGTTGCGGTAAATTTCGCCGGCCCCCGTGACCGGTCCTCCTTTGTAGAGGTCGCGCTTTACCAGCGCCTCTAAGCTCTGGTCGTCCGTGGGTGGTCGGAACATTTGCCCGACGTTGACCCCGTGCGCTTGCGCGAACTGACGCGCTGACAGACCAGCGTCCTCAGCGTCAAGGATCTGCTGCATCGCATCAAATACGTTGCCGGCATATTTCGCTGCAACCATGTTGGCCAAGGCGCGATATTCGTGTATCGCGGCCACGATCTGCGGCACCTTGGCTTCCACTGGCTCTTTTGAAGCTTGTATCTCTTTGATCCGCTGATTGCCCTCTTCGGCAACATTGGTCAGATCGTGCTGGAGGCTGACCATACTGTCGTACGCGGAGCCGTATGCGTTCTCCTTGACGCCGTTCTTTTGAGCAACCTGCCGCGCTTGATCTTCGCCCTGTCGGTAGGCATTGCGAAGGTCGCCCACTGTGTGGCCCCCCTGATCGGCTAGCGGACCGGATTGGGCATTACGCAGCATATCCGCAAAATTGGAATATCCTGTCTTGATATTTCCGCGGTTAGTCTTGCCCTGTGAAAGTGCCATCAGGTCTTGGTCGTACACCCATTGATCACCAACAATGGGGATTGAGTATTCTCCGGGAGGAAAAATCATTTGCAAAGTCTTTCGATCGTCAACGTAGCCTCATCGGCAGCATGCACCGTCGGCGCCATTTCAGAATCAGGAGTGTTATTCAGATAGTCAACTGTGAGTTCTGGAAAAAGCTCTGTTAGTTTTCGGATCGCCATTGCGAGTTCGTTGGGTGTTGCTGGTTGGGCGGAAAGTACAGTCCGGAGATATTCACTTCCTGCGAGAAGCGCTTGTCGACCTGTCAGCGCGTAAACTTGCTGAGCCGTGGGGTCGCTGCCCGCATCTCGGCTCGTGCTCGCTTTGATCGCGTTGTGGACCTTTAGATACTCAGCACACACCCTGTCCTTAGCTTCGGCGACCTGTTGATCGGTGTATGCCGTTGGAGTCGGGGACTTAGCTGGCACAGGCCGGAACCAGCCGACAATCGCGACACCGAGCGTCACCAACAGCGCGATGAGGAGGAACGCGAAAATCGGCCATTGCCGCCTGTGTTCGGAAAGCATTGGTGCTGGCCAAGGCGATGGGGTGGGCGACACGGCAGGGGGTGGTCCGAAGTTCGACACGATCTCAATCGTATCGCCCATTCGCCATCACGCTAGTCACCCAACCGTAGCGTCCAAGTTTGTGGTCGCGGGCCCCTGCTTGGTTTATGAATAATTTCCCTGGTGCCTTACGCAATTACATTTACCGTATCTCATTTACACAAATTCTCAAGCTTCGAAGTTGCCTCGTCCCCTGAATGCACTGAGGTGTTTATTTCCGAATCGGGGGCTTCGGCCAGTAACTGAACTGTGAGAAATTGGTATACATTTGTGAGATTTCGAATCACGTCAGCGATATTAGTGGGAGTTGCCGGGGCGTCATTGAGGGTTGTTGAGAGGTACTGGCTACCGGCGACGAGCGCTTGGCGGGCGTTCACTGCTGACGCAAGTTGAGTTGCGTAGTCTGGGCCCCTATCACGGGCGCCGGTCAACTGGATGGCGTCGTGGACTTTGCCAAAGGCACTGCACACCTTGGACTTGGCGTCGGCGACCTGTTGGCTGGTGTAGGTGGGTCCGGCGGTGGGCTTATTGGTCGGCAACGGGCGGAACCAGGAAGCGATTGCGATGCCTATCGCAAGGAGCGCCACCGCTACCGCTGCAATCGCGAGCCACCCCAAAGGACGCCTCGGCGGGGGCGGCCCTTGGGGCGGCCAAGAAGGCATTGCGGGCTGCGCGGACGGCTGAGGAGGAAAGTTCGACACGGCCTGATCGTAGCTCGCAAGCGCGAATCTCGTAGTCGGCCTTTCTGGCGATCTTGGGGAACCGATGGGCATCTGATTGTGGCCCGGATAACACCGCAGTAGTCATATTCGGCATCCGGAATGCATTCCTGGGCAACCTATCTCATCTTCAACCCTGCGAATCCACGGCATCCTGCCTCTAGCGGCCCGAGTCCGTGTCGTCGTCATCGCGCTTTTGGTCGGGCAAGATGATGCGCCGACTCGCAACCGGTTTGCCCTCAACACGTTTGACGACTTCGGGCGTCGGCGGCGGTGTGGTGATACGGCCTTGGACCGGAGCGCCGTTCTTGACTGTCGGCGGCACAATTCGTTTGGTGTCGGGCTTCTCGTCCTTACCTCCACTGCCTGCGCCGTGCATGGCACCGGGCGGCATCATTGGCATCGCACCCATCCCGCCCCTCGACGCGTTCGTGGGCGCTGACGCACTCGGTGGTGTCGTCGAGGTGGTATGCGCCGACGCGGGCTCAGTACCTGCTGATGGAGCGGGAAGCGGATTGAGGCTCCCCGTGGGTGTGGTGGCGCCGAGCCCGCCCACACCGCCACCGCCCGCGCCGGCGCCGCTCGTCGATCCCGTCAGCTCACCGGGAATGGCCGCGCCAGCTGCCGCCGCTTCTCCCGCCCCGTGCTGCATTGCGCCCATACCGGCTTGCATCATCTGCTGTCCGATTTGAGCAGCCTGCTGTGGAAGCTGGCTCAACGGTTGTAGCAAGCCTTGCATGGCGCCCGAGATCCCGCCGGCAACGCCGGAGATCATCTGCGGAATCTGCTGCGCCATCTCGGCCGGGCTTCCCGCGCCGCCCAGTTTCCCGGCTGACTCTGCTTCGTTGGCAGGGAATTTGGCCATGGCGTCACCGGTTTTCGCACCGCGTTCGGCATATCCGGTCTGGGCGTCGGTCATGTCGCTGGGATCGCCGCTATTAGCAGCAAGGCCAAGGGCTCTCAGCAGCTGGCTCATGGAGACAGTTCCCGTAGCCAGCTGATCGGGTGTGATCCCCGGAGGCGGTGGATGCCCAGTCAACTTGGCAAGGTGCTCGAGAATTATTCGAATTTCATCGTCGTCGCCGCTCATGGCGTCCTCCCGTGCGCCGTTGAGTGGAACATGGCGAAGCCGTGTTTGGTGAATTCAAGACGTTCAGGGTGGCCGATGCCAGGCGCACCCGCGCGCTGCGACTGGACTGTTCCGAACTGCGGCAAACCAGTGCCGTTCAACATCGCTACCCTCCCCAACTATCAAGACTGCGATATCGCCGCGACCATCAGCCGGAGTCGCTTCGCTGACGCTGCAGTGCCGACCTGGCCGCCATGCCCCTGTGTGCCCTGACGGCGAGGCTAATCACCGCATCGATGTCGGTCAATTCACTCTCGTCAGCCCTGTTGCAGGGGCAAAGCGCTAGGGCTCCCGCGGCGAACGAGTGTTGATAGGGAGTTAATCTTCCTAACCAGCTCTTATAGCCAATACAAAATAGCGAACAGCGCGTCGAAGGTGAAGACGCCAAAAAAAGCCGCGAAGGCACCTACGGAGAATGCGGTCGTCCGCCGAAAAGCCATAGTTATCCCACAAAGAATTAAGGGGAAGATGGGTGCGAAGAACCAGAGGTAGCCAAACGTAAGCATCGTCGACATGACGCCGGCAAATAGTCCGCTAACGAGCTGGACTGGACGTTCTCGCGCGTGGTCGAACGGGCCAGCGTCGTCGGAAGGTGCCACGTCAGTGCGTCCACTGCGAAGGGATCACGACGCTTACGGTGACGAACAGTAGGATTGACCACCCGGTTAGCGGAGCGATAATAATCCCGACTGCTGTACTACGCCATAATGATGTTTTCGACCACAAGTACAGAACAACTCCGACCGCTAGGACGCAAAGCGATACGGATGAAAGGAAGGTGTAAAGATATCGCGTTGATATTGCGCCACGAGTTAACACCGACAACATCTTGACCATTATCGCCCACAGGAATCCGCCAACAAAGGCGCCGGTAAATGCTGCACGTATCCAGTCGACCGGTTGCTTCACGTGACTCCTAGTGGGCTTTTCGCTATTTCGGGGGCAGAGGGGGCGACATGACGACGGGATCATGTACGCCAATTGCTGGTGGATGATCGACAGGTCCAAGGGGATACGTACCCGGTGGGCTCGCAACGAGCGGCGGGCCGATTGGTGCCACGGGGGGCATGTGGCCGGTGTGCGGGAGGGCGGGAATCCTGGGAGCCGGATACTGGTCATTGAAGGACAGCTCAAGTGCCGGGTCGCCGATCGGCTTGTGCCACCACAGGCCGGCTGCGGGTCCGTCGGCTCCATCCACAAAAAGTGGCCACGACTGGACTAGCGGCGAAGAAACCCCGCCAGGCAGATCGCTATAAATCTCGATCGCTGGAAAATTGGTCACGTTGCCGCCAACGCGGGGACCTCCGGGACTTGGATCGATCGCGATGGTGCCATTCACGTCGAATGACACTGCCTTAGCGAGATCTTGTCCTCCTGGCGAGAATGGGTCAGCGGCGCTGTACTTGATCAATACTGCGCCGTTGCCCTGTTGGACAGCCGAGATGCTAGGTGTTCCAACCCAAATCTGGCCGGTCTTCTCGTCGACTGATGGGTTTTGGCGGGCAACGATGATGCCGTTCTCGTAGTCGACATAAATCG
>NZ_JBVAXR010000084.1:0-5492 GCF_055419445.1 Mycobacterium sp. IDUB_19 | reverse complement strand
CGCGAACTCGCCGAGGCGCTGACCGTTCTGTCCCAGCGGCTGGTGAACCCGCGCATCGCCGGACCGGTGCCATGGAAACCGATGGTGAGCTTGAGCGGGCCGACAAGCCTGCCCATCGAGTTCGAACCGGCATCGTAGTCATCAGCCGGCAACCCGCGTGGGCCGAACTGCGAGAATGGAACTCGTGACCGACGCCCAGGATCGCCTTGCCGTAAACCCCACGCGGCGAGATGCCGTCCTTGGCGCTTGGGAATTGGTGTCGTTCGTCGCCCGGAACGAAACCACCGGCGAGGACCGGCAGCCACTTGGCACGACACCGCGCGGCCTGATTCTCTATACCGCCGACGGTCACATGTCAGCCCAACTCGCCGAGTCGGACATGAGTGGCTACGTCGCCTACGGCGGGCGATTTTCGATCGACGAGGAAACCTCGACGCTGCACCACGAGGTCACCGTGTCAATGATGCCGGAATTGTTGGCGCAACCTCAGTTTCGGCACGCCAGCGTCGACGGCGGCCTGTTGACCCTTTCGGCGAGAAGAACCGACGACGCCGGCGTGACGACTCGTAGCACATTGGTCTGGCGGCGGCCGCCAGTCAGGGCAGTTTGATTGCCGACGTGTACATCTCGATGATCGGCCGGTAGAGGTCGACATCGTCTAGTTCGCTGCCCAGCACTACGGCGTCGCTGGTGGCGATGAGCACTTGCGCGAAGGTCAATGCCGGCATTGTCAGGGTTCCCCCGAGCCGATCGATGCCGTCGACGATGAACTTGCCCAGCGCCTCGACGACCTCTGCCCGCTTGACCGCCACCCGCTGCCGGGCGTCGGGATTGCGGAGCAGGTAGAGGGTGAACTCGTGTCCCAACGCGGCGTGCTCGGCGCCGCGATCACGGCTGAGTTGGCGCCACCGCTTGCCGATTTCGTCGAGCTCGCGCGCTCCGATCTGTCTCGACGTCGACATCACCTCGGCGAAATTGTCGAAGTAGCGACGCCAGTATCGGTCGCTCACGGCCAGGAAAAGATCTTCCTTGGTGGCGAAGTGCTTGTAGATAGCGCCTTTCGTATAGCCCGCCGTGTGCGCTATGTCGTCGAGAGTCGCTGGGGTGAAGCCTTTTTCGGCGAATACTTCCTCCGCGGCATCAAGGAGCAGCGTACGGGTGTGCTCCAGGCGTCGCTCCCGTGTCCAACGCTCGACCATGCCGACGATTGTGCCACGGAATCTCAGAAACTACTTCCCCTTTTAGATACTCATAGGTATATTTGCGCACGTTCGGCTACCCGAGGAGTCAGCGTCGTGAGCGAACTGTTGAACAAGAGCGCGCCCGTGGTCACCGAGTCGCTCGGCGGAACGGCTGAGCACGCGAACGCGGTTCACGCGAAAGTGAAGCCCGTCCAGATCTGGGCCGCCATCGGCGGTGTGCTGCTGCTTCTCGAGATCTACGTGTGGATCCGGTGGATCACCGGGCCCTATTTCCAGCAGGTACCGCCCGGCGTGAGCGATCCGCCGATGTACATGAAGGTGCCGCTCATCGCGAACGCGGTCGGGGCCTGGATCGGCCTGCCAATTGCCCTGTGGTGGTTCATCATCCGGCCGTGGCGCCGCGAGCGGCGGATTACCCTCGATGGCATCCTCATGGTGTCGATGGGCCTGATCTTCTTCCAGGATCCACTGCTCAACTACCTGAACACCTGGTGTACCTACAACCTCTGGATGCCCAACCGCGGCTCCTGGTCGTCAAATATCCCCGGCTGGGTATCGCCGGAGGTACCAGGACATCAGGTCGTGGAACCACTGCTGACGAACGTGCCCGGCTATTCATTCGGGAATCTACTGATGGTCATGATCGGCTGCTGGGTGATGCGCAAGACCAAGGCGCGCTGGCCCAATCTCAGCAATACGAAGTTGATCGGTGTGACCTTCGCGTTCAACATCCTTCTCGACTTCATCATGGAGGGTTTGATCTTCTTGCCCATCGGGTTCTACGTCTATCCCGGGGCGATTCGGGCGGTATCGATCAATGCCGGCACCTACTACCAGTGGCCCATCTACGAGGGGCTGATGTGGGGCGGCGTCCTGACTGCCTTCTGTTGTCTGCGCTACTTCACCGACGATCGCGGCCGCACCGTCGTTGAGCGCGGACTCGACAACGTCCGAGGCGGTTTCGGCAAGGTGCAACTCACCCGCTTCCTGGCGCTCTTCGCCGCCGTGAGCGCATGCTTCTTCTTCCTCTACAACCTCCCCGCACAATGGGTCGCCATGCACGCCGACCCCTGGCCCGCAGATGTCCAAAAGCGTTCCTACCTCAACGGCGGCATCTGCGGTGACGGAACCGACCACCCATGCCCCAATCCCGTTCTGCCGGTGCCGACAAAGCGCTCCGGCTACGTCAACACCGACGGCCAGCTCGTGCTGCCCGGCGGTTCGGAGGTTCCGAAAACGGTTCCTTTCCAACCAGGCAGGTGAGGTGTTGACCACCGGATCTCCCCACCTGGCCGAATTGCGTTCGCGGGCACCGTTTTATCGAGCTGTCGCCGAGGAGGTGGAAGTGTTTGGCGCCGCCGCCCGCCGGGGTGTGCCGGTGCTGCTGAAAGGGCCGACGGGATGCGGGAAGACGCGATTCGTCGAAGCGATGGCCCACGAACTCGGCCGAGACCTGATCACGGTGGCGGGCCACGAGGACATGACGTCCGCTGATTTAGTCGGCCGTTTCCTGCTCAAGGGCGCAGAAACGGTCTGGGTGGACGGACCCTTGACGCGCGCCGTGCGCGAAGGCGCCATCTGCTACCTGGACGAGATCGTGGAGGCGCGCCAGGACACCATCGTCGTCATTCATCCGCTCGCTGATCACCGCCGTGAGCTTCCGATCGATCGGCTCGCCACGACGCTGCCCGCCGCGCCCGGATTCCAGTTGGTGATCTCTTACAACCCCGGCTACCAGAGCGTCCTGAAAAACCTCAAAGAGTCTACCCGCCAACGTTTTATCGCCATCGAACTCGACTTCTTGCCCGCCGATACCGAGACCGAGGTAGTTACCCACGAGGCCGGGGTCGACAGCGAGACAGCTCGCGCTCTGGTCACGCTCGGCAACGCCATCAGGAATCTGCATGGCTCACCGCTGCGCGAAGTGGCGTCCACCCGGATGTTGATCCTGGCCGGCTGCCTCGTCGCGGAGGGCCTAAACCTGCGCAGTGCCGTCCAGTCGGCCATCGTCCAGGTGCTTTCCGATGACTCGGAAGTCCAACGCGCGCTCGGCGAACTCGTCGATGCCGTGCTACCCCGGACATGACCGCTGCCGGTTCGGACAGCCCTGACCTTTTTCGACTTCTTGCCACCTTCATCGCCGGTCGAGCCGTCGAGATTGCCGAGGCGGTGGCCGGCCAGCCCGCATACACGAATGGACACGTCGTATTCGTCTCGGCGGGCGGCTCTTTCGCCGAGCAGCGCCGCGAAGTGGTGATCCAGAGCGCTTTGCTGGGTGCGGGAAGCCTGGATCATCGTTTGGTGAAGGTCTTGCGGGCGCGTCCATGGTTAGCGCGCCGCTACGTGGCCGTCGAAGGACGCCGGGTACTCGCTGAGCTGGCCGAGAGAATTCCACTCGCGGCCGAGCTTTCCGGCAACATGGAACCGAGCACCGGCACCGCCGACGAGTCACTCGAGTTGGCCAGAAGCCGGGTAAAGATCGCTGACCCGCCGGGGTGGTTCGGCGTCATCAAACCATCTCTAGCGCTCTGCGCAGCGGCCAACGGGGACCATCCGACGACCAACGGAGACTTGCGATTCGATCCGGACGACCTGCCCGAGCCGGACGAGGAGGACGACGACGAACCATCCGAACATAGCAAAATCCTCAAACTCTTCAACAGCCCGCTCAGCGCGCAGGCCGTCTCGGACTTCCTCCGCAGGCTAATTGGAAAATCAAGCTCTCCCGGCGACAGCCCGGGCGGGTCGGAGATGCGGGTCGGGTCTATCCGGCGGGCACACATGGGCGGACCGGATTTCCGGCCGATGCCCAGCCCCATCCGATTCGTGGATGGCGGCAAGCCCGGCGCTGCCGTCGGCGTCCACGGCGCCCTGCATCCAGAGTGGGACGAACACAACAACCGGTATCGGGCGCAGTGGTGCCGAGTCATCAGTTTTCCGGCGGCGGCGGCCGCCGAGGTCACTGACGTCAGCGTCGCCGGCGTTCCGCGCGACGAGGTGCTGCGGCGACGCCTGTCCCGCATCGGCCTCGGCCCCAAGAATCTGCGGGCGCGCCCCGACGGCGACGAGCTGGACATCGAGGCGCTGATCGATCTGTTCGTCGACCTGCGCTCCGGCCACTCACCGGCCGAGCACGTTTACCAGGAACGCCGCAAACTCGCCCGCAACCTGGGCGTCCTCATCATGCTCGACGCCTCGGGATCGGCGACCGACACCGATCCCGACGGACTCGCCGTGCACGACCACCAGCGCAAGGCCGCCGCCACACTGACCATCACGCTCGAAGAACTGGGCGACCGTGTCGCGGTCTACGCTTTCCGATCGCAGGGCCGACAGGCTGTGCACCTGGCTGCAATCAAGACGTTCGATCAGCGCTTCGGTCCTATCGGGCGAGCCCGGCTCAACGGGCTCCAACCATCGGGCTACACCCGCCTCGGCGCTGGCATCCGCGGCGCTGGTGAAATCCTCAAGAGCGAGGCCGGCACCCCGAACCGGCTACTGCTCGTCCTCTCGGATGGTTTCCCGTATGACGACGGCTACGACGGCCGTTACGCCGAAGCCGACACCAGAAAGGCGCTCGAAGAGCTTCGCGCGGACGGCGTTGCATGCCTTTGCCTTTCGATCGGCGCGGCCACCGCCGAAGACGCGCCCGAACGCGTTTTCGGCTCCGCCGGCTATGCCAGTGGCTCGACCCTGGCCGACCTGAGCCCGCGGATGGACCAATTGTTTCTGTCTACCCTGCGAGAACTTGCAGCGCCGAAACTCCTGAGGGAATGAGTCAACGTGTGCCATCCGGTTTCACGCACTCGGGCCTGCGCGTATGGTCCGAATGGTGGCAGAACCGACGACATCCGATAGCACGGTGCTCGTCTCACCGGACAATTTCGCCAAGGCCGAAAGCGACTTGTATTTCGGCAATGTCGTCAGGGACGGCGGGTTCGGCAAATTCGCCCACATCCGGGAGCTGACGCCACTGAACAAGCAGTTGGTGGTGCGCTCCAACCGGGACACCTTGTATTCGGCGGGCGTCTTCGACCTCGACGCCGGGCCGGTCACGGTAGCGTTGCCCGACCCCGCCGGCCGGTTCATGTCGATGCAGGTGATCAACGAAGACCACTATGTTCCCGGGGTGTTCTACGGGCAGGACGAACACACCCTTACCCGCGATGACATCGGCACGCGGTATGTCCTCGTACTCATCCGCGCCCTGATTGATCCCAACGACGATGCCGACGTGAAGATTGTTCATCAGCTACAGGACGCCGTCGCGGTGAGTCAGGACAACGCCGG
>NZ_JBVAXR010000083.1:0-5807 GCF_055419445.1 Mycobacterium sp. IDUB_19 | reverse complement strand
TTCGGATCAACGCCTTCGACATCGACACCGCGGTGTGACCTGCCCAAACGTTGTGGAGCTAAGGGGAATCGAACCCCTGACCTTCTCGATGCGAACGATCCCACCTGCACGCCGGTTGCGAAAAGCTGTGTTGGCACCTCAATGAATGTGCAGGTCAAGCGGTTGGTTGTGTTGGTCACCGAAAGCCTCGGGAAGCTCTGCTGCGGACTGGTTGCGGACTGGCGGGCGCGTAATGCCAGGGCCAGCAAACTCGTAAAGGTGGCTTCGGCGACTGCGTGCTGATCTGCAAATGGCACCGAGGCGGCACTGCGTGAGCTGTCGTCGCCAAAGCTGATCGCGCCCCTACGCATAGGTGTGCAGTACTTGGGGCGGCGAGTTGGTCAGCGGCGTCACTCATCGGTGCCGTCTCGGATCGTCGGTGCGTTGAAACGTGTTGCGCTCTAACCATTCCAAGACGTCGGACCACCGGTAGAGCACCCTACTACCGCGCTTGATGAACTTCGGACCGGTGCCCTTGTAGCGATCCTGGGCGAGCGAAGCGACAGTGGTATGGAGATACTCGGCGACTTCGGCGGGCGTCGCCAGAGCCGGTAGTTGATGAGACATGACCGGCGATCATAGCCAGCCCGGATCGAACCCTCTGCCGGGTGCAGGAACACCTGTGACCTGGAGGTTCTCTGGACGGTCTGACACTGGTCGGGCTGACAGGATTTGAACCTGCGACCACTTGACCCCCAGTAAGTAGCGGTAACACGTTCCCACGGGTCACACGCAGTCTGCAGGTGGGCGACGGCCGTGCACAACGTTGACAGACGCGCAGGTCGTTCACCAGCGCGCATAACGGGTGGTCCCGAAATGGTCCCAAAAGTAAGTGGTCGGATGGATCGACTGCAACGACCCGGCCTCGCGGAAGGTGCCCTGCGATACTACGGTCGTGACCCTAGTGAGGCCCGCTGTCGCCCGAGGCGTGTCAGCTTTTCGACATGCTGATCGCGTACACGGGAGCAAACGTCAGCGGCCCTGCTCGGGTGGTGATGTTTCGCATTGGCAAGTACAAATACATTGGCACCGGTGCAAACGAACTCCCCACTTTTCCCACTTTCCGAGGGGCGATGAGGGGTAAGGCCTACTCGGCGCCGACAACCGGTGTGATGGCCGCCGGAAAGGGGCTGAGGCCAGGAATCGTCGGCCTGACCGGGAGCGTGGTCATCGCGATCTCGTCGGTCGCACCCGCCTACAGTCTGGCGGCAGTGTTAGCCGGCATGGTGGCGGTGGTGGGCGCCAAGACGCCCGCACTATTTGTCATCGGGTTTCTGCCGATGATGCTCACCGCCTTCGCGTTTCGCGAACTTGCCAGCGAGACCCCGGACTGCGGATCGGCCTTCACATGGGCCACACGCGCGTTCGGTCCATGGGTCGGCTGGCTGACCGGCTGGACCTCGGTGATCGCCGCGACCGTCGCCGTCGGCAATGGCGCACAGATCGCGGCGATCTACTTGCTGAAGGCACTGCACCTGAACCCATTGGCAAATTCGATGGCCGCTCAGGTCGCGGTGGGCGGGCTGGCCGTCGTCGGCTTGGTGCTGCTGTGTCTACGGGGAATCGAGGTCACCGAGCGCACACAGGCTGTGCTGGTGGCGGTGCAGTTCGCGATGCTGGCGCTGGTCAGCGTTGTCGCGTTGATGAAGGTCTTCGGCCATCACGCGGGTCCACAGGCGGTGATGCCGCAGTGGAATTGGCTGTCTCCGGCGGGACTATCCGCCGCAGCCGTTGCCCACGGGGCCATCCTGTGCGTCTTCGCGTACTGGGGGTGGGACGCCTGCCTGTCGATCTCTGAGGAGACCAAGCAGCCGCACAAGAACCCGGGCAAGGCCGCCGTGCTCGCAACGATCCTCATGCTCGGCACCTATGTGCTGGTGAGCTTTGCGACTCAAGCCTTCGCCGGGTTCGGCACAACGGGCATCGGCCTAAACAATCCCCAGAACGCCAACGACGCCCTCAGCATTCTGGGAGACCCGGTGGTCGGTAGGGGCCTGGCCGTTGTGCTGCTGCTCGCGATCAGTTCGTCCTCTTTGGCGTCGGTGATGACGAGTCTGGTCAAAACCGCGCGGGGCATGCTGGCCATGGCGGTCTACCGGGCCCTACCGCAGCGCTTCGCGCGGGTACACCCCCGGTACCGGACACCGCGGTTCGCCGTCCTCGTGATCGGTATCGGTGGGTTCACCATCTATCTTGTTATGACGCTGGTCAGCCAGAACTCGTTGGCGGACATGGTGGCGTCGCTGGGGCTCGCCACCACCTTCTACTACGCCACCACCGCGTATGCGTGCGTGTGGACCTACCGACGCACGCTGCGCCGATCGGCGCGCGACTTCTGGCTGCGGGGCGCCCTACCGTTCATCGGCGCGGTCGCGATGACGTGGGCGTTCGTGCAGAGCGCCACCGACATGTACGCGCCGGATTACGGCAAGACCCACTTCGGCCCGGTCGGTGGCGTATTCGTCCTTGGGATGGGCCTGCTGCTGCTCGGCATCCCAGTCGCGGCGCTCAGCGCACTCGGCAGCCGGGACTTCTTCCGCGGCAAGACCCTCAACGTGGGGACCGAGATCATTGTGCCCGGTTCCGGGGTGCGCTGAACACGAGCGTTACTCGGCGCCACACGAATAAAAACCGCGTTGTGTGCAAAGTTGGGCACCGAGCGGGTGAAAGCGCGCACGCGAAGATCGCAGGTTCGAAACTATTCCGATGTCTTGAGACTCACATGAGTCGGGCTGACAGGATTTGAAACTGCGACCACTTGACCCCCAGTGTCGTCGAGAAGGTCCGTGGGTATCCGCGTGTGACCTATCCGAGTACGTCAGACAGGTTTCGAGAACCTAGGCGGACAGCGGTGGACACGCCCGAATTGAGGCGCCGTTGCTATCCGCGTTGCTATCCACAGCTACCGGTTGTCAGATTGTGCTGCAGGGTGATTCGTCGTGTCGCCGAGGGCTAGCCGCTGTTCCACCTCAACACGTCGACGGGCGTTGTCGAGGCGGTGGTGTACCCACTTAGCCATATCGCGGGGCTGGTTATCGCCACGACTCCATCCTCACCCTGACTCCGACACTGGCAGGTAGCGGGCTGTTCGGCGTCAGGAGTCGGTCGACATCTCGCCCTCGTCGTCGTAGGGAATCAGCTTCTCGCACAACCACAACAGCCCGGTGTCGTCGACCGTCGCGGCGTAGCCACGAAAGCACCGATCAACCGGTGTGTCGCCGCGATAGTCTCCGCAGGGGTCGGGTTCGTGGTCCGCAGCACGGTCGTATACGACCACCGAAAGCTTCCAGCCCAACGAGTTGGTCATGAATCCCAAACCCGAACGCTGAGCGCGGATCACACTTTCGTCGTTCTGTTTCGAGACAAAATCGGCCACGGTGGCCCGATCGGAGATAAATAAGGGGTGACCACGAGGCCGACGGGTTCCACTTGCTACCCCTGGGACCCTGGAGATCCATTTCGTCGTGTCAACGACAGCCAGTGAAAAGCGGATTACCGAACAGCAGGTCGTGATCGCTGGTTTGGTTCGACCAGGATGACGGTGTTCCTGCCGCTTAACTTAGCCTGGTACATCGCCGCGTCCGCACGGGCCGTGATCGAGGAAACGGGCTCGCGGGGAGCGGCGATAGTGGCACCGATGCTCAAGGTCGTGTGGATCGTGACACCGGATTCGTGGATCGGTTCGGCGGCGCGACGGCGAATCTTCTCGCCGATGTGGGCGACGTCGTCGATGCTGTGGAGGCCGGGCAACACGACGAGTATCTCGTCACCCCCCGTTCGTCCAACCGTGTCCCCTTGACGGACAGATTCGCAGATTCGGGCCGCCAAGGTTGTGAGCACGGCGTCGCCGATGCCGTGTCCCCAGGTGTCATTGATGTCCTTGAAGTCGTCGACGTCGCAGAACAGGATGCCGAGGTGCATTCCAAAAGCTGGCGGGTGCTCCAACGCGGACTCAAGGCGGCCAATTGCCTCGGTACGATTCGCTAACCCCGTGAGAGTGTCGAACCGGGCCAACCGATCGAGTTGCTGCTCTGCCTCGACCCGGTCATCGACGATACGCAGCGCCGCGATCAGTCCGTCGATGTTGCCCTCAGCATCCACGTAGGGCTTTCCGTGGCCATCGACCCAGTGGTAACCACCGTCGACGGAGCGGACCCGGAACCGCTGCACGACCGATTCGCCGCTGGCGATCCTCTGCAGCGCGATTGCGAGGGTGTCGAGGTCGTCGGGGTGGATGCGACGGCTGAAGCCTGAGCCGATCCACCGCTGGGCCGGCCCGCCCAACGCAGCCTCGACGGACGGCGAGACCCACGCGACCTGGCTGCCGTGCAGGTGAACGATGATGTCGACAGCGTTGTTGGCGAGAATCCGGTAGCGCATCTCAGCGTCAGCGCGTTCCCTGCTCAGTTGCTCCTTCTCTATCAGCAGATTCTGCTCTTGGCGGCGTAAGTGGAACCCGACCAACATGGCTACGCCCGTGCACACCATCACCGAGAGGGCAAAAGCAGCATTCTCGCTCCGGCCCAGGGCGAGGAATGCCACCCGCGACAACGCCACGAGAATCGGAAAGCCGACGGCGAGGCCGTACAGTCGCACCAGTGCCCCCCGGTCGGGTCGGGCGAGCAGCCAAGCGAGCGGAAGCCGGTCAAGGCGCGCCACCGCCGTCGCCACGACGAGCAGGAGCACAGCCAAGGCAGTCGACATCGCCAGCCCGGTTGACGGCGTCACGTCCACCAGCACCATCGCATCGAACAAGTGGGCCACGACTGAGACAAACGGAATGAACCCGGCACCCACCAGGCACAGCGGCCAGACCATCCGCGCCCAGGGGCGCTCCACTCGCGCCAGCGCAACGGCGGCGGCCAGGAGCAGGACCGACAATGTCGTCTGCGGACTCGGACGCCCCGGCCAGGACGATTGCAGCGTGCGCACCGCTTCCCCGAACCACACCTGGTCCAGGCCGAACGACCGAGCGGTCGCATACTCCGCGATGACAACGACGGCAAAGGCACCCACCACCATGGCCACGCCACGCCCGACCCGCACCCGACCACGCGACGGCTGCCCCGACTGCACCAGGATCGCCGCCCCCAGCGCGGCCAACCACAGCGCAGTCCACGGCGTCATCTGCGGCCAGGTCCGATAGACCCGCGTCAACCCCTCGACACCAGTCGCCCAGCCCACCCAGTCCAAGGCCGCGACGACAAGCACGACCACGGCAGCGGCGCGGCCCCATCGAGCAAGCGTGGGTTCCAATGCCACGCCGCTGCCGGGTCGGTCCATCGGCTGCCCCTCCCTGAGCGGTGTCTGAGAGCAACGTCGCGCCGCACACCGAGCAACTCGGCGGTATTTGACAGTCTGCGCAATGAACGTCAGCGATGTCACCAAACCAACAAGATCAATACCTGACTAAATACATGTCGCTCTGGGCCGTACACGTTCTTCAGGCTTCGCCACCCCCCATCGCCCCAAAAGGGTCTTTGGGCCCAATTCAGCGCGCCTAGGAGCCGGATATCGATCGGTCAGGAGGCGGGCCGCATCAAGTCCGTCGACGAAGTCCGTGGAGATACACAGTTGGCAGTCTTCCTCGCAGCGGTCGTGCACACCAACGATGTGGGGAAGTCAGAGCGTCGGTGATCTTGACGCGGCTGCGTGATCTCTTAGATCTATGCAGCTGAACTGGGAATAAGGGTGGAGCTAAGGGGAATCGAACCCCTGACCTTCTCGATGCGAACGAGACGCGCTACCAACTGCGCTATAGCCCCTGA
>NZ_JBVAXR010000082.1:0-6177 GCF_055419445.1 Mycobacterium sp. IDUB_19 | reverse complement strand
GTGGTCGCGGTGGTAGGAGTGGTCGCGGTGGTAGGAGTGGTCGCGGTGGTAGGAGTGGTCGCGGTGGTAGGAGTGGTCGCGGTGGTAGGAGTGGTTGCGGTGGTAGGAGTGGTTGCGGTGGTAGGACTCGTCGGAGTCGTAGGACTCGTCGGGCTCGTAGGAGTCGCGGGCGTGGAACTCGCAAGGCCTGGGCCTTCGCCACACCAGTCCGCCACATCTTTCGGGTACTGCTCTAGCGGTAGAGGACAACGCTGCCCCGGCGGGAAATTGGCGCCGGCGTTGAGCAGATCGCAGGGCACGTAGACCTGCTTGCCTTTGGGGGTGTTCGTCAGACACTTCGTCAGCGGATCGGCATGGCCCTGGGCAGGGACGATGCTCGCCACCGCCAAAGCGGCGAGCACCCCGATAGCAAGGCGATAGATCATGAGCACTCCTTTATCCAGAGCCCCTGTCAGGATTGAACTCTGCTGAAAGATAGTCAGACACAGCCGACGAAAAAGAAAACTGGCCAGAACCCTAAGGCTCTGACCAGCATCTTCTCAGTGGAGCTGCCGGGAATTGAACCCGCTACGCAACGGCGCTGCCTGGCAGACCGAGACGTTGCGCTACCTCGAGGAGCGCGAGCTGCAACGCATCCTGGCGCTGCGTGAGATGACTCGGCGGTATGCGGAGCACGCGCGCACCGGTGCCCCAGTCCACGAATGGCCAGTGCTGTGACCGCCGTGTGTATCAGGACCGCGAGGTCTGATACACAGGCCGTCATCGCGCAGGCCCGACGATCGATGTTGCGCCGGTCGTGATCAGCCCAGCACCGGGAACCGGCGCTGGCGGCCCAGTCGGTCGAGAGCGCGCTGCATTACGGAGCGAACATGGGCGTCGACCTGGTCGACGTCGGCGTCCTCGCCGAATTGGGCGCGGATGTCGATCGGCTCCAGCACCTGAGTGACGATTTTCGAGGGCAACGGCATGTTGGCTGGGAAGAACATGGTCAGACCGAACGGGAAACCGAAGGCAAGCGGCAGTATCTCCGCTCGTATGCGCTTGAGCCCCAAGCGCTTCGCCAGCCGGTTGCCGCGGGTCAAGAACAGCTGGGTTTCCTGGCCCCCGATCGACACCGCAGGCACGATCGGTACGCCGGCCTCAATCGCGGCCCTGACGTATCCGGTGCGGCCGTCGAAGTCGATAACGTTCTGGGACAGCGTCGGCCGAAACGCGTCATAGTCCCCGCCCGGGAACACCAGGACAACCGCGCCCGAATGCAGTGCCTTCGCGGCGTTTTCCCGGCTGGCATGGATGACGCCCAGACGGCCCAAGTATGCGACGAAAGGTGTTATGAACACGCCGTAGTGGGCGAGGGTGTAAAGAGGGCGGTCATAGCCGAACTTCCCGTACAAGGCCGGGGCGAAGACGAGCACGTCAGGCGTCAGTACACCGCCGGAATGGTTACACACCACCAACGCACCGCCCGCAGGGGGAAAGGAATCCAAACCCCGGACCTCCGACCGGAACCATCGCTTGATGAGCGGCGCGACCACGTTCATTGCCATCTCGGTGAAGAGCGGATCGAACTTAGCCATCTCTGGATGATCAAACTCCTTGCTGCTCATGCCATTCTCCTATCCGGACGGCTTCCGGGATCACGACGGAAGACAATGCCGTTAGCTCTAGGCGCCAGGTTCCGCCCCACCGTCATCCCCCGGTAGGGCCGTTTGACCCAGGTGTGCGCGCCTAAGTGCCCATCAGCGGTCCCCGGATTTGGGAGGATCGGCCCGATCGACAGGGCAGGAACACCAGGCGGACGATTCCCGCGCATCTTCACTGAATCACCACGACCGCAAAGCTTTCCGGCGACCTCACGGCCTGGAACGGCCACATTACGATGGTCGTTTGAGCTACTGGACTGTCGGTGCCCATACATGGCGGACTGGTACTTGCAGCGAGATCGGATGTTGATGGAAAGAAAAGCAGGCCAGAAACTAGGTTCTATCTCCGTGGAGCTCTACCCTGTCGGCATGAGGCGGCTGTCCAGCGTGGATGCTGCGTTCTGGTTCGCCGAGACGCATGCCTGGCACATGCACGGCGCCGGGCTGACGATCTGCGACCCGTCCGACGCGCCAGGTTTCTGCTTCCGTGGGGTCAAAGACCTTGTCGCTTCTCGCCTTCCGGAGATGCCGGAGCTGAGCTATCGAGTGGCGGGGGCGCCGCTGGGACTCGACCGGCCATGGTTCGTCGAGGACCGCAAGCTCGACATCGACTATCACATCCGGCGGGTCGCGGTGCCCGAGCCCGGAGGACGTCGGGAACTCGAGGATCTGGTCGGCCGCCTCATGTCCTACCCACTCGACCGGGACCGGCCACTCTGGGAGATGTGGTTCATCGAGAGTCTGGCGGATGGTCGCGTCGCGATCCTGACGAAGATGCATCACGCTCTCGTCGACGGTGTGTCGGGTACCAGTCTGAGCGAGATCATGCTCGACATCAGCCCGGAACCGCGTCCGCCCGCCGTCGAGGGCGGCCCACCATCGACGCGTGGGCTGCCCCCGTTCGAACTGAGGGCGCTGGGCGGTGTGTTCAACGTCGCGGTCAGGACGCCATACCGGCTCATGCGAATGGCTCAGCAAACGCTGTCTCAACAGTTTGCCCTGCGCAGGCTGGCCAACAAACCGCCTCGATTTTTCGACGCACCCACAACGCGCTTCAACGCCGAAATCTCCACGCAGCGGCGAATCAGCAGCAGCAGGGTGCCACTGGATCGGGTGAAAACCGTCAAGCGCGCCTTCGGCGTCAAGCTCAACGACGTGGTGCTCGCGATCGTTTCCGGTGCGATACGCAGTTATCTGCTGGACCGGGGTGAGCTGCCCGATCGGCCGCTGGTCGCCCAGATTCCGATCTCAACCCATGGCGACAGTAGAGAAATCGGTAACCAGATCAGCTCGATGACCGTCAGCCTCGCCACCGACCATGCCGACCCCGCCGAGCGCATGAAAACCATTTACGACAACTCCCAAGGCGCCAAGGAGATGGCCAAAGCGCTTAGCGCACACCAGATCATGGGTCTGACCGAGACCACGCCGCCGGGGTTGCTGGCACTCGCCGCCAAGGCCTACACGGCCAGCCACATCGGTGGTCACGTCGCTCCCATCAACTTGGTGATCTCCAACGTGCCCGGGCCCGACTTCCCCATTTACGTGGCCGGTTCGGTCGTAGAGCAGCTCGTACCGCTCGGACCGGTCATGCTGGAGGTGGCATTGAACATCACGTGTTTGAGCTACAACGGGTTCGTGGATTTCGGCTTCGTCACCACGCCGGAGATCGCCAGTGACATCGACGAACTGGCGGACGCGATTGAGCCCGCGCTGAAGGAACTGGAGAAAGCTGCCGGTCTCGTTTCGGCGTCCTGACCGACAGGATCGGCCTACATGGATGTCGGGCCGGGTATGGGCCTTCCTGAGATCGCCGCAGGGCCGGGTTCCGACTTCCAATCCAAACGGAAGTCACGGCTGACCGATGTAGGCGTGGGCCAGAAGGCGTTAGTCCAGCTTCATCGGGGCCTTTGGTCCTTCGGCTGGCATCTCTTCAGCCCTAACAATCACGGCCGCCCTGAGTGATCCTGCCGGTGGGTACACAGCCGATGAGAAGCGAACTGAAATGTTGCAACCACCACGTCGCGCGATCCTGGTAGGCGTTGACGGCTCAGCAGCGGCACTGGCTGCCGTACGGTGGGCGGCCCATGATGCCGCGCTGCGGAATGCGCCGCTGACCCTGGTCCATGTCGTCAACACCCCCGTACCGGGGTGGTCCCAGGTCCCCGCGCCTGCCGGCTTCAGGCAATGGCAGGAGACGCGGGCACGCGAATTCATCAAGTCGGCGATCAAGGTCGCCGAAGAGGGCACTGGTGAGCGTGGTCCGGTTCAAATCGATAGCAAGGTGTTTTATTCGGCCACCGTCCCGACGCTCGTCGGCCTTTCCAAAGAGGCGGAGATGGTCGTGGTGGGCTATCGGGGGCATGGCGGCGTGTTGGTCCGCAACTTCCTTGGCTCGGTGAGTTCGGGATTGGTCTACCACGCGCATTGCCCAGTCGCCGTCATCCACGACGAGGAACCGCTGGGCGCCAATGTTGCACGGGCGCCGGTGCTGGTGGGCATCGACGGCTCGCCGGCGTCGGAAGCAGCAACTGCGATCGCATTCGAGGAAGCGTCCCGACGAGGTGTCCGTTTAATGGCCCTGCACGCCTGGACTGATCTGCGGGTTTCCGACTTCAAAGAGTGGTTCCCGAACCTTAATTGGGACGCTCAGCTAGCCGCCGAGGAGGAGACGCTTGCTGAGCGGCTGGCGGGTTGGCACGACAGCTATCCCGACGTGGCGATCCGTCGCAAAATCGAAATTGGTGAGCCGGCGCGTCCGCTGCTCGAGGCGTCCGAATGGGCGCAACTGATTGTGGTCGGCAGCCACGGCCGCGGCGGGTTCGCTGGCATGTTGCTGGGCTCGGTCGGGGCGGCGGTGGTCAACAGGGCCAGGATCCCTGTGATCGTGGCGCGTCAGTCGTGACGGCGCCCGTTGTGGGTTGGCGTAACCAGCAAATGTCGATGAAATGTTGACGGGAAAAGAAAACTGGCCAGAGCTTGTGACTCTGACCAGCATCTTCTCAGTGGAGCTGCCGGGAATCGAACCCGCCTCAAAAATCGTGCTGACCCGCAGGAATGCGGAATTTCGGTACATGAAACCACGCGAAAGTACGCGAAATGACCTGCGCGTACGCCCAACGCGTTGATGGCATCAACAATGGTCACCTTCGCATTGGTGGGCAGCGAGTCTCCGGGTGGCAGAGGCGGGATCGGGTGAGGCCCGACCGCAGCTATGGGCGCCCGCACCGGCGCTCATTCCGTGCCGAAGGCAAAAACCGTTGTCGAATCGTAGGTCTGGCCCGGGTTGAGCGTGGTAGTCGGGAAGTTCGGGTGATTCGGCGAATCCGGGTAGTGCTGGGTCTCCATCGTGAATCCCGCGCCCTGCCGGTAGATATGTCCGCTGGTGCCCTTGAACGCCCCGTCGATGAAGTTAGACGTATAGAACTGCACACCGGGCTCGGTTGTAGAGACAGTCAGGGTGCGCCCCGTCTGCGGATCCTCGACCCTGGCCGCCTCCACCAGCCCAGTGTTGTTGCCGCGGTTGATCACCCAGTTGTGGTCGTAACCGTGGGCCAACAACAGCTGCGGGTCATTCGCGGTGATATGCGCGCCGATCGCGGTCGGTGAGGTGAAATCGAACGGTGTGCCCTGCACCCGGGCGATCTGGCCGGTAGGGATCTGCTTGGGGTCGGTTGGCGTGTAGTTGTCGGCATGGATGGTGACCCTCTGGCCGTAGATATCGAGCGTGTCCTCACCTGCCAGGTTGAAGTAGCTGTGATTGGTCAGGCTGATCAGGGTCGGCGCATCGGTGGTCGCGTAGTAGTTGATGCGCAGTTCGTTCTTCTGGTTCAGGGTGTAGGTGACGGTGGTCGTCAGTGTTCCGGGGTAGCCCATTTCGCCCGCGGGACTGACATATTGGAGCTTCAAGCCCACGCTGTCGCTTTCGGTCTGCTGACCAGCCTGCCACACCTTCGTATCGAAGCCCGCGGTGCCGCCATGCAGGCTGTTGCCGTTATTGTTGATCGGCAACTGATACTCGTTGCCGTTCAACGAGAAAGCTCCCTTGGCGATCCGGTTGCCATAGCGGCCGATGATCGCGCCGAAATAGGTCTTGGCGGATCCGGTGTTGTTGAGGTAACCGGCCAGGGTCGGAAAGCCCAGCACCACATTGCCGACATCCCCGGTGCGATCGGGGACCTCTATCGACTGAATGATGCCGCCGTAGGTCAGGATTCGCACGCGCATGCCGTGCCCGTTGGTGAGCGTGTAGCGGGTCACCGGGGTCCCATCCACCTGACCGAACGGCTCGCTGGCGATCGAGGGCGGCGCTGCGGGTGTGGTGGTCGTGTTGCTACATGCCGCCAAGCCCGCGATACCGCCGATGGTGATCAGCAGAAGCAATCGTTTGCCGTCCACGGCGCTCCTCGCACTCGTACCTAACCCACCCGTGCGCCAAAATTACTGCTCATGACGAGGTAAGGATCGCCCATTCGGAGCACCGGGTCGAAGCAATCGATCCAGTCAAACGAAAGGGCCGCATCTCTGCGGCCCT
>NZ_JBVAXR010000081.1:0-6289 GCF_055419445.1 Mycobacterium sp. IDUB_19 | reverse complement strand
TGTTGCGCGCGGTCAAGGCGACACTGGATCCGGCGGGAATCCTCAATCCCGGCAAGCTGATTCCGTGATGCAGCAGTCGCGCCGGCGCGAGATCGGCAAGGTGACCGCGCTGACCAATCCCCTTTCGGGGCACGGCACCGCCGTGCAAGCGGCGCAGGCCGCCATCACCAGGCTGCACGCTCGCGGTGTCGAAGTCGTCGAGATCATCGGCGACGACGCCCAAGACGCCCGTCATCTCGCGGCCGCGGCCATCGAACGCGGTACCGACGCGCTGGTGGCCACCGGCGGCGACGGCGTCATCTCCAACGCGCTACAAGTGTTGGCGGGCACCGACATTCCGCTGGGCATCATCCCGGCCGGCACCGGTAACGATCATGCTCGCGAATTCGGTATTCCCACAAAGGATCCCGAGGCCGCCGCGGACATCGTCGCGGACGGCTGGACCCAAACCATCGACCTGGGCCGCATCCGGGACACCAAAGGTGTCGACAAATGGTTCGGCACCGTGGCGGCCACCGGATTCGACTCCCTGGTGACCGACCGCGCCAACCGGATGAGCTGGCCGCATGGGCGGCTGCGCTACTACGTCGCGATGCTCGCCGAGCTTTCGCAACTGCGGATGTTGCCGTTCCGTCTGGTGCTCGACGGCACCAAGGAGATCGACGCCGATATCACGCTGGCGGCATTCGGAAATACCCGAAGCTACGGCGGCGGGCTGCTGATCTGTCCGAACGCCGATTACACCGATGGCCTGCTCGACATCACCATGGCCCACACTGCATCCCGGACGAAACTGGTCCGCCTCTTCCCCACTGTGATCAAAGGCACCCACGTCGAGCTTGACGAGGTGACCACGGCGCGCGCCAAAACAATCCACGTCGAATGCCCCGGCATCAACGTCTACGCCGACGGCGACTTCGCCTGCCCACTACCCGCCGAACTCTCCGCAGTACCTGGCGCACTGCAGATTCTGCGCCCTAGCCGTCCATAAATTCGAACGCCGCTCTACCGGCCGCTCACGATCTGGCTGTGGACATCATCGAGGTAACCGTCGTAGGCGGCGATGATATCGTCGAGGTCCAGTTGCTTGGGTAGGTCATCAGGGCGTTGCCGCGCGGTCAGATAGGCCATGGTAGCGGCGACGACGCGGGTTTCGTCGGCGTCTGGTCCGGCGATGCGGGCGACGACTTCTGGGGTGGCGCGCATCCGGATGGTGACGAGCTCCTCGTCCTGGGCGACACGCACGAGGTAATCGTGATCACCGAGTGCTTCGATTTCGGGGGTTTCGATATTTGTCATTGTCGTCTCCTACTTCCCGAATGTGTGGCGCGTGCTCTGCTTAACGACGAACCCGCAGCGTGACGTGTCCACACCTGTACCAACCTATTTTAGCGGTCTATAGTCATTTAAAATAGACCTGGAGGTTGCTCGTGGCGGATGTGAGTGCGAGGCCCGCCATCACAGAGCTGATCGCGGTGCGGCCGTTCCCACCGCCACGTGGCCTCAAGGGCACGTTCGTCTATCGAGTGGTGACCACCACCGACCCCAAGCTGCTGGGCATGATGTACACCGTCACCTCGATCGGGTTCTTCATGGTCGGCGGGTTGATGGCCCTGTTGATGCGAAGCGAGCTTGCCGCACCGGGTTTGCAGTTCTTGTCCAACGAGCAGTACAACCAGCTGTTCACCATGCACGGCACAATCATGCTGCTGCTGTACGCGACCCCGATCGTGTTCGGCTTCGCCAATTGCGTTCTGCCGCTTCAGATCGGCGCACCGGATGTGGCGTTCCCCCGACTCAACGCGCTCAGTTACTGGCTCTACCTGTTCGGGGCGCTGATTACGGTGTCCGGTTTCCTCACCCCCGGGGGTGCAGCGGACTTCGGCTGGACGGCCTACACGCCACTCAGTAACGCCATACATTCGCCCGGCGCGGGCGCCGACCTATGGATCATGGGCTTGGCGATCGCCGGGCTCGGCACCATTCTCGGTGCGGTCAACATGATTACCACGGTGGTTTGCATGCGGGCTCCCGGCATGACGATGTTCCGGATGCCGATCTTCACGTGGAACATCCTCGTCACCAGCATCATGATCCTGATCGCGTTCCCGCTGCTGACCGCCGCGCTACTCGGGCTGGCGGTGGACCGTCACCTGGGCGGACATATCTACGACCCGGCCAACGGCGGAGTCATCCTGTGGCAGCACCTATTTTGGTTCTTCGGCCATCCCGAGGTGTACATCATCGCGATCCCGTTCTTCGGCATCGTCACCGAAATCATCCCGGTGTTTTCCCGCAAACCGGTCTTCGGCTACACCACGATGGTCTACGCGACGATGTCCATCGCCGCGCTGTCCACCGCGGTGTGGGCGCACCATATGTTCGCCACCGGCGCGGTCCTGCTGCCGTTCTTCAGCTTCATGTCGTATCTGATCGCCATCCCGACCGGACTCAAGTTCTTCAACTGGATCGGCACAATGTGGAAGGGCCAGTTGACCTTTGAAACACCGATGCTGTTCTCAGTCGGCTTCATGGTCACCTTCCTGATGGGCGGCCTATCGGGTGTCTTGCTGGCCAGCCCGCCACTCGACTTCCACGTCACCGACACCTACTTCCTCGTTGCCCACTTCCACTACGTGCTGTTCGGCACCATCGTGTTCGCCACCTATGCCGGCGTCTACTTCTGGTTCCCGAAGATGACGGGGCGGCTGCTCGACGAGCGGCTGGGCAAGCTGCACTTCTGGTTGACGTTCATCGGCTTTCACACCACCTTCTTGGTGCAGCACTGGCTGGGCGACCAGGGCATGCCACGCCGTTACGCCGACTACCTGCCCACCGACGGCTTCCAGGGCCTCAACATCGTCTCGACGATCGGGGCGTTCATCCTTGGCGCGTCGCTGATTCCGTTCGTGTGGAACATATTCAAGAGCTACCGCTACGGTGAAGTCGTTGTCGTCGACGATCCCTGGGGCCATGGCAACTCCCTGGAATGGGCCACCACCTGCCCGCCGCCGCGGCACAACTTCACCGAACTTCCCCGCATCCGCTCCGCGCGACCGGCTTTCGAGCTGCACTACCCGCACATGACGGCTCGGATGCGCGCCGAGGCCCATGTCGGCCGCCGCGCAGAGGCGACCCCCAGAGAAACGATGGTGGGCGAGGCTGAAATCGGGCAGGCCTGAGCTCATTGCCACTGTTGCAGCCGGGAGCCCTTCACCGACCAGCCTGCCGGCATACCCAGCCGTCCGGGGTGCGGCCGGTCTCGATGAACCGGGTCAGTTCCGCGCTCACCTGTGCCGGTATGTCGGTATCCGCATGTGGATAGAGGATGGGTTCCTCTTTGGAGTTGTGCTGCTCGAGTTGGCCCAGCAGCTGACGACAGGTGGCCCGCAGCTGTTCGCTGTCCGCTCTGTCAACGACCAGATCGGTCAGGGCGCCCATGGTGCGCCACAGTTCGCCGTGCTCGCGCAACATCACAAAGATCGGCATGACCATGCCGGCCTCGCGGATCGGAGGGAACAGGAACGTCTCCTCGAGGTAGATGTGTCGGCGCAGCGCTTCCAACACCGCGCTCAACGGTTCTGGCTGCACGCAGCCACCGTCGAGCTTCTCGATGAAAGTCTCTATTCCACTGTCTATTTCGTGGTGCTCACGCTCCAGAAGGATAGATAGAACCCCGTCGGTCATGGTGTTCTCTCCTTCGTCAGTCGCGGCGCTTGCGATGATCGGTCTAGTCGAGCTTGGCATCGACGCTGATCTTCGCCCCAGCGAACAATCGCGACACTGGACACAACGCGGCGGCCTCATCCACCACGGCGGCGAAGGCGTCGGCATCCAGCTCAGCCACCTTTGCGCTGACCTTCAGCCGGGACGTGGTGATCGTCGGGACACCATCGACAGCCTCCAGGGTCACGGTCGACTGCACATCCAGCAGCTGGGGTGGCGTGTGGTTCTCGCCCAACTTCAATGCCAGCGCCATCGCGAAACACGACGAATGCGCTGCGGCCGCCAGCTCTTCCGGACTGGTCTTGCCGCCTGGCTGCTCGGTTCGGGAGGCCCAGGTCACCAGCTGGCCGTCCAGCGCTCCGCTACTGCCCTCCGACAGCTTGCCTTCGCCAGACGCCAGGGAACCCGCCCAGGTGGTCCGCGTGGTCCGATCAGCGATACTCATACCTCACCAACTCCCTTACTGCCTCTGCGCTCCCGGAGCCGACGTGGACATGTGTCGTCCGAGAGCATGAATAATTTCTACAAACGCGAGTTGTATAAACACTAGCCCAGAGCTTACGGACTGGCCAGGCTCGGTCAGTCATTGCCCGAGAGTGTGCTGGCGGCCAGGAGATGGGCGAGGACCGCAGCTTCGCTGATATCAACGGCTTTGGAGGCAGTCAACAGCGTCAGCGTCTGCTTCTCCGTCAAGTCGTGCAAATGCGCCAGTGCGCCTGCGCGGACGGACTCGGTCAACTCGTCGCGGTAGCGGCGGACAAACTCGTCGAACAACTTCGGGTCGTGGCCGTACCACTTGCGCAGTTCGGTGGACGGCGCGATCTGCTTGCACCACTCATCCAGATGGGCCCTGGCTTTGCTTATGCCCCGGGGCCAAATCCGGTCCACCAGAACCCTTGTGCCGTCCCCGGGTGTCACCGGGTCATAGATCCGGCGCACCTGGACGTGTCGTTGTCGGGTCATTACACCTCACCCCGCCACCAGGCTGGCCACACACACTCCCGGCTCGACGAACGGCTCGAGGTGAGCCCGCATCGCCCGGCGTGCGGACTTCCGCAAACCTTCATCGGCTGCCGCCTTATCGAGCAGGCCCTGCAGCAAACCCAGATGCATCCCGCAAACCACCTCGGTGCGCGACCGTGCTAGATCCCTCACCGGGCAGGCGTGCATCCGAATGGACCTCTCTCGCCGAGGCGCCGGCCCACTGTCAACTGGCGACGGTGTTGGTTCTGCAACGGTGACGAGCTCGGGGGCGAACCCCATCCTCTTGAAAGCTGCGGTGGTGTTCACCGCCGCTCGATCGAGCACGTCGCCGACCTCAGATTCCGACGTCTCCTGGGGAACCGCTATCCGGGCGGCCCATTTCTGCCCGGCGTGCTGCGCACGGCGACCACGCGTTTCCTCGGTCTGACCCAGCTCCATCGCGAGGACCTCGGCCAGCGTCCGATAGTCCACGCGCTCCTCGACCACTCGATAGCCGGTGCGTGGCCGACCGCGCCCGGGTCGATTCATTCTGGTCCGCACGATCGCCTCGTCGTCACATAGCGCGTCCAGATGAAACCGCACGGTCGTGATGTGCAATCCCATCTGCGAGGCGAGCTCGACGGCATCGACGCCACCGTCGTGCTCGCGCACCAGCGCAAGCACCCGTTCACGTTGTTGGTTGCGAGGCAAGCGATTTCGTCGCAGCTGCCGCGCCCGCGTGTCTGTCTTCTCGCCCACCTCGCTACCTTCCATCGCGCGTATTTAGCGGATATACTTCCTCTATATTAACAGTTGCTCGATAGGGAGAGGTAGGCATGAGGTTCGCCGATATCTGCCAAACTCCACGCCTCATCGGGGAAGAACACGCGGCGACGATCTGGCGCCGAAAGCTGCTCATTTCCACAGGGTTCCAATCGACGGTCAACATCGCGCTGTCGCTGCGGTTGGGCCAGATCGACCGCATGATCTACGACGAGAGCGGTTGGGCACCAACAGTGCCGGGTATCCCGGTTACCGGCAACGCCGTGATCCCTGACGTCAAGCGAGCAGTCGACCCACACGCTGTCGATGATCGGCAACCAATCGGAAAGGTGGTTCTGCTGATGGCTCCCGCCAACACCAACCCGACCCGCGGCTCTGGCGCCGCGATGGCCAATGCGGACAACACTTCGACCGCCGACGAACTGGTCGGCATCGGTGCGCACGAGGCCGAGAATGGGCGCAGCGGAGTGATAGCGCAGCACCGCTGGGAGAACGAAGGCGGTGCGTTGCACTCCGGGCGCGCCTACTTGCTCAGTCGACAGGCGTGACCATTCATCGATTACACAAGCCGTCGACGCCGCACATTCCAGCTGACCAATAACGTCTCACGCTAGATCGTCTGGTGGCGCCCGAAGAATTCGTGGTCTTCGTTGTAACCGCCGTAACCGCTACCCAACTCGGAGTAGTGCGCGACGAACTCGATTCCCTTGAGCCACTTCACATGCCGGAAGCCATGCTGCAATTCATTGCGCAGCCGCAGCGGCGCCCCGTGGCCGTAGCTCACCGGCTCGCCGTTCATGTCGTAGGCCAGCATGGT
>NZ_JBVAXR010000080.1:0-6319 GCF_055419445.1 Mycobacterium sp. IDUB_19 | reverse complement strand
AATGACGACAGTCATGACCTTCTCCTTCCGCCTACCCGGCAGCGTAGCCCCGCCTAGTCCTGCGGCTCCGGAATGTTGGGATCCCACACCGGCGAGGGCACGAAGCGCGCGGGCCAAAAACCGGATTTGGTCAGCCGCGCGACCTCTTCACGCAGCACGATCCCGATTTTGGTCGCGAACTCGCGCGGCAGTTCCAGGGCGGCGGTCGCGCCCACGCCGAGCTGATGGTTGATTTCGGGCTCACAGATGGGTGCGCTGCGCAGCCGCCCAGCCTCGACGTCGGCGCCACACGCGGCCAGTGGCAGCACCGCGTATCCGAGCCCCGCCTCGACCAGGTGCTTGGAAACCTCCAGCGAATCCGTCGAAAAGCGGGCCGTGATAGCGACTTTCAGGCGCAGCGCGGTGTTCTCCAAAGTATTGCGAATCCCGGTCTGCGCGCTCGGCATGACGAGCGGCAAGGCGGCCAGGTCGGTGAACCGAACTGGGCTCGCGGGCGAGAGATCCGATGCGGGCCCCCCGACCAGAACGAGGTCCTCGACGAGGAGGTGGCGGTAGAAGAGCCGGTCGTCGGAGACCGGGTTGATCACCGCAAGGTCGATCGCACCTTTGAGCATGCGCTGCACCAGGTCGTCGGTCTCGGCCACGGCAAGGTGGAAGTGCACGTTCGGAAACGCCGCGCCAAGGCTGGCCAACAATGGCGCGGCCAGTACACCGGCGGCGGTGGGCACCATGCCGAACAGCAGTCCGCGTTCGATTCGCGCCAGCGGTGATCCCGCGTACCGGACCGCGAGTTCCAGCTGACGCAGCGGCGCGGCCGTCGACGAGCGCAAGCGTTCGCCCTCTTCGGTGAGATGCACGCCGCGGCGGGTCCGCTCAAACAGCGTGATGCCCAGGTCCTCCTCGAGCAGCCGGATCTGGCGGCTCAGCGCGGGCTGCGCGATGCCCAGCACTGCGGCCGCGCGTGAGATCGAGCCTTCCTCCGCGATCTGCAGAAAGTATTTGAGCCGGTGGGTGTCCATCGCTTCCAGATCTACCAGCCATACAAAACCGGCATGACTGGTTTCCCGAATTGGTATTACCTGACCGCCCCGATCCGGCCATATGGTCGGCGATGTGGGCATGGCGCCCCCGACGCGATGCCGCACGGGTCTGGCTGGCGACCGAGTCGAGCGGCTGAAAGGAAGATCGGCTTCAATGCAAAACGAGACGCCGCGCGACGATCAGGACTGGGTGCAACTGCTGGGATTGGACCGGCTGCCGGAGCACATCATCGGCAAGCGGGTGACCGAGCTGATGGACCTGTCCGGCAAGCGAGCGTTCGTGACCGGCGCCGGGGGCGACGGCCTGGGTCAAGCGATCGCGAACCGGCTGGCCGGCTGCGGCGCCGACGTGGCGCTGATCGGCCGGACCTTCGAGAAGGTCGAGCGCCGCGCCAAGGAGGTCGAGCAGCGCTGGGGTGTGCGGGCCATCCCCGTCAAGGCCGACATGTCCGATTGGGACGAGGTGCACGGCGCGGTCGCGCAGGCCCACGACGAACTCGGCGGCCTGGACATCATGGTGAACAATCCCGTGATGGTCGCCGCCGGCCCCTTCGAGAACCAGACCAAAGAGGAAATCGATTACACCGTCCTGGGCAGCCTCACGATGATGATGTACGGCGCGCACGCCGCGCTGCAGTACCTGCTGCCGCAGGGCTCGGGAAAGATCATCAACATCGGATCGGTCGGCGGCCGCATTCAGCAACGCGGACTGGTCGTCTACAACGCGTGCAAGGCCGGGGTCATCGGGTTCACCCGCAACCTCGCCCACGAAGTCGCCCTGCGCGGCGTCAATGTGTTGGGCGTCGCTCCGGGCATCATGATCAAACCCGAGATGCGCCAGTACCTGCTCGATCCGCAGGACGACAAGCAGCGCGCCGGACGCGGCGCCATCCACGAGGCGATCACCAACCAGGTCCAACTGGGACGCGCCTCGCTGCCCGAGGAAGCCGCCAACATGGTCGCGTTCCTGGCCTCGGAGGCCGCCGACTACATGTGCGGCCAGACCATCGATGTCGCCGGCGGCCAGTGGATGGGTTAGTCATGGCGGCAACGACTTTCGGATCGATCCGGCCGTGCTGACCACCGCCGAGATAACAGACGAGGCCAGCGCACAGACCGGGCTGGCCGACTTCGGCGAGGACTCCTACGCCGAAGGCCTCGACATCCTGCTCTGGGCGCTGCGGAACGAGGCGCGGCTGAACGACCGCGGCGAAGCGTTTCTGCATCAGCGCATCGTGGGCTATCTGTCGCAGCGCCTGCAGGTCGAGGATTGGTATCGCCGGCACCCGGAGATCGGCGACGTGCCGATCACCACGCCGCTGATCGGCCTGGGATTACCGCGGACCGGGTCCACCGCGCTGTCGATGTTGCTGGCGCAAGATCCCGACGTGCGGTACTTACGACGATGGGAATCGTCACAGCCATGTCCCCCGCCTTCCACGGTGCAGGGCGTGGACCCGCGCATCCCGACCGACAGGGGTGAGATGGTCGGCACCCGCCGCCACGTCCCCGGTGACACGCATGGGCCGATGGAATGCCACGAACTGATGGCACTCGACTTCAAGTCCCACATCTTCCAATCCTTCGCGGAGATCCCTTCGTATTCAACGTGGTTGGTTCAACACGCCGACCTCACTTCGACACTGCGATATCAGTGCCGAGTGATGAAGCTGCTGGCGTGGGGTGAGCCGCACCGCCCCTGGCGCCTCAAGTGCCCGTCGCACGTATTGTGGCTCGACGCCCTGGACGCGGCATTTCCGGACGCGCGGTTCGTGATGACGCATCGCGATCCGACCGATGTCATCTTGTCCGTCGCCGATCTGTATGCCGACATCATCGGGTCCTTCAGCTCCACGGTCGACCGCCCGTACATCGGTCGGCTCAATGTCGAGCATTGGTCGCTGGGCATACAGCGAGCACTGCAGTTTCGCGCCGCCGGCGCCGAGGATCGGTTCTACGACATCGACTTTCGCGCCATGCAGGACGATCCGATCGGCGAGGTCACCGGCTTGTACGCGTGGCTGGGGGCACCGGTGGGGGCGCAATTCGAAGCACAGATGCAAAGCTGGTGGACGCACGCTGCCGCTGAACGGGAGCCAAGCTCGCACGCCGACCCGGTGGAGTTCGGCATTGATTTCGACGACGTGCGGCCCCTGTTCGCCCGCTACGTGGACAGTGCGCGCCGCTGGACCGCGCACTGAAACGCTCACGAGCAAAGGACATTCGATGGCTGTTGACCTGACCGGGGGAATCGATCCGGCACGCGAATACCTGCTGGCGCAGCGACCGCAGGATCCCCAGATGCGCGACTCGGTGAGCTTCTGGGTCGTCGATGACCGGGGCGAGATCGGCTTGCCGCGCATCGGAATCGAAGCGGTGGGTGCGAATTGGGACTCTCACGACGTTCAAGTCAATGTCGCTTTTCCCGACGGCCGGGTCTACCGGCTACGGACCAACGGGCCCTCGCTGGCCGCCGAGGGCCCCGACGGACGCGCCGGCGTGTTGGGTGCCGGGGGTCTGGTGTTCCGCTGCATCGAGCCCTTCGACACCTGGACGATGTCGTATGACGGGCCGGCGGTGCAGACGTCGTCGGCTGACTTGGTCGACGGCAAGAAGGCGGGCCCGTCGGTCGACATCAGTTTCCGGGTCGAAGCCAAGATGGCCGTACCTCCCTGGGTGCAAGGAGCGCTGCAGGCCGACGCCGGCACACAGCTCGAGACCACCGCAGTGGGTGCCATCATGGGTGGCCCGCGCTACGAGCAATTATTCACCGCCACAGGCGAATTCCACGCCGCCGACAAAGACCACACCTTCACCGGTAGCGGTCTGCGGATCCGACGTACCGGCGTGCGCAAGCTCGCCGGATTCTGGGGCCACTCTTGGCAGTCGGCGGTGTTCGGCAGTGGGAAGGCGTTCGGCTACATCGCCTATCCCCCGCGGCCCGACGGGGAGCCCACCTTCAACGAGGGGTTCGTCTTCACCGGCGATGGCCCCCTGATCGCGGCACGGGTGGTGCAGGCGCCGTGGCTGACCCGGCTGCAACCACTCGGCGAGGACGTCTCGCTGGTGCTCGAGACCGCCGACGGAATCGTCGAGATCGCCGGGCAGACCGTGTTTTCCACGCACGACATCCATCACGACGACGACATGTACTCCATGAACGCGCTCAAGCAGGAGATGCCGAGCTTCCCGGCGCTGCAGCAGGCCGGCGTGCGCTATGCGTGGGATGGCGAACAGACCTACGGAATGCTCGAACGGTCCAATCCGCTCGACAAGATCGCGCGCGACTAGGAAGGGCCCATGAGCCAACTGATCCCAGGGAAGGTGGCGTTGGTGACCGGCGCCGCACGCGGGCAAGGCCGGGCGCACGCCGTGCGGCTGGCTGCCGAAGGTGCCGACGTGATCGCGGTGGATATCGCCGGCCCGCTGCCGTCCAGCGTTCCCTACGATTCGCCGACACCCGACGATCTGGCAGAGACGGCCCGACTGGTGAACGCTAGCGGCCGAAAAATCGTCACCGCACAGGTCGACATTCGCGACCTCGACGCCCTCAAAGCGGCCGTCGACCAGGCGGTCGGCGAGCTGGGCCGGCTGGACGTCATCGTCGCCAACGCCGGAATCTGCAGCCCGGCGCCGTGGGACCAGATCACCGCGCAGGCATTCCGAGACACCATCGACACCAACGTGATTGGCACCTGGAACACCGTGATGACAGGCGCACATCACATCATCGACGGGGGCCGCGGAGGGTCGATCATTCTGATCGGATCGGCCGCCGGCATCAAGATGCAGTCGTTCATGATCCATTACACGGCGAGCAAACACGCCGTCATCGGGATGGCACGCGCGTTCGCCGCCGAGCTCGGCCGCTACAACATCCGCGTCAACAGCCTGAACCCGGGAGCGGTCTCCACCCCGATGGGCACCGGTCGGATGCGCGAGGCGCTCCAGTCGGCCGCCGACGACTATCCACACCTGCGCGGCTTGCACAAGCCGCTGCTGCCCGAAGGCATCGCGCAGCCGGAGGACATCTCCGACGCGGTCGCGTGGCTGGCCTCCGACCAATCCAGATTGGTGACCGCAACCCAGGTTTCGGTCGACATCGGCGTGGGCTACGTCTGATGCGCGGACTGAAGGACAAGACCTTCCTGGTGGCTGGAGGTGCCACCGGGATCGGCGCGGCCACCGCCAGACGCCTCGCCGCCGAGGGCGCCCGGGTGGCCATCGGCGATATCAACATCGACGGCGCCACCGCGGCGGCCGCACAGATCACCGATTCCGGCGGCCGCGCCATTGCGATCGAATTCGACTTGGCCGATGCGAAGTCCGTGCAGAATCTCGTCGATCGGACCATCGGTGCGTTTGGTGGTATTCACGGGCTGCACAACGTCGGCGCGGATCTCTCGGAGGACAACCTCGGGCGCGACACCACGATCCTCGATACCGGCATGGACGTCTGGCAGCGCACGCTCGACGTCAACCTGCTGGGCTACGTCCGGACGATCCAAGCGGTCCTCCCCCACCTGCTGGAGGGAGGCGGCGGCAGCATCGTGAACACTTCTTCCGGCGCCGCACTCGGCAGCGATCCGCAACATGTCGCCTACGGCGCCTCGAAGGCCGCCGTCAACCACCTCACCCGCCACGTCGCCGTTAACTGGGGCAAGCACAACATCCGCAGCAACGGCGTCATGCCCGGTCTGGTGATGGGGGAGACCCAGGAACGGCAGAACGACCAACAGCTGCAGCAGGCCTTCCTGATGTTCGGCAAGACCACCCGGCTGGGCAAACCCGACGACCTCGCCGCGGTCACCACGTTCCTGCTCTCCGAGGAGGCCGAGTGGATCAGCGGCCAAGTCTGGTATATCGGCGGCGGTTCGCACCTCCGGCAATGAGGCGCGATGAGCGCCGGGCGCCCGGCACACACCCACGGTCGCCGACCAGGCAGAATCGTAGAGACATCTGGCAGTGACGCGGTCTTGACGGGAATACCCCCCACGGGTGTATAAGTTGAGTAGGCGTATGTACCCCTGGGGGGTATTTGGAAGGAGTGTCATGACCACGAGCGCGGTCGACAACCTGGAGCTCGACATCGCCGGGATGACGTGTGCCTCCTGCGCGGCCCGACTGGAAAAGGCGCTGAACAAACTCGACGGCGTGACAGCGACCGTGAATTTCGCGACGGAACGGGCCAGCGTCACCGTTCCGGCGGGATACGACCCGCAGTCGCTGGTCACCGAGGTCGAAAAGGCCGGCTACACCGCCGTTCTGCCGCAACAGCA
>NZ_JBVAXR010000079.1:0-6437 GCF_055419445.1 Mycobacterium sp. IDUB_19 | reverse complement strand
AGGGTAAATACATTCGCCACCCCGGCGGGAGGAAACCATGAAGCGCTGCATCGTCGGAGGACTGGCTGCTGTGCTGATGGCCGCAGGGCTGATCACCGCAGCGCCGCCGGCCGGCGCCGGCTGCCTGTACGGCGGACCCGTTATCAGCAAGTGCGACGGGCCCGTCCAGCCTGACGGCACGTGGCAACGTTGCGTGGTATCTCGCAACTTGGTGGTCAACGGCGCCAGTTCCTTCTTAGTGCCCGAGAGGAGCTGCGATGTGGTGGGCGCTGGCGGTCTCGCTGACCCACCGGCGCACATCGACGATTGAGCCGCGGCGCTAGCCGAGCGCCTCGACAGGTGTCGTCGCTTACGACGCTTCTTAAGTCGGACCAACACGCCATGTCAGACCACAGCCGCGAGGTGTAGCGTGAACGTTGCTGAGGATTCCAGCCAGTCCGGAATGAGGCCAGCCGCTTCGCCGCTTCCCTCACTGAGCAGTCGCTCGTGCCGAACACACACTGCAGACAACCGCATACGGGGACATCATGAACCCCTTTCGAGCCGAAGATGTCACCCTCAGGACCGACTTCCTCGACCATGCCGCAGTGGCACTGGAGCCGGGCAGAGTCCTAGAACACGCCCGCCATCTGACTGTGCTGGCCGACCGTGAGCGGATCGCACATGACCTCAACGACCATGTGATTCAGCAGATCTTCGCTATCGGTTTGGATCTGCAGGGCACCATCGCCCGGTCCCGATCGAGCGAGATCACCGCTCGGCTGAACCGGTCGGTCACCGACCTGCAGACCGTGATCGAGGACATACGCACCACTGTCTTCGAATTGCACGTCACCGGCACACAGCGGATCGGCTTTCCACAGCGGATTCGGGCCGGAGTCGCAGACCTGACCGAAAACCGCGATATCGCCACGACACTACGGATGTGCGGGCCAATGAGCGTGATCGGCGACGACTTGGCCGCACACGCCGAGTTGGCCATTCTGGAAGCGGTCAATTACGCCGTCCGACATTCTGGGGCAACACAATTGACCGTTGCGGTGACCGTTGCCGAGGTACTAGATGTCACGGTGACCGACGATGGTTGCGCAATCAGCACCGACAACGTGCGCCGCAACGGACTGGCCAACATCAAATCCCGCGCCGAACAGATCGGCGGGAACTGCCATCTCACAACACCACCAGGAGGCGGCACGGAAGTGAACTGGACCGCACCGTTGCTCAGCTGCCATTGATCTCACGCCACCCCAGTGAACCGGCGCCGGGCTAGCCGGTCGGCACCGCGCAGGGCCCCAACGCCATCGGCGGACCGCTGCGATCGCTGTCTTGAGCCCGCGGCGGCGCCCTGTTGCTGGATCGGTCCCCCCGAAACCGGGCCCCAGATCAGCGAACATCCGCTCGCTGCGGGTCTCAGGAGCGTCGTCCGCGGTGTCGCGCAAGAAGCGGTCCGGCATCCAGCCGATCGGCGAGTTCACGGGCGTGCCGACGGAAGGTGCCGGCAAGATCGCGGTGACGTCCGTCGAAGCGGATGACGACGTCGTCTAGCGATGACCGCACCTGCTCTTCGTCCAGGGTCAGGATCCGCGACAGCACCGCTCCCGCTCGGGACTCCTGGTGCTCGAAACCTTCCTGTCCTGGCACGAAGAGTCGGGTGATGACCCGCGACGGGTTGGCCGCGAGCCGCTGGGGGCTGCGCGTGACGAGCCCCGCCTGCACGGAAGTCATTGCCGCACAGTCGAGAAGCGCCGAGCGTGCTGCATCGTCGAGAGCAGTGCCAGAGTCGACTCCGCGCCCTGGTTGCGGTTCACCCCATCGGCGCGCAGGCCATCGAATCCAGCGCCGGTCTCAGGGTCCCACATGAGCTGGCGCGCGTCGTTGACACCCATGAACCAGGCCGCGGCGGCGAGGACCCCGTCGGGCCAGATCGAACTGGCGTCAACGAGGGCGGCGCGCGCACACGCGTCGGCGAGGGTGGACACCTCGATCGGCTGCTGATCGAACGCGGGCCGAAGGTCGTCCGGCCCGCGGCCCGCGGCGGGAGTGGGCGAGAGGTGGCCCCCCGCCGTTTCGTATTCAACCAGCCAACCCAACAGATCCAAGCCCTGATGCAGCAGTGTCGAATCGTCGAGCGCAACGCCGGCGGCGATCATCGCTTCGGGGAGAACAGCATTCGCGTAGGTGAGTCTCGGCTCGGGCCATGGCCAGGCCGGGTTGCCGTTCGGTTTGGCCACGATGTCCGCGTAGTCGGTGAGGAGTTGGCGCGCGGCACCGTGCCCGGGATCGATGAAGAGCAGTTCGGCCGCGCCCAACGCCGCGAACGCCATCGCCCGGGGCCACGGCGATCGCACCTTGGCGGCGCGCTGGAACTGGATGACGGCCAGCCGACGAACCAGACCGACATCGCTATGCGCGGCGGCGGTTCCCAGTCCCCAGATGCAGCGGCCCCAGCAGTCCTCCAGGGAGGGCTCATCCTGCCAGGCGCCCCTGTAGTCCATTCGGTTTCGGCAAGTCCCCGCGTTGGACTGCGCCTCGTTCAGGAACTGCATGGCTACGCGCGCAAGGCCGTTGACTTCCCCATCAGCGTTGGGCTCTCGGGTGGCGACGACGAGAACTCGGGCCATGTCGTCGGTGCAGTAGCCGTGCTCAGGCCGGGGTTCGGCGAAACGGGCATGCTCGAACGTGCCGCGGCGGTCTGTCATCCGTAACAGGTGGTCGAATTTCGGGGCCGGCACGGTGGCGGTCATACCAGCGCCGGACGCTCGGCGAGAAGGCGCTGTGCCAGATCCAGATAGGCACTGGCCACGATGGGCCACGCCATCTGTGGGGCCAATCGCGCTGCCTCCGCGGCCATGGCCGCGGCGAGGTGCGGCTCGGTCAGGAGCCGAAGCAGGGCCGACGTCAGCGCACCCGGGTCGTCGTGGCCGACGACGATCCCCGCCCCGCTGGCGAGCAGCTCGATGGCGTGCGGAAAGGCGGTGGCGACGACCGGCCGGCCGCTCGCGATGGCGTCGACCAAAACACCCGAGGTGACCTGATCCGTGGAGTCGTAGGGCAGCACAACGACGGCGGAGGACTGGACGAGCGCCGTCAACGATGACACATCGCGGTAGCTGGCATCGAAGGACACCGAGTCCGCCACGCCACCGAGCCGCGCCTGTTCGGCACGGGCGTTGCGGTATGCCTCGCCATCGGCGGCGAGAACCTTCGGGTGCGTCCGGCCGGCAATCAGGTAGCGCGGCCGGACCGGGAGGTCGCGCAGCGAAGTCATCGCGTCGATGACCCGCTCGATGCCCTTTCCCGGCCCCAGCAGGCCCCACGTCAACAATGTCGGCGTGTCCGACCGTGCCGGCGGGGCGATCTGCCTGGGGACGGTCGCGCCGTGCGCGATCGTGGTGACTTTCCGGGGATCGACGTCGAAGCCGAGACACAGGCGTTGACTGGCCGCCTCCGACATGACAACCACCTGAGCCGCCATCGCCGCGATCGCCTCGAGCACCGAACGCTGGTGCGGGGTAGGGTCTTTGAGGACCGTGTGGGCGACCACGATCGACGGAATGTGCAGCGCGCCGATGATGTCCACCACTTCGTCTCCGTCGACTCCGCCGTAGATGCCGTACTCGTGCTGCACGACCGCGATGTCGCTCGCGTTCAACAATTCGGAGGTTGCAGCCACGGATGTCGCGGAACCGTTGATCAGCTCTCCGATTACCCGAGCGTCAGAAGACGACGAACCGTCGACCACCCGCACGACGCTGACGTCCGAGCCATTCGCGCGTAACCCTTCCGATAAGGCCGCGCTGAATGTCGCCAGTCCGCACGGTGTCGGTGGATAGGTACTGAGAATGCCGAAACTCGCGGGGCTGCAACGGCGTTGCCCGACAAGATCGGCATTCGATGTTTCAAGGGTGGATAGAGTGCTCAAGGTGATCCCGACGGACGGTTATCACCGGCGTGTCCGGCGCGAGCTGTTGCTCTGCAAGATCAGCGGCGGACAGCTGATTTCATTCCGGACCGGCTGGATTCCCAGCCCTGCTGAGGTTACACCCGATGCGCGGCTAACGCGCGTTGAGCCCAGCCAGAATGCGCAGGCCGACGGCGTGCCGACTGATACCGGCGGCGGCACCCTCAGCCGTGAGGTGCCGCTCGGCTTGCTCGGGTGTGTAGCCCTGGCCGATGAGGGCACCGATGGCTTGATTGATGACTGATACCTCGAAAAGGCTTGTCGTGGAGCCCCTTTCGAGAGGGGCGAGCAGGTGCTGATCGAGGACGAAGTCACTGTAGGGCCGGCCGCTGAGCCACGCGAGGTCCGCCGCGAGATCGACAAAGGTTCCCGGCGACCCCGCGTACAAGACGACAACCAGGGCCGGAAGGAGACCGACCCCACCGTCACCCGGCAGCGCCAGCCTCAACGAGGCGCGGACATCACCCGCCCCGGCACCTTCGACGAAGGTGGTGAACGTGAACGGCGGATCAATGCCGTCGACGGTCCCGCTCAGCCCCAGGAAGGTGGGTATTGCAGCGGTGGTGTTCGCCGCGAGCTGGCGCAGACTATCGGCGACATCGGCACCGGGCTCATCCAAAGCCGCGGTGAGAACGCCCAAGTCTGCAGCCAAGGCCGCGGCGATCTCCACAAGAGGACTGCTCCGCTGCACGCTCCCGAGCGTGATCGAACCTGCCGGCGCCGCGCATGGCTAGTCGCTGTGCGCGGTGAGGATTCTCGAGACGCGGGTCAGGACCGATCCCGTAACTGCTTCCCCGCTTGTCACGGTACGCCGGCTGAGCTATCCGGCTCGGGTCGGGCGCGGGCGCGGGCGCGGCGCACGGCTTCGTCGACAATGTGTTGGGCCACATCGGCCAATTTGCGGTGCTGAGATTGGCTCATCGCCTGCAGCTGGGTGAACGCGTCCTCGGCGCTGCGCCCGGTGCGTCCGCGGATGATTCCGATCGCTTGATCGATCACCGGGCGGGTGGACAACGCGGTCTGCAATTGGACAGTCAGGGCAAGCGCGTCCGCGAGGATCTGCGCGTTGTGCACAGCGACAGCCGCTGGTTTGGCGAACAACTCCCCCAATTCAGCGGCGTGCTCATCGAAGACGTCTTTGCCGTAGGCATATACGTTGATCGCGCCGACCACCCGATCGGGCAGCAACAGCGGTAGCGACAGTGCGCTGTGCACCCCCATCCTGCCCACTCGCGGGCCGAACCGCGGCCACATCTTCTCCCCGCCCAACGACCCGGAGCGCACCGTGCGACGTTCCAGCGCCGCGGTGATGCAGGGCCCCTCATTGAGGGTCACGTACTGGATTTCGTCAATCTCGGCGACAAAGGGAGCGCTGGCCGCCAAGGCCGCGACCATGTTGTCCACCCGGTCGACATTCAGCAACGTCACTCCAGCGCCGTCGGCGCCCGGTATCGCGCGCACAGCGAACGCCGCCACCTCCGCCAGCAACTCGGGCAAGTGCCGATGATCGGCGACCAGACCCGCGAGATTGCCGATCCCCACCCGCAAATCGGCGTCGTCGGCACTGAGCTGCGCCGATGTCCGCGACCCCAGCGGGGGGTTATCAGCGTCCTCGGTGAACTCCACCATTGCCGGTACCTGCTTCATAATCCGGGGCGCACCTGCTACCAAATTACTCCATCTTAGGGCGAAGTCGGCTGGATCTTAGGGTGAGGTCGGCTGGGTGGTTCCCCGACTTGGACATGAGGGCTGACACCGGCGCGCAACGTCCGACCGGTGTAGCGTCGTGAACGCTGAGAATCTCAGCTGGTCCGGGACGGGTTTCAGCCGTACGCTGCTCAACCCAAGGAGCGTTGCTCCGAGCCCTGACATTCCGGTGATCGTCCGCGCCACTGGATCGCCATGCCCGACGGATTGTTACACTCGTCCGCTCTGCCGGGCGATGCCATATCCTCCAAGCCGGGCAAGGGTCAATTAGCCCGATTGGACACTCAATGGGTGAAGTCGTCGGTGGTCATCGTCAGTGCCCACGGCGACATCGACAGTATGAACGCACATACCCTCACCGAGTATGCACTCGCCCGTCTGGTGCGTTGCCGCGGACTGATCCTTGATCTGACCCGGCTGAAATTCTTTGGTGCCGCGGGTTTCTCGGCGCTGCACAGAATCTCGGTGAGCTGCGCGCGAGCTGGAATAGAGTGGGCGTTGGTACCGGGTGCGGCGGTATCCCTGATGCTACGGATCTGCGACCCGGACGGCTTGCTGCCAGCCGCCGATACAGTCAGTGCGGTGCTGGCGCGCCTGAGGGGATCGGCGTCCGATTCGGACCACCGCGAATAACCAAACCCAAGATGTCTACTGTTGTGGCACAACCGCTTTAGCACATCGATACTGGCAGCTAACCGATCAGCACCGCATACCGCGGCTTGATCACCTCGTCGATGAGCGCCAGCCGCTCGTCGAACGGAATGAACGC
>NZ_JBVAXR010000078.1:0-6572 GCF_055419445.1 Mycobacterium sp. IDUB_19 | reverse complement strand
TACTGCGAAGTCCACCACATCACCGACTACGCCCAATGCCACACCACCGACATCGACAACCTCACGTGGGCCTGCGGCCCCCACCACCGCTTGCTGCAACCCCGCGGCTGGACCACCCGAAAACGCGCCAACGGCACCACCGAATGGATCCCACCCCCACACCTAGAGCGCGGCCAACCCCGCACCAACACCTTCCACCACCCCAACAAACTCCTGCTCGACCCGGACGACGACGAGGCGGCCTAACAGCTAAAGCAGCGTGATTTGTTCGGGCTCCGGCTCGGCCGGCTCGAGCAGCTGGGGACCGTTATTGCGCACGCTGTTCACCAACCTCGACACCTCGCGCAACTCGATGCCGCGCACATCCGGTACCTGGCCCAGCAGCTCGGCGTCTAGCGGCGCATCGGGATTCAACCAGGCGTCCCAGTCGCGCTCGGCCAGGATCAACGGCATCCGGTCGTGCACCTCGGCCAGCTCGCCGACGGCGTCGGTGGTGATGATCGTGCAGCTCAGCAGCGGGTCTTTTTCTTTGCCGGGCTTCCAGACCGACCACAGGCCGGCCATGAACAGCGGCTCGCCGTCGTCGCGGTGCATGAAGAACGGTGTCTTGGCGGTCTTCTTGCCTGCGGCGTTGTCCGGATTGGGCCGCCACTCGTACCAGCCGTCCATCGGCACCAGGCAGCGCTTACTTTTCGCCGAACCGCGAAACGCCGGCGAGGTCGCCACCTTGTCGGCACGGGCGTTGATCAGCAGCGGACCCTTGGTATCCGGGCCGCCGTCCGGACCGGCCTTGACCCACGGCGGCACCAGTCCCCAGCGCATCAGCCGCACCCGACGAGTCGGCTCGTCGTCCGGCTCACTGTGGCGCGACACCACCGTCGCGACCGTGGCCGTGGGAGCCACGTTGTAGTTGGGCTCCCCCGCGCGCTCCGAGCTACCGGTAGCTTCGTCGATCGCTTTGATCTTCTCGGCTAGCAGGGCCGGATCCGTCGTGACCGCAAACCGTCCACACATGACTTCCATGGTGCCCGGTACCCACGACACCCGCCGACACGGCAGGATGAAGCCGTGACCACCGAGCCCTGGACGGCCCCCACCGCGCCGGCATCGGTGCACGCGACCGTGACCGTTCCGGGCTCGAAATCGCAGACCAACCGGGCGCTCGTGCTCGCGGGACTCTCGAGTGCGCAGGGCCAAAATGCCTCGACCATCAGCGGCGCGCTGCGCAGCCGCGACACCGACCTGATGATCGGCGCGCTCACCGCGCTGGGATTGCGCGTAGACGGAGACGGTTCCGAGCTGACGGTCAGCGGCCGACTCGATCCCGGTCCCGGCGCGCGCGTGGACTGCGGTCTGGCCGGCACGGTGTTGCGCTTCGTGCCGCCGTTGGCAGCCTTGGCCGACGCGGCGGTGGAATTCGACGGCGACGAGCAGGCCCGGGCCCGGCCGATCGCGCCGCTGCTGGACGCGCTGCGCGAGCTCGGCGTCCCGATCGAGGGAACGGGCCTGCCGTTCCGGGTGCGGGGCGGCGGATCGGTCGCCGGCGGCACCGTGGCAATCGACGCCTCGGCGTCGTCACAATTCGTGTCCGGCCTGTTGTTGTGCGGTGCGTCGTTCAGCAATGGCCTGACCGTGCACCACACCGGCACGTCGCTACCGTCCGCGCCGCACATCGCGATGACGACCGTGATGTTGCGGCAGGCCGGCGTCGATATCGACGATTCGGTGCCCAACCGCTGGCAGGTGCATCCCGGCACCGTCGCGTCCCGGCACTGGGATGCCGAACCCGATCTCACCAACGCCGTTCCGTTCCTGGCGGCGGCCGTCGTCACGGGCGGCACCGTACGGATCACCGGATGGCCGGCCGCCAGCGTGCAACCCGCCGGGGACATCCTCGACGTGTTGGGCAAGCTGAATGCCGTTGTCAACCAAACTGATTCATTTCTCGAAGTGCGGGGCTCGGCGGGTTACGACGGATTCGACGTCGACCTGTGCGCGGTCGGCGAGCTGACGCCATCGGTCGCGGCGTTGGCGGCGCTGGCCACCCCGGGGTCGGTGTCACGATTGAGCGGCATCGCCCATCTGCGGGGCCACGAGACCGACCGGCTCGCCGCGTTGAGCACCGAGATCAACCGGCTCGGGGGTAACTGCCAGGAGACGCCCGACGGCCTGGAAATCGCTTCCACACCACTGCATTCCGGCATCTGGCGCGCATATGCCGACCATCGGATGGCCATGGCCGGCGCGATCGTCGGGCTGCGAGTCGCCGGGGTTCAGGTCGACGACATCGGCGCCACCTCCAAGACGCTGCCGGAATTCCCGCAGCTGTGGGCACGCATGCTGGAGTCCAGCGTTTGAAGCCGGGCGACTACGACGAGTCCGACGTCAAGGTCCGCTCCGGTAAGGGGACGCGGCCCCGAACCAAGACCCGTCCGCAACACGCCGACGCAGAGTCCGCCATGGTGGTCAGCGTCGACCGCGGCCGGTGGGGGTGTGCGCTGGGCGGCCGCCCCGAGCGCCGGGTCACCGCAATGCGGGCCCGCGAACTGGGCCGCACCCCGATCGTCGTCGGCGACGATGTCGACATCGTCGGCGATCTGTCCGGGCGGCCGGACACCCTGGCCCGCATTGTGCGCCGGGGTCCGCGGCGAACGGTGTTGCGGCGCACCGCCGATGACACCGACCCCGCCGAGCGCGTAGTGGTCGCCAACGCCGATCAACTGCTCATCGTGGTGGCACTTGCCGACCCACCGCCACGCACCGGCCTGGTCGACCGGACGCTGATCGCCGCGTACGCCGGTGGCCTGACACCGATTCTGTGCCTGACCAAGACCGACCTCGCCCCACCCGAACCGTTCGCCGAGCAGTTCGTCGATCTGGATCTGACGATCGTCGCCGCCGGCGTCGACGACCCGTTGCTCGCGGTGGCAGAGTTGCTTCCCGGCAAGATCACCGTGCTGCTCGGGCATTCCGGGGTCGGCAAGTCGACTTTGGTGAATCGCCTTGTGCCCGAAGCCGATCGGGCGGTCGGCGTGGTCACCGACATCGGCAGGGGACGACACACCTCGACGCAGTCGGTGGCGCTGCCGCTGGGCGACTCGCTGCCGGGTTCCGGCTGGGTGATCGACACCCCGGGCATTCGCTCGTTCGGGCTGGCCCACATCCAGCCCGACGACGTGCTCTCGTCCTTCGCAGATCTGGCCGAGACGGTGCAGGACTGCCCGCGGGGCTGCGGCCACATGGGACCGCCGGCGGACCCGGAATGTGCGCTGGACACGCTCTCCGGCCCGGCCGTTCGCCGCGTCGAGGCGGCCCGGCGGTTGCTGGCGGCGCTCAGGGAGACGTAGCCAGCCGCATGCCGAGTTCGTCGGGCGGCACCAGATGGCCCTTGGTGCAACGAATTTCGACGCTTGCCTCGGCGCCGCAGCCAAGATGAGTCAGCCGCAGCCGGTTACGGCCCGGCAGATGGTGCCGTCCCCACTCGAACAGCGCCCAGACCACCGGCATGAAATCAATGCCGGCCTCGGTCAACACGTACTCCTCGCGGCTGCGCTGTCCAGGGTCCTGATAGGGCTGGCGCGCCAATAGCCCGAGGTCAACCAGCTCGGCCAGTCGCGCCGACGTGGCCGCCTTGGTGATGCCGACCCGGCGGGCGAAGTCGTCGAACCGGGTGGTGCCGTAGTACGCCTCGCGCATGATCAGCATCGCGGATTTGGTGCCGACCACCGTCATCGTCTTCTCGATCGCGCACTGGCCGACCGGCGACCATTTCTCCCGGTCCGCCAGGGCGCCCTGCAGAAATGTCATCTAAATCACCTCCCGACTGGGTTGATTTTAGTATACCTAGACGTTTTGCTGGGTATATCGAGCCATACTCAGGACTCAAGGAGGAGTCATGACCGCTTTCTCGCCTGGTTTTCAAGGCCGCGACGCCGTCATCGTCGGCGCCGTCCGCACCCCCATCGGCAAGGGCAAGGCCGGCGGCGCGCTACACGATGTGTTGCCCGTTGACCTGTTGGCGCACAGCCTGCGTGAACTCGTGACCCGCACCGGTGTGGACCCGGCGCAGGTCGACGACGTCATCGCCGGTGCCGTCACCCAGGTCGGCGATCAGGCGGTCAACATCGCGCGCAACGCGTTGCTGGGCGCGGGCTTCCCCGAGTCGGTTCCCGGCGTGACGATCGACCGCCAGTGCGGCAGCAGCCAGCAGGCGATCAGCTTCGCCGCCCAGGGCGTTATCGCCGGTGCCTATGACCTGGTGATCGCCGCGGGCGTGGAGTCGATGAGCCGCGTACCGATGGGCACCCAGGTATTGCCGGGCAGCGACCCGTTTGGCGAGGGCATGAGCGCGCGCTACCCCGAAGGCCTTGTGCCGCAGGGTATCAGCGCCGAGCTGATAGCCGCGAAGTGGGGTTTCTCGCGCACTCAGCTCGACGAGTTCTCGGCCGGCAGCCACGACAAGGCCGCCCGCGCCACCAAGGACGGGCTGTTCGAGAACGAGCTGATCCCGATCGCCGGGCTGTACGCCGACGAGATCATCCGCCCCGCCACCACCGTGGAGACACTGGCCGCGCTGAAGCCGGCGTTCTACAGCGAGAAGATGAAAGAGCGCTTCCCGCAGATTAATTGGGAGATCACACCGGGCAACTCGTCGCCGCTCTCGGACGGCAGCGCCGCGGTGCTGATCACCACCAGTGAGGTCGCCAAGAAGCTGGGCCTGCGCCCGTTGGCCCGCATCCACACCACGACCGTGGTGGGCGACGACCCGCTGTACATGCTGACCGGCGTCATTCCGGCGACCGAGAAGGTGCTGCGGCGGGCCGGCCTGACGCTGGCCGACATCGACCTGTTCGAGGTCAACGAGGCCTTTGCGCCCGTGGTGCTCGCATGGGCCCACGACACCGGAGCCGACCTGGCCAAGACCAACGTGAACGGCGGCGCCATCGCGATCGGCCACCCGTTGGGCGCCAGCGGTGCTCGCATCATGACCACCATGGTCAACGCGCTTGAACGGCGCGGCGGCCGCTACGGTCTGCAGACGATGTGCGAGGGCGGCGGCATGGCCAACGCCACCATCATCGAGCGGCTCAGCTAGTAAGAGTCAACACAGGAACACAGAGCCCCCGCGCCTCATTGGCGTGGGGGTTTTCTGTTGATAGTTGATCGGACTATTTGACTCGAAGCCCGTCGAGCAGGGCGTTCAGCGCCCGCACTCCTTGGTCGCGCGCTACAAGTTGATCGGGTGCGTTCGCGATGAAGAGGGCGGCTTCGTCGGCAGCGGCGAGTAGAAGGTGCGCCAAAGCGTCAGTGGGTTGATTCGCCGCAAGGTCGCCTTCGTCGATGGCACGTTCGAGCGTGGCGCGAATGGCCCCAAGTCCGTAGCGGCTTTCCAATTCACGCCACTTGACCCAACCGAGTACGGCTGGCCCGTCGATAAGCAATATCCGCTGAACATGAGGAGTGAGCGACGCATCCAGGAAGCCAATTAGGCCCTGCCGCAATTGGTTTAGCGCGCCGTCCGCAGGGTCGGCAAGGTTTTTTGCGGCTTCGATGACCAGGTCCTCTTCGACCGCGAGGAACGCCGCTTCGAATAGCGCCTGCTTATCCGCGAAGTGATGATAGAGCGCACCACGGGTGCCGACGCCAGCCTCTGCAACGACTTCTTCGGTGCCCGTGCGGTGATAGCCCTTTTCGACAAACAGCTTTCGAGCAGCAGCAACGAGCGCTGCACGAGTGGCCTCTGCCTGCGCAGCCCGGCGCGCTTTCGTGTCCAGGGGCTCATCAAGCGCCACTGCGCCAGCCTATTGCATACATCGAGTGGGTCACCTACAGTCCGAATGTCACATACAGTCTGTAGGTGATACCCATTCACTCAGCCTGCCGTGGAGGTTCCGCGTTATGTCTGCACCTGTCGATGTCGTCCGTAGGTTCTGCGCGCTGATGGAGGGACGTGACGCCGAGGCGCTGCGACCGCTCATTGCCGACGACGCTGTCTATCAGAATGTCGGCATGCCAGCGTCGAACGGCGTGAATGCCATTGTTGAGAACATGGCGGCGCAGTTTGCAATGTTCCCAGATGCCTACGCCTTTGAAATCGTGAACATGGCCAGCGACGGACCGGTGGTGCTGACCGAGCGCCTCGACTACATCCAGGCACCCGACGGTAGCAAGCCAGCAGTCCCAGTGATGGGCACCTTCGTTGTCGGCCAAGACGGGAAGATCACCCGCTGGACGGATTACTTCGACGTGTCGCTGACCGTGAAACTCCTTCAAGGCGAAGACATTAGCACCCTCGTGCCCGCGACCGTCTAAGGGCTTCGGCAACTTTCGACTGCCCGATGTCCTCGCCGGAAGCCCATCGTCCTCGCGTGGGCCCACGACACCGGGGCCGACCTGGCCAAGACCAACGTGAACGGTGGGGCGATAGCGATTGGTCACCCGCTCGGTGCCAGCGGTGCTCGCATCATGACCACCATGGTCAACGCGCTTGAACAGCGCGGCGGCCGCTACGGTCTGCAGACGATGTGCGAGGGCGGCGGCATGGCCAACGCCACCATCATCGAGCGGCTGGG
>NZ_JBVAXR010000077.1:0-6666 GCF_055419445.1 Mycobacterium sp. IDUB_19 | reverse complement strand
GGTCAGCCCGCGGTGTTCGTCGGGGACATCACGCACAGCCCGTTGCAAGTGCGCCGGCCCGCCGACCCGTGCGCCTTCGACGTGAATGCCGCCGCCGCCGCCACCACGCGGCGCCGGATCTTCAGCGAAGCCGCACAGGCTCACGCCACGGTGATACCCGCGCACTACCCCGGCCACGGCGGTGCGACGATCCGCGCCGTGGGCGATCGATACGACATTGACCAGTGGTTGGAGGTCGAATCCCTATGACAGTTCGCCGTTTTGGCGCGTCGGGCCGAGATGCCGTGCGTCCGGGTGAACAGCCGGCTGAAATAGCCGGGATCCGTCACCCCGACGCGCGTGGCAACGTTTGCGACCGGAAGGTCCGTTCCGGCCAGCAAGCGGCGAGCTTCGGCCATACGACGCTCGGTGATCCAGTCGCCCACGGTGCGTCCGGTGCGGTGACGCACAACGGTGGTCAATTGTCCATGCGTCATGCCGACTTCATCCGCCACGTCGCGCAGCGACACCGGCTCGCCGTGACGGCGGTCGATTACCTCGAACACTTGGGCCAGCGGCGGTTTGCCACTGCGTGGCAGCCGGGCCACCACCGGCCCGGCCAACCGCGAGGGCCCGTCCAAACGGACCGAAAGTACAGACGGAAGCCAGTTAGATGGCTGAGACAAGTGCCGGCCGAAGCGATATCGACTACCTGACCATGTCCTTTCCCGGATGTCGGGAGCCTGGGGGATGTAGTGGACCGCAATCAAACCCGGGACGACGCAGCAAACCCAGTTCATAGTGTTGGCCACCCGGGCCGCCGTTAGTGTGCAGGTATGGACGCGCTAGAGCCGGCCCACGGCGCGGTCGCTGGAAGGGGTGTCGCTGCGTCTCTGCTGGCGAATGTGTCGAGCCTGGCTGAGGACATGCTCGCGTATTTGGTCGAGCGGATTCCGGAGGTCGGCGGGGATACCGAGCTTCGCGGCCTGACCCTGGGATCGTGCTCGTCGAATCTCGAAGCGGCACTTTCGATGTTCCGTCATGGAATCGACGTAGCGGCTGCGGAGGCGCCGGTAACTGCGCTCGAACACGCGCGAGCAATGGCATCACGAGGGCACAGCGTCGATGTGATGCTGCGGTTCTATCGGTTGGGTCATGAGTACTTCACCGAGAAGCTTTCCGACTCGCTCACCGACTGGATCAGCGACCCCGCTGTCGCGCTGAGGACGTTCATCGATCTCGAGCGGTTTGGGTTTCGATACATCGACCGCATCTCCAGTCTGGTGGCCGCCGAGTACGTCGCTGAACTCGACCGACGCCAGAACCAGGCACGAGCCGAGCGCAACGAAGTCGTGCGGGCACTGCTCGCCGGCGAACGCGTCGACAACGCTCGGGCCGAACGTGTACTCAGCCACCGGCTCACCGGTCGACAAATCGGTTTCGTGTGCTGGGCCGACGACCGCGGCGTCGACCTTGAGGGATTCGCCAGGCAGGTTGGTAGGTATCTCGGGGCGGGTCACTCACTCGTCGTGGCGGACGGCCCCCTCGCGGTGTGGGGATGGGCATCGATCACCGGGGACGTGAGGACTTCGCTCACGGGCATGGCGACGGAGTCGCCCGGCGAACGCGAAAACGTTCACATCGCGGTGGGCTCGCCCCATCCGGGCCCTGCAGGCTTTCGCACCTCCCACCGCGAGGCGCTCCGCACCCGCCGGGTCATAGAACTGTCTGGACGCGCGGCGCCGTCGATCACCGAGTTCACCGATGTTTCGTTGGTGGATGCCATCTCGCGCGACCTCGATGCGGCCAGGGCCTTCGTTTCGGCTCAGCTCGGCGATCTCGCCCGTAATGACGCGAAAGAGCGCAGTGAGCGCGCCACCCTCCTGGCTGTCCTCGACGCGCAAGGGAGTCTGACGGCCGCGGCACGCACCTTGGGAATCCACAAGAATACGGTCCTGCAAAGGGTGCGTCGTGCCGAAGAGCGCAGGGGCCGGCCCGCAACGATCAACGTCGCCGAACTGCACGCCGCCCTACTAGTGTGCGACGTGCTGGGAGCCTCGGTGTTGCCCGAGTCATAGCCCCACTGGCAGGAGTCCGAGCGCGCTGGATGTGCTCGCAGCACACCGCGGAGGGCTGGGAGGGCCTTGTTGACCGACACCGGCCGTTTGTAGGTTGCGAGCATCTCATTCCGAAGCGCGAAGGACTCCGATGCTGACCAAGACTCAACACCCCCAACCCCCAGTGGCGGTATCCCAGCACGCCTTGCCTGATCCGGGCGAGCAGGTTCCGACGCTGTCCTGGCCGACAATCGGCATCTTCACATGCTCGCTTGCGCTCTTCGGCGCATCAACCTGGGCTGCCCTCACCGATACTTTGCCTGCGATCGCCACCGTCGCCGCGAGCTCCGCAGCAATCTTCGTCCTGTTCACCGTGTTGCACGACGCCTCGCATTACTCGATCAGCTCACATCGCTGGGTCAACGTCGCTTTCGGTCGGATGGCAATGTTTTTCGTCTCGCCGCTGATCTCATTCAAGTCGTTCGCGTTCATCCATATCGAGCACCACCGCAACACCAACGATGGTGAGTCCGATCCCGATCACTTCGTCAGCGCCGCGCCCTGGTGGCAGCTGCCCATCCGCTTCCCGGCAATGGACCTGCCATACATCAGCTTCTTGGTTCGTAACCTGCGCCGGCGGCCACGCGGCGAGATTCTCGAAACGGTTGCCCTGATGACCTTTTCGGTGATGGTGATCGTGGCGGCCGCCTTGACCGGACATCTGTGGACGCTCGCGCTGATCTATCTGATTCCCGAGCGGGTGGCGATGTTCGTGCTCGCTTGGTGGTTCGACTGGCTACCCCACCACGACCTGGAAGACACGCAACGCGAGAACCGCTATCGCGCAACCCGCAACCGCGTCGGCTCAGAGTGGATCCTGACTCCCCTGCTGTTGTCGCAGAACTATCACCTGGTCCACCACCTACACCCGTCCATCCCCTTCTACCGCTACGTCGCGGCCTGGCGACGCAATGAGGCCGCCTACCTCGAGCGCGACTCGGCAATAAGCACCGTCTTTGGGCAGCAGCTCGACGCCACGCAGTACCACGAGTGGAAACGCCTCAACGGCAAACTAGCTGCGCTGCTGCCAGTCCGAATGCCGAGTTCCTCCGCGGCGCGCCATGCCAGCACGCACCCGATCCCTGTTAAAAGTGTCGAGCCCCTGACCCCAGGCAGCGTCAAAGTCACTTTTGACGTTCCCGGTCACCTCAGCGACGAGTTCCAATTCCAGGCGGGCCAACACCTGACGGTTAGACACCACATCGGTGGGGAGGAGGTGCGGCGAAACTACTCGATCTGCACCTCGGCCACATCGGGAGAACTGGCGATCGGAGTACGGCACATCGCAGGCGGGCTGTTCTCGACCTTCGCGGTCGAAACACTGCGAGCCGGTGACGTCCTGGAGCTGATGACGCCCACGGGTAGCTTCGGCGCACCCCTGGATCCACTCGCTCGGCGCGACTATGTCGCGGTAGCGGCCGGGAGCGGCATCACGCCCATCCTGTCGATCATGCGCACCACCATGGAGATTGAGACCGAAAGCCGCTTCACCCTCTTCTACGGCAACCGAACCGCAGAGTCGACCATGTTCATTACCGATCTCGATGAGCTCGAAGCTCGATACGCAGACCGGTTACGCATCTTCCACATCCGCTCAGCCGAGGCGCACCACCCCGCCTCACTTCGCGGCCGCATCGACCTGGCGATGATTCAACGCTTGCGCGCCGGCAACCCCACTTCGATCGACCGGTGGTACCTGTGCGGCCCAAGCGATCTCGTCACGACCATGCGCGACGAACTCGCCTCTGTTGGGGTGGCGGCCGAGCGGATACACCTCGAACTGTTCCGCGGCACAAAGCAACCCACAAACGTCGATGACTTTCCCAAGTCCGACGTGACCATCACGCTGTCCGGCGCGGATCACACCGTGGAACTCGCCGCGGGTGAGACCGTCCTCGAATCGGCGCTGAAAAACAACATCGACGCGCCCTATGCCTGTCTCGGCGGCGCGTGTGGCACTTGCAAAGCCAGGATCACGACAGGCGCAGTATCGATGGAGCAAAATTTTGCACTCAACGCAGCCGAGGTCGAGGCCGGCTTCATACTGACGTGTCAATCCCATCCCACCACCCCAACCGTCACAGTCGACTACGACAGCTGAGCCGACCCATGCGCCAACTCCGCCACCCGCCCCGACTAACGCGTCGCGAAGCTGACCGACAGTGATTCGTACACGGTCATGTTGTTGGCAAGGTTGGGAAGCGTCATCTTCGGCTCGCCGATTTCGATGGCGCTGGTGTTCAACAGGATCTCGTCGAGGGCGGCCCGAACTTCGGCCCGCGCAAGCATCGCCCCCAGGCAATGATGGGCGCCACCGCCGCCGAAGGATTGGTGGGGGTTGGGATCGCGGCGGATGTCGAATCGGTATGGATCCTCGAAGACGTCCTCGTCGCGATTGGCCGAGCGCAACATCGTCATCACGCGCGCGCCGGCCGGGATGAGCTCGTCGCCAAGCGTCACATCCTTGGTCGCGCCGCGAACCCAGAACATGATGGGCGTGGAATAGCGGATCACCTCCTCGACCGCCGTGCGCCGCGTCGCCGGATCGGATCGATAGGCCGCAATCTGGTCGGGATTGGCGACGAAGGCCCGAATGCCGTCGCACAACGCGTTTCGCGTCGTATCGGCGCCGGCCAGCCCGAGGATGAAAAAGAAGATTTCGAGTTCGTTGGAGGGCAGCAGGAAGCTCTCCCCCGACTCTGCCGTGATCGCCGCGGTGCACAGCACACTCCAGATGTCGTCCACGGGATGATCACGCTTGTGAGCGGTCAGCGCGCTGGCGTATTCGAACAGCTCCATGAACGGCAACACGTCGTCGCCGTCGGGGATCGACATCTGCGCGCCGGCTGTTTTCAGAACCCGGTCGATGAGACTGAACACATGTGGTCGATCCGCGTCGGGGATCCCGACGATGTCACCGATCACCGAGATCGGCAGCCCGGCGGCCAGGTCGACAAACTCGCCACCACCGGACTCCAGCAAGGACGCGGCCATTGTCCTGGCCCGCTCGCGGATTCCGTCTTCTAACTTCGACACCGCGCGTGGGGTGAAGGCACGCGTAATGAGCCTGCGGCGGACGGTGTGATCCGGCGGGTCCAAACTCACGATGGCCGGATACGCGTCGAACAGGGCTACGTCCTGGATCAGCGGTCCACGAGTCGCCGTAAATGTCTCGTGATCACGATGCACTCGTGCGACGTCCGCATGTTTGGTGCACACCCAAAACTCGCGGCCCACAGCGGATCTCACGTCGTCGGTGAGCTGCTGGTGAAACACCGGGGTGCGGGCGCGCAACTGTGCGAACAGATCGTCGGGAAATTGCGACGCCCAGATCGCCGAGTCGCCGAGGTCGATGAGCGTCTTCGTCATGATGCTTCCCCTTTCGCGAGCTCGCCGCGCAGGCCGGCCACGATCAGGCGCAAGCCGTATGCAAATGCTTTGTCACTTGGCCGGTGGGCCGTGGCACCGGTGTGGAGTACATGCGCGAGCTGCACGGAACCCAATAGGTGGATGTACAACGCGGCGTGTGCCGCATCGAAATGCTCCGCATTCAAGCCGGATTCGCGCAGAATGCCGCGAGATGCGCGGTCCATCTCCGTAGCCGCGGCGGTGTGCGAATGCTCCTGGAGCAGGACCGCGATCCCTGGCACCTCGACCAGCGCCTTCCACGCATTCATGTAGAGCTCGACCAACCGCGATTCCCAGCCGCCCCCCTGCGGCGGCACCTCGATCTGCGCAAGCACCGACTCGATCAGCAGATCGAACAGTTCCCGCTTGTCGCGAACGTGGTAATACACCGTCGAGGCCGCCGTGCCCGCCTCGGTTGCCAGCTCGCGCATCGTGACCCGGTTGACGCCCACCCGTTTTGCCAACCGCAACAGGTACTTCGTCAGATGCGCCCGGTCCAGCGCTCCATAGCGCAGCACCGGTGCTCTCGACACCCTCTCCATGCGCTTTCCCCCAATTTCGAACGCCGTCCGAATTCGAACAGCAATCCGATTAGAACAATGTTCGAGACCGGCTGTCAACGGTTACCGTGTGACACATGGCGCGATACCGAGTGGTCCAGTGGTCGACCGGCAACATCGGCAGGCGGGCCCTCGGCGTCCTGCTGGACCGCGATGACTTCGACGTGGTGGGCGTCCACGCCTTCGGATCCGACAAAGTGGGACGTGATGCGGGCGTGCTCGGCAACCGCTCCCCGATCGGCGTCACCGCGACCGACGATGTCGACGCGCTGATCGAGCTTGGGCCGGATTGCGTGAACTACATGCCTCGCGCCATCGACTTCGAGCTGGTGGACAGGATGCTGCGGGCCGGCATCAACGTGGTCACGACGGGCGATTTCCTCACCGGCACTCACCACCCAGCCGAACGGGCGGCGCTCGAGGCGGCGGCTCAACAGGGCGGCGCCACCTTCCTGGGAACGGGATTCGAGCCGGGCTTCATCAATGTCGTCGCCGGCTTCCTCACCGGGGCGTGCCGGAAGGTACACAGCGTCAAGCTCGTCGAGACGTTGGACTGCACCACCTACCCGGTGCGGGAAGTCTGGGCAGTGCTCGGATTCGGC
>NZ_JBVAXR010000076.1:0-6683 GCF_055419445.1 Mycobacterium sp. IDUB_19 | reverse complement strand
CCGGCGCCCGTAGCTCAACGGATAGAGCATCTGACTACGGATCAGAAGGTTGGGGGTTCGAATCCCTTCGGGCGCGCACACTGCCAGCGCAGACGATTTCGGCCCCGCAAGCGACACGCCCGGAATCCGCCACTTTCAGCTGACACATTCACCGCCCGCATATTCCTCGAGCGCGGCGCGTACATCAGGGCCGCGAGTATGTCGCTGCAAGTAGTGCGCTTCGGTGGTTGCCAGCTTCGCGTGGGACAGCTGCTGCTGCGCCAGCTCGGCGCCGAGCGCATCCCTGACAACCGTGGCCCCCGTGCGGCGGAAGCTGTGCGGGGTGACCCAAGCTAGATGTTCGGGAAGCGCGGCCCGTAGCGATCGCCGCATGTTCGCCAGCGACATCCAAGCGCCCTCGCGATTCGCGAACACCGGTGCCGGCCCGTCCGACTCGGCCGCCAGCACCAGGAGCGCATCGACACCGAAGCGGGGCAGCACAACGGTGTGCGGGGGAGCATCGCCCTTGCGCGCGTCCTGGCGGTGCAACGGCCTCCCGGCGATACGCCCGTGGTCGATCAGCGTCGCGTCAATCGTCACAGTAGGTGGATCGGCTGATATGTCGACATCTGACCAGCGCAGCGCGAGGACTTCATTTGGCCGCCCACCTGTTGCCGCGAGCAGGTCAACGAACGCGGGCAGCAGACGGCCGGGATGCGGACCTGGACCCGTCCGCCCTGCATAGGCTTTCACCGCGGCCCGGATGTCGACGAACTCGGCTGGCGTGGCGGCCCGCGCCGACAGCGAACTTCGGCTACTGGTCGCAATACGCGCCGCCGTCTGGGAGGCGGAAGGTCGGCCGCCGTCAACCGCACACATCGACGCGCTGTTGGACGAACGATCTGGATTTCTGAGCAGGATCCAGTAGGCATCAGTGAAGGTGCAGGGATGTGCCTTCAGAAGATGCGCAATCCCCAAATGACCACTGCCTGCAGATCCGGATCGTTCGAAATCCTCGTCAAGACCACACCCCGGTGCTGCACTCGACACACGGTTGCACTGCACGTGGTGTCGGGCGGCCGCAATTGCGGCAGCTCTCGGTGGGCGGCAACTTCTTTTTGGCCTCCAGTGCGTGTTCGGCGCAAAACAGGCCGCCGCCGACCCGCTCCAAATCGGTGTGTTCGATGCCGCGAGGGCACCACGCGCAGACTTGTTTACCGCTCATCAGCTATCGCTTCTTCCACGTCGGCGGAACGAACGCCTCGATGACGACTACGTTTACACGTAACCTCCGGCCCCGGCGCTTAACGAGGCCCATCTTGGCGAGTTCGTTGAGGTCTCGCACAGGGGTCCGCGAGCCGGCGGAGGTGCGGAACCTCAGTTCTCGGGCACCTTCCAGCCGAGTTCTTTGACGTGTCGCGCGGTGTTGGCGCGGAAGTGCTCGAAACGGTTGGACGCCAAATAGCCGTCACGCAGGACGTTCGGGTCGACGCCCGCGCGAAGCAGCAGGAGACCCCGTAGCAGCCAAGGTATGGCGTTGGCAACGATCAACCATGGCAGTATCCGAACTGCGAGCGATTCGCCGCCTTGCTCAAGTTGATGCGCAAAGTCATTGCGGCTGTCGACTATTCGCCGTGGTAAGTCCACGATCGATTCTGTGATTTCAGGAATCGCGGCGCACACTTCGGTCACGATGTCGGATGCGCGGGTCCTGAAGCTCACATCGTGAAACAACACGACGGAACTGCTGGCGACTCGTGGGTCGATACAATGGGCTGCCGCCTCGGTGCTGGCTGCTGCGCGAGCCGCCTTGAGCACAGCGCCTATAGCGTCTTTCGGCAGGCCCGGAAATTTCTTCTGCTGGTAGCGCAGTCGCCGATGTAAGCCCTCGACCAGTGATGTCATGACTTGTACCTGCGGCTGCAATTCAGCTTTGAAGGGGCGTGCCACCGCCCAGGCGAGACCGTCCAACTTGTCATTGAATGAGATCCATTTCGCAAACCGCTCGACGGTCAGTTCTTCCCGCGGGAGCAGTGAGTCAGGTTCGAGAGCGTCCAAGGGTGCATTGAAGGCTGGCCCGTACACGGGGAGCCACGGTTGGTCGCCGTCAAGGCGTACCTGCGTCTCGCGGGTCGTGACGTCGTTTTGGTCTAGGACCAGATGGAGCAGCACCAGACACCCCGACACCACCCTGATTTCAAGCTGGCGCAGTGTCGTGGGAGTCGACGACGAGTACACCAGCCAGTTGCCATCGTCTGCGGCTTCGACGCTCAACGTGGACCCGTCATCCTCGACGACGGCGGGTTCACTTTCGTGTAGATGGGCAAGCCAGTAAGGATGACCCAATCGAAAGCGCACGGCTGTGTAGGGCTGATCCAGACCGGTCACCTGATAACCAATTACCACGTTGTAGGCGATGTAGTGCGGAGATCCGAAAGGTGGATTAGAGCCGTAGTTTTGGGCGTGCTGCATCGTCACGGCTTCACCGCTGTCGAGTTGTCCGTGCAACGTGATGGGCTGAAACGCCGCGACTGAATCGGCCGCACTGCCGCTGAAGGAAAACCCTCCCGCAAAGGCCCGGATCTGGGGATCATCGACTAGGCCGGAGTCGAGCTGCACTTCGGGCTTTTCACCGGGATGAGCGGTGAGATCGCCCCGCGCTGTGACGGCCGTATAACCAGCCACCCAGAAGCGTCCAGCCGCTTGTAGATCCATCTAGTCGCCCTCTCGCCGCTGTCGGTCACTGTCAGGGATCGCCGGTAGTTTGTCTAGTTGTTGTCGGGGCAGTAGACCGCGATGGCGGCATCGACGACCGTTATGGCGTTGGCCATGGCCGATGGTTGCTATTGGCGTGTACGTCGGGTCGTTCCGCAGTTAGCTGGATGCGTACTGGAGCATCGGCTCAAAAGATGCCGGTCCATCGGGCGGGGCGATGGTGAGACTCGTCGACCGGATTCGGTAGATGGTCCCGTCCGTCGGGTTTGTGACGTCGAAGCCTTGTGAGGAGCGCACTGCGTTTGCGAGTTCGATGCTCGCGCCATCGCTGAGACGGACGCCGCGATAGTAGAAGTTTCCGGGCTGGATTTCGCATACCACCACCACGGACTGTGTGGTGCGCGCCACGACGGCTGGCTGGTTTCCCGAATCGCAGCGTGCACCGGGGTAAGCGGTCCAGCCACGGTGATCAGTTCCCGGCAGACTGGCGATGCTTTGTTCCGCAGGTGTTGTCGGCATCCGTAGTTGCGCAGTTGTAGGCGGCATCCGCGCTGGGGTCTGGGGCGCCGCCCATGATGTCGGAGGGTTCGTCACCGTCCGCGGCGCTGCGTCGTCATCGTGCATCCGCACCAGCGCCCAGCCACCGAACACGACCGCCAGCGCGACCACACCGGTGCATGCCAGGAGCACCGCGGCGCGGCCCCAAGTCAGGCCCCACGACTGCCGCAGCGGCTGGGTCGCGGGCTCCTCGGCCGACCACGCCAGCTCCCGCGCGGCCTCCGTCGGCGGCGGCACAAATTCAGTCTTCGCGTCGCCCGCGCCATACGAGGTCCCCGCGGCTGTCTCTGGATGGTCCTCGGCATCAGCAGTTGGAGACACGACTTCCTCTAATACTCCGCTGCAGTGGTCGCCTACCGTCATGGCTGCGTTTCAGGATCACCAGATGACCACTTCGGCGTTGTCGCGTTGCGGCCGCCCCTGCGGAGAGTGCAGGGCGGTCCAACAACCATTCAGACGCGGGGTGAGAGCGGTTTAGTGCGGTGAGGGGCCACCATATGCCGCGGTGAGCCTCCCGTGGCGGCGAAGATCTTGCTAAGTCTGGCCAGCGCGTCGTCAGCTGCGATCAACGTCGTTGCCAGGTAATGGTTTCTCAGCCACGACGGAGGTTTGTCATGGGTACCGGTTTGACTCATCTTTCCTCACTTTCACAACGTTAAAAATGCCACGAGGAGCAAGATCTCAAGGATCAGAAGTGCTGCAGCACATCGGAATGCGAGCTGCTTACGATTCAGGGCCGCATCGTTATCTGCAATGCCTTGGGTTACCTCTCTGAGGACGTACGCCTGTAGTCCCTCCTTGGTGTCCGTATTGCTCTGCAGTATGAGCTTTTCAGCTGAAACTGCATAGTGCCAGGGGGTAACGGGCCAGTACACGCACAAAACACACAGACCAAGTGCCAACACGACTGACAGCAGCACGATGGCCTTTGGGATAGACAGCGCAGGCCCTTTGGCGGGATCTGCATTGATTAAACCCAGTCCGGTGGAAAACGAAACGAACAGCGCCGCGGTCGACAACAAGGTGTTAGCCCGAGTCCTTACGTTGCCAAGCGTGGTGTCCTGTGCCTCAAGTGTCTTCTGGCAAGCGTCGTATGCAAGCTCGAGCTGCTGTTGTGACCGTGGGGTGTCGGGCAGCGTCACCTTTCGCGGTTTGTAGCGACTGATCCACTTATGGAACCTCGCCGCCGGCGTGCTGACGCAATACCGAAATGGGGTCACCAGATGACTACTTGGGCGTTGTCGCCGCCGTAGCATCGCGTTGAGATTTTCGTTGATCCGTCGCTGAAGTAGGCGGGATATCTGCCGACGCAGGTCATCTCATAGCCGTCGCCAGTAACCGGCGAGAACGCGGTGAACTGGTTGGACATTCCTGTGGCGTAGAAGATTTGGCGCACGTTGGCGGCGAATGCGCATGTGGTGTGGCCGCCCACCACGCCTTCGTGGCCGTCTGGGCAGATGGTGAAGACGTCGGTGCTGCCAGCGGCTGGCGGGGGTGCGGCTTGCGCGGTAACGGTGGTGGGCGGTGGCGTGACGATCACCGTTGGTGGGGGTTGCACGATCACCGACGGCGGGGGTGGCGCTACACCGGCAGGCGATGCCGTCGGCAAGCTGCTGGGCACAGCGGTCGGCAGCACCGGCGTGGTTGGGTTCGCCTCCCGCTTGCCACCATTGCCGTCGCTTACCAGGGCAACGACACCAAAGATGGCGAAAGCGACAACAACGCCACACAACAGCCCGATGCCCGCGATCACCCACACTGAGCGCCACGGCCGCGCCAACACCACCGTGGCGGGTTCCTCGTACGACCAAGCATGAGGGACCGCGGCCTCCGTCAGCGGTGGCACAACGGTGGTCGGGTCGTCTGCGGCGCCGACCGTCGTAGCAGGCTGTAGTTCAGGCCGCTGCAGTGCGTCTTCTATCGGCACTTCACTCGGCGGCTCGCCGCCCTCGTCGTTGACAATAACGAGGCGCCCATTCCGATCAACTTTCTGAAACATTCACAGCCCCTTCGTTGATGGGAGTGCTACACACCGGGCCGTGGGCGATCTTGTCGGCGGCCATGGTCGTCTCTCCTGTTCGGCCCCTTGATTAGTTTGCGACAGGGGTAGGGCAGCTGTCTCGCGAATCCCGCCAACCCGGAGACCCGGTTTGCGCGGCCGTCGCCAGCACCTTTAACGCCAGTCACGCGTTTCTCCTGGCGCGGCGACGGCTCCGCGCAGACGCCCCGGCGAGGAGGTCGGCTTGGGCGGGGATGACGGGGCGCCGGGACCGCGCGGAGAGACCGTTCAGGATGTCCGGCGCGCTGGCCGTAGGGATCGGCGAGGCGGGCTGAGGTGGCGGATCATCCGGCGGCGACGCACGGGTCGGCGTGTTGTTCATCGCCTCCATAGCGGTCTCGATATCCACTTCGCGCATGAACCAGCTGCGGCCGATCTTCTGCCCCGGGAATCGGCCGGAGCGCAGTTGCTTGACCACCCACCGTTCCGGGTCGGCTAGCCCGTGTGCGTCACCGAGGAGCATCTGCGTAGCGGCGGGCAGCGGGTAACGCTCATCGGGAACCTCGGTGATCGCGACCAGACTGCCGTTGTTCAATACGACCTGGAAGGCGTGATCGAACGCGAACGTGATCCCGCACCGGTCGATCACACCGGCGATGAATTCGTTGCTCGGCGGCTGTTCGCCGGACAGGATTCGACTGACCTCGTCCGGGGCGACGCCGATACGCTCGGCGACGTCTTGATCGCGAACCACACCGCATCGTTGGCGGATCTTCTCGGGTCCGTCAGGCCGGATAACCAAGCTAGGCACTTCGAGCTACCTCCCTCGTCGTCGCCGCATTGTGCGCCTGGTGCCCGACAAGCCACAGGCCCCGGCTTGGTCGGGTAGTGGGGCAATTTGACGCGGGGTCATCTTCGCGCGGCGTGACGCCGAGATCCTGCCAGCGGGAAGCTCAAAATTGCCCCTCTTGAGGCGTTCTGCAGCCGCCACTTTCCCGCCATAAACGTTCGGGAATCGTGCAGGACGACAGTGGTTCTAGGTGGACGCTGAAATGCGTATCCCGTTGGGCCGCAATACGTTAGCGAACATTCGCGGATGTTCGTGGACGGAGTGGATACTCCAGAAGGTTGGGGGTTCGAATCCCTTCGGGCGCGCTTTCTCTAAGCGCTAGGTGTCGCCGTCGGCGGCGTCGCTCTCCTTGGACTTGTCCGGCATCGGCCCAACCGTCGCGATCATCGGGACCTTCAGCGTCTTACCGCCGGCGATCGGCAAGTGGACCGCGAAGAAGACGATCTTGAGCTCCAGGCTCACCTGCCGCATGGGCTGCGCGTACAAGTCGAAGCGCATGTCCCGCAACCGTGCCAGGCCGCGTTCGAGCCGACTCATGGCCATGACCCTAGTTGCTCGGCTTCTCGGACCGCTATGGGCGTG
>NZ_JBVAXR010000075.1:0-6687 GCF_055419445.1 Mycobacterium sp. IDUB_19 | reverse complement strand
GCCGCGCCAAGTCGCCTCGCTGGAAACGCAGTTGCACCACCGCGTGATGGGCACCGCCGACGCGAGTGAGGGCGTCAACGCGTTCTTCGAGCGGCGGCCCCCGCGGTTCGGGTCGAAGCTGTCGCGTGACTGGAAAGCCCTGCCGGAGCCGTGAGTATGCGCATCGACGATCCGGAGGCTGCCCGGCTCAGGCCTTGAGCAAGTCGGCCAGCGCGACACCCAGGTTGTGCAGGTTGGTTTCCAGCGAGTACGTCCGATCGACAGTCCAGTTCACGATGCCGCCCGAGAGCGCACCAACAATGATGTCGGCCAAGGTGTCTGCGTCGTGGCGCGTACTGACCTCTCCGCGGGAGACGCCTTCTTTGATGAGCTCACCGAACGTTTCGTGCAGGTTGAACCCCCGCTGGATGCCGTAGCCGCTGGTGGCAAGCATCTCCCCGATCAGCTCGCGGTAGGCGTCGCCGGATTTGACCAGCGTCACCCCGATGTCGTCGAACACCCCGACCAGCCGCGCCGGGATCGGTTCGTCGGCGCGGTCGAAGACGACGTCGTGCAGGTTTACCAGCCGCCGTTCGGCCAGTGCGCGGATCATGTCCGCACGCGTGGCGAAGTGGTTGAAGAACGTCCGGTTCGCGATATCGGCGCGCTCGCAGATTTCCTCGATGGTGGTGGCCGCGACGCCCTGTGCCAGAAACAGGTCGAACGCGGCCATGAGGATCTTCTCCCGCATCTCCTGCTTGCGCCGTTCCAGTCTGCTCACGTGCTGCCACACACCTTTTCGGAGATCTGCCATAACTCCGCCGCGCGTTGCTCATCGCGCGCGTACGGGGCGACGGTCTCGCTGATGCCGCCGTCTTCCAGGTACAGCGCGCCCCGGTCGGCCAGCTCCGGGCTTACCGCGGCCCACACTTGGGTGGCCGCACCCTGCTCGGGAGTGGCGAAGTCAAGGAAGCCATCGGTCGATTCGCCACGCAGCGCACTGTTGTCCACGACGAGCTTGCGGAGATCGGAGAAGTCCTCACGGGACATATACCGCGCCAGCGAGGTGGCAACGGTGCCGGGATGGACGGCATACGCGCGGATTCCCAAGTCGCGCAGCCGCCGGTCGGTCTCAATCGCGTGCAGGATGTTCGCGGTCTTGGATGCGCCGTAGGCGACGAATTTGTCGTAGTCGCGTCGCTCCCAGTTGGGGTCGTCGAAGTCGACGTCACCCATCACATGGCCCCCGGAGGACAGGATCACCACCCGGGCGCCCCCGGCGGCAGCCAGCTGTGGGATCAGCAGCCGGGTGAGCTCGAAATGCCCGAAATGATTTGTTCCGATTTGTAATTCGAACCCGTCGCGGGTCCGGCTAAACGGGGTGAACATCACGCCGGCGTTGTTCATCAACACATGCACCGCCGGCGTGATGTCGCGGATCGCCGCCGCCGCCGCACGAACGCTGGACAGCGTGGTGAGGTCGAGCTCGACTGTCGAAGTCTGCGCGCCCGGTACTTCGACCCGTACCCACTCGGCGGCCTCGGCGAGTGCATCCTGATTGCGGGCGGCCAGAATCACGTGTGCACCCGCGGCGGCCAGCGCCCGCGCCGACTCACGGCCGAGACCGGCCGACGCGCCGGTGATCACACAGGCCTTGCCGGACAGGTCGATTCCGTCGACAACCTCCAGCGCGGTCCGGCGTTCGCTCATCGTCGGGCCAGCTCCCAGAGCGGAACGACCGTGGCGGGATCGCATTCCTCGTCGACGATCCACTTGCACATCCGCCGGACCGGCTCGATGGCGTCCTGGGGCATCGCGATCGCGACGCTGCACGCGTAGCCGAGGCTGGTCAGCCGTTGGGCACCGAACAGCGGCAGCGTGTTTCGCAACTGTCGCTTGAGCGACTCAGGATAGATGCCGATCGTCTGAGTGTAGGCGTTGACTGCTGCGGTCACCCGGTCGATGTTGTCCACCGGCACGATATTCGCGACCCGCCCGGACAGCATCGGCGAATAATCGACCGGCTCGTCGAATTGGGAGACGACGATGGCGCCTTCGCGCCGCTCGCCGCCGATGACGCGGTAGAAGTCGTCGGTCATGCGGGAGGCCTCGACATGGTCGAGCAGCTCGCGGTTGGGGTAGCGCGGCGGGGTGCTGACGATGTCGGGCAGCGACACCAGTTCGGTGTAGATCAATTCGCCGAGCCGATTCGCATTGGCCAGGCCCTCGGCATCGGTTCCGCTGAGCACGTAGATGACCCGCGCGTTGGCGCAGCCTTCCTGGTTGGCCACGCCGATGTCGGTCGCGGCGCGGCGGGCCACCTCCCGCAGGGTGTCTTCGTCGGCGAAGGCCTCGGCGCCGATGATGGTCGCGCTGCGCTTGGGGTCCAGCGCGATGAGCTCCAAACCCGGCTGGATGTACCGGGTTACGTGCTTGACCGACGCCATCCCGCCCCACGCCACGATCTTTTCGATGTGCTGGGGCTGATAGAGCACCTCTTCGACGGCCAGATCGCCGCCCTTCCAATACCCGACCGCCAGGTGCTTCGTGATCGGGTGGTTCGGCGCGATGTCGGCAAGCGTGCGGGCAATCGCGATGGCGGTGAGCGGATCGTTGGACGGGGCCTTGATGATGACGTCCGATCGGGTGATCACCGAACGCAGGATCGTCACCGCCGAGACCAATCCGCCGTTGCCCGCCGGGATGTGCAGCACCCGGGATCCGAAGGCGCGCACGCGTAGTTCACGTCCGTCGCGCAACTTTTGCGGGACCCATCCGTTGAGGTAGTCCAGCCCGACCTGGCTGTCGGCGATTTCGGTGACGTTCTCCCGGGAAAACAGCGGCCGCAGCACGCGATAGCTGTTCTTCATCATCTCCGCCGGCAGCACGTTGGCGACCAGCGAGGCCTCGTAGGCCTCCTGCAAGTGGGTGTTCGACTCGAAATCCAGCGCTTCGCCCAGGGCGGCCAGCACGTCGAGGATCTCGTCGAAGCTCAACTCGTAGAGGTCGCTCATTTGCCCAGGGCTCTTGAGTGGCAGTTGCTCGACGTATTTGCTCATGTCCGGCGCCTGGAACTGCGAGGCGCCGATGCGGGTATCGAACGGCACGAGATCGTCGGTGATGACCTGTCCCCGCAAGAACAGCGGGACGGTGTAGGCGATCACAGGTCGACACCCTTCATGAAATTCACCGCCTCGTTGTGCACCTCATGTGTTGCGGCGCAAGTGATCCGGTCGTCTTCGACACCCTGCTTTTCGCTGTAGCGCATGATGTCTTTCTCGAACGCGAGGCTGGCCTGGCCGCAGGGGCACTGCAGGTCCCAGTCGATCGTGACTTCGTCGCCCGAGATGACGCCGCCCCAATGCGCTCGCAGCAGGATGTCGTACACGGCCGCACGGCCGGTCTGCACACCGGTACGCGGAAGTGGCTCGCTGGTGTCGGGATCGAGTACGAACGGAACGACCCACGGCGCGACGTGGTAGCGGCCCTCGCGGCAACCCCAATGGAAGGTGCTCGATTCGGAGAAGCCGTAGCCGACCTGGATGCGGTCGACGCCAAGGAAGCGCTTGATGACGTCCATGAAATCGGCAGGCAGCGCAACACCTTTCATGCCGCCGCCGGTAAGGATCGCCGAGTCGGGAGAGAAGACATTTTGCACGCCGCGTTCCAGGCCGGCCTTGGCGATGTCGTACATCTGACCGAAGGCACTGGTCATGAACACCCTTTTGCCGCGCAGCTGTTCGGTGAGGCGGGTGAAGAACTCCTCGGTGTCTTGGGCCTGGCGTGCCTGCATGGCGATGAATTCGTCTTTGCGGGCGGCCAGCGCCGGGTCGATCTCCAGCCGGTCCAGCTCGCCGCGCGACGCCGCGGCGCGCATCTTGGAGGCCAGAAACATCAGGTCGGTGTCGACCGCGCCAGGGTAGAGCGCGTGAAACCTGCTCTCGTCGCCGCCGGTGAAGCCGCGTTTGATCATGTTGGCAATGCGCAGGTGGCCGAGCTTGCCGTTGGCGAAGTTCGGCCACACCACGTCCGCAACCGGGTTGAGTTCGGCATCGGTGGGTTCGTGGCCGAATGTCTGGAAAAGGCAGATCTTCCACAGCGTCATGCCTTGCTCGGCGCCGCGTTTGTCCTTGGGCAGGATTGAGATGGTGCCGGTGGTGCCGCTGGAGGTGATGACCTCGAGCGGCGTCTGCGCATCGAGCCGGTCGATCCAGTCGTCGATCCCGGTGCAGCCGTTGGTATCCACGTCCGCCAGGTCGTAGCTGGTGAGCTTGTCGAGCCACTGGGTCATCAGGTCGAAGCGCTTCCTGTCCACCAGCGCAGCCGGGTATGACTTGAACGCGGTATGCGAGAACAACAGCGGTACAACATCATTGAACTGATTGAGCTCTTTGATGCCGAGCCGGTCGGCCAGTTTGCGCAGTATCTCGATGCGCCGGTAGTGCTCCTGAAAGCGGATGCCCATGGCCTGCCGTTGTAACTCCTCGAGCTCGTCGCGGCCGATGCTGTGCATCTGGGTGTAGGACTGGCCGAAGAAGCCGATCGGGTCGTCCATGAACTCGGTGACCGGCCGCGCTGCCGTACTTGTCATCGGGTCATCGTAGACGCGATATGCAGTTGGGCGCAATAGTGCAGTCAACTGCAAGCCAGATCTCTCGGATGCTCCGGAGTGTTACTCTGCGTCGGTATGGGAATGCGAGAGCGCATCTTGGACTCGGCGCTAGAGTGCTTCACCGCAGAAGGCTACGACCGCACAACCGTCGCGCGGATTCGAGAGCACAGTGGTGTTTCCAACGGTGCTTTGTTTCACCACTTTTCGTCGAAGGAAGCAATCGCCGGCGCGCTCTATGTCGATGCCATGCGATCGGTGCAAGACGGATTCTGGAACGTCCTTCGGCAACGCCCGGCGACGTTGCGTGAGGCTGTCGGCGGGGTGATCCGCCAGCAATTGTCGTGGATTGAAGACAATCCGGACCGTGCGCGCTTTCTCTACGGCCGTGGACAACTTGACTGGACAACCGACGCCGGTGGGCAGCTACAAGACCTGAACCGCGATGTGACCGATGCCTACCGCGACTGGCTATCGGTGCTCGTCGACCGTGGCGAGGCGAAGGATCTTCCGATGCCGGTCGTGGTCGCGATCGTGACGGGACCGGCACACTCCATCGCTCAGCGGTGGCTAGTCGGTCAACTGCCGGGCTCGTTGTTGCACTATGCCGAGGAACTGATCGATGCCGCCGTCGCCGGCATGAGCGGGGTTCCCACCAAGCGCACACGTAGACCTCAGCAGCCGACCCAAGGCCGAATTCGTATACAGCTCCTTGGACCCGAGGGCTTGATCATCGCTGAAGGCGACGCGGTCGCCGAGTTGCTTCCGGTCAAGCCCGGGCACCCGGGTGTCACTGGAGAGTAAAACTCCGGAGTGATACTCTGTCTCACATGGTGAACGCGGTGTCCGAGTTGCTAGAACTGTCCCCGGTGCACGCTCGGCTGCAGGCTCAAGCGCGTGAAGTCGCCGCGCAATGGGCGAATCGGCCCCGCGAGGTCCGCCAGCATCTGCTGGATCATCACGAGATGCACCCGCAATTGTGGGAGAGCTTCTGCGATCACGGATGGCCGGGATTGGTGCTGTCGACCGAATACGGCGGCACCGAGGGAGGACTGCTCGGCGCGAGTCTCGTCCTCGAGGCATTCGCCGAGCGGGGGATAGTGCTGTGGATGCCCGTGCTGTCGGCCGCGATCGCGCATGCAATGGCCCAGGTTGGGTCGCAGCCGGCCAGCCGGCGATGGTGCCCACGAGTTGCCCGCGGACAGGCGCTACTGGCGATGGCCGTGACCGAATCACACAGTGGTCACAATATCTTCCGGACAAGCACCGAGATTCGTTGCAACGGTGACCATCTGGTGGTCAGCGGGGTCAAACAGATCACCTCCGGTCTGGATGTCGTCGATCGTGTGTTGGTGTTCGGCCGCGCCGCCGCCGGTGATGACGGCGCTTCGAGGGGTTACACGACGGTGCTCGTCGACCCGGCCTTGCCGGGAGTGACGATGAGTGAATTGCCGATGCGTTATCGCGAGGGTGTTCGGCAGTATCAGCTCGAGCTCAACGAAGTGATCGTCCCGGCAGACGAACTCGTCGGGGCCGAAGGGGAGGGTCTGGCGGTGATGTGGCCGTTCACCGCCGTCGAGCGCATCCTGACCGCCGCCCTGTGTCTCGGCAGCGCAGCATACGGCCTTGACGGCTCGGTCGTCCGCGCGAAGCAACGCATCACCTCGGGCACCGCTCCGATCGGGGCGAACCAGGCGATCGCGCACCCGCTGGCCAAACTGCACGCGCAGCTCGCCGCGGTCCGCTTGTTCGTCTACGGCGCCGCGTCGCGATTCGATGCGGGCGTGGACCCGTATGTCGTTGCGGGCGAGGCGAACATGGCCAAAATACTCACCGCCGATCTGGTGTTCGACAGCTACGACCATGCGATGCAAGTCCTAGGGGTCGATGCCTGGGACGACCGCAACGGTTGGATTGACAACTACCTCGACGCGCGGTTGTCGCGAACCGGGCCGGTGAGCAACGAGTTTGCACTCAACTTCATCGCCGAACACGTTCTGGGTCTGCCGACGCACTAAGGGCGGCACGTTCCATCAACCGTGGTGCGACGACCCGATGCAGGGGGCCGACCATGGCCCAGACCGTTCGGGCGGCGACTT